>JAJXVS010000067.1 GCA_021782015.1 bacterium | reverse complement strand
GGGCCGATTTCCTGGAAATGGGAGAGATGCTGCACCTTCGCGCCTTCCCGGAGCGCGCAGGCCTGCCCTGCATCCTCACCGTGCGGCGCAAGGTCGACGGCGGCTCTTTCCAGGAAGGCGAGGGCGTGCGGCTCGTAATGATGGCCAAGGGACTGACCCATGCCCGCAGCGACACCTCGGCCAATTTCACCTATGTCGAACTGGAAGACGATTTTCGGATTTCCGCGATCGAGGAAGCCTGCCGCATTTTCGGCACGAGGATCATCAGGTCACGGTATTTTCTCGAAGGCCTCCCGGAGGACCTTGATGCCGCGTGGGAAGAAATCGCCGCCGATCCCGAAGAGCTTCCCAAGATAGGCGCGGCTTGTCGCAATGCCGGCGAATTCGCGCGACTCGCGGAATGGGCCATGCGGACCTCTTCCCGCGAAAAGATCGTGCTCGGTTTGGGCGCCTTTGGATTCCCCTCAACGGTGCTGGCGGATCGTTTGGGCTCGAGCATGGCTTTTACGAGCGCCATCGCAGCAGGGCTCTCCACCGCCGCCCCCGGTCAGCTCGATCCGGCGACCCTCATCGATACCTATCGGTTTCGACGCCTTGGTTCCGGATCCGCGGTCTTCGCCCTTGGCGGCGGCGTCTCCTGCCTCGGCTCACGCCAGCCCGGCCTTCATAACGCGGCATTTTCGCGGGCCGGCATCGACGCCATCGTCCTGCCGGTTCCGGCCGACGATACTGCCGGGCTCTTGGCCGCTCTCGCCGCCGTAGAGGTTGAAGGAGCCGCGATCACCGTTCCGCACAAAGAATCGATCCTCTCTCTCCTCACATCGGTTTCTGCGGAGGCCCAGGCTGTCGGCGCGGTGAACACCCTGGCGAGGCTGCCGCAGGGCGGCTGGAGCGGGCACAATACCGATACGATCGGCTTCGAGCGGGCGATTCGCGAGTTCCTCGGGCGCACCGACCTCCATGGCCTCCGCGTCACCCTTATTGGAGCCGGCGGCGCGGCCCGCGCCGTCGCCTTGGTTCTGGCCCGACTCGGAGCTTCGGGGCTCGTCATCAACCGAACCTTGACCAAGGCGCGAGCTCTCGCGCGCCATCACGATTTCGCCTGGGCATACAATGATGAGCGGGCCCTGGATCTTGTTCTCGACCACTCGGATCTCATCGTCAACGCGACCAGCATCGGCATGAATGGGGAGGAGGCCGGCGATCCTCTCGATTGGTACGAATTTACCGGCCGGGAATCGGTCTTCGACATCATCAACAATCCCGAAAGAACGCCGTTTCTGAAGAGAGCCAAGGAAGCGGGGTGCATGACAGGCAATGGCCTTGGCATGTTGCGCCACCAGTCGGCGGAGCAGTTCCGCATTTGGACGGGGCGCGAGCCTCCCCAAGATTATTTCGAGTGAGGGATATATGGCGAAATCGGCATTCGTAGCCGTGGTCGGCAGACCTTCGGCGGGAAAATCAACCCTCGTGAACGCACTGTGCGGGGGCAAGGTGTCGATCGTCTCGCCCGTGCCGCAGACGACGCGCAATGCCGTGCGCGGCATCCTGAATCGACCCGAGGGACAGTTGGTTCTGATGGACACTCCCGGCTTCCATCTTTCGGAAAAGAAACTCAACAAGCGCCTCGGCAACGTGGCCCGAGAGGCCTTTGGCGACGCCGACATCGTCCTCTACCTTCTCGATTCGACGAGGCCACCGGGACGGGAGGAAGAAGCCCTCGTCGAGGCGCTCAAGCCCGTCTCGAAGCTGGTTGTCGTCGCGATCAACAAGGTCGACGCGAAGGAGAGTCACCCCGCGGAGGCGGAAACCTTCGTGGCGGCTCGACTGGCCGGGTCGCCGGTTCTTTCCATAAGCGCCCTCGCGAAAAGCGGCCTTGAGGAATTGCTGGCGCTGCTGTTTTCGCGAGCCGAGGAAGGGCCGACCTGGTATCCCGAGGAGTACTACACCGACCAGGAGCCTGTTTTCCGCATCGCCGAGATCATCCGCGAGAAGGTCATGCTCCGTAGTCGCGAAGAACTTCCCCACGCGGTGTATGTGGCCTATCAAGATTCCTCGCGCGAACAGGACGGAACCCTCGAGGCGGCATACGATCTGGTGGTCGAGCGTGAATCGCAGAAAGGCATTCTCATCGGAAAGGGCGGCTCGATGATCAAGCGGATCAGAGAGGAAGCGGAGGCCGATCTGGCGGGAATTTTCGATTATCCGATCAGGCTCCGGCTGCGGGTCCGCGTCGATCCCGATTGGCGCAGCGACGACAAGCGCCTCAAAGAACTCATCTTTTGACGGGAGGGTCTCGGGCCGCCTTGGCGCGGCGCCTGACAGCCTGATGCGGTCGCGGGTCGCCCCTTGACTCTGCCACGCGGCGGCCCGCTCTTCCCGTGACCTTGCCCGGGCATCAGCCCTCGATGGCGCGGACTTTGGGGTATGCGGCCAAGGCGCTTTCGAAGCCATCTTTGATGCATAGTTCGAAGGCCGCGGCCGCTTTGGGGAAGACCTCCACCTCGAGCTTCTCGCGTTCCTCACGCCGGAAGTCCGACAGCACATAGCCGGCTATGTCGTCGTGGTCGGGGCGGCCGATGCCGAAGCGGAGCCGCGCGAAATCCCGCGTGCCGAGCCGGGCTTCGAGGGAACGCAGGCCGTTGTGTCCGCCAAGGCCTCCACCCATCTTGAATCCGAAGGTTCCGAAGGGCAGCTCCAATTCATCGTGGATGGCGAGTACTTCGCCGGAAGCGATTTGGAAAAAGCGCGCGAGTTCCGCCACCGAATCGCCGGAAAGATTCATGTAGGTCTCCGGCGCAAGAAACCACAGCCGACCCTTCGGGCCTTCCCATTGGGCGTAACGACCCTTGAACTTGCGCTCCCAACGGAGGTCGCCGTAAAAAGGGAGGCACTCGAGGAAATGCCAGGCGACGTTGTGGCGGTTGCCGCTATATTCGCGGCCATGGTTTCCGAGAAATGCATACAGGCGGATCATGGGACGGCAATGATATACTGGAGGGGCAGGGCCTGTTCAGCCTCTTTCGCTCGGGACCCGGCCAGGAGTGCCACATGCGCGTCGACGAGAGCTTTGGTGTCGAAATGGTCGCGTCCAAAGGGGGGCACGGCTTCGAATTTTCGGTCAAGGCCCGAAGGAGCATGCAGGTCGATCCGATAGCCCTTCGTCTGTTCGAGGTCGACTTTGCCGAACTCGCCGACATCCTCGGCCTCGACGCGACGACGAGGGCGGCCTTCGATGACAGGGCCGCGCGCCTCGTGTTTTCAAACGGGTGGCAGTCCTGGTCCTTTGCCGGAGAGCTGGGGATGAGCGAACGCGTCCGCCCCGCGATCGTCATCGAGGCCCTTAACACCTATGTCTATCGGCCGGGTCCACGCGAAGGGAAAAAGGAAATCCTGTCGCATTTCTTCACGAGGATACGGATCGGCGAGCAACGGATCGTCCTCGTTTCCCTCGGCCCGGGTGTGGCGGCCGGGGGCGCGCGGATCGCGGGAGCTCCCCTGGCCTTCAGGGTCGACAGGAAGAGCCTCGCGACGGCAGTCGAGATCCAGGCGCGCGGCGCTTCGTTTCGCGAGGGCGAGGTGGTGGCGACGATCGCCTTCGCCTACCTCGAGGGCTTCTTCGCCGAAAGGGACTTTTTCCGAGCTCATTTTGCCGACCCGGGACGTTTCGCCCGCCTGGCTTTTCTCGGAGCTCCGGGGGAAGGGGAAGAGACGCCCGTGCCCGGCGGCTATGAATCCTGGTACAATCATTATACGAAGATCGACGAGGCGATTATTCGTTCCGACCTGGCCGCCATCGCCTTGAACGATAACCTTATCAATACCTACTATATTCGGCGAGGGAAGCCGACGGTCTTTCAGATCGACGATGGATGGGAGTCGGCGATCGGCGACTGGTCGCCCGACGCGGGGAAATTTCCCGGAGGCATGGCGACCCTCGCACGCGACATCGAGGCCGAAGGCCTGATTCCCGGTCTGTGGATCGCGCCTTTCATCGTCGAGCGGGGCAGCCGGGCGGCTATCGAACATCCCGACTGGCTGCTTCGCGACGCCCGGGGACGGCCGGTCGTGGCTGGGTGGAATAATCACTGGACCGGCGATTTCCATGCCTGGGATCTTTCCCTGCCCGAGGTCGGCGACTGGCTCGATTCGATTTTTGCAACCATCGTCGATGATTGGGGCTACCGTTATCTCAAGCTCGACTTCCTCTATGCGGGCCTTCTCGAAGGCATGCGGCAAGGCGGAGGCGCCGCCTGGGAACAGTACGAGCGCGTCGTTTCTCGCCTTGCTTCCCGGGCGAAAAACGCAAAGGGCCTGCCATTGGCCTGGCTTGGATGCGGGGCTCCCCTCGAATCCTCCTACGCGCATTTCCCCTTGATGCGCATCGGCGCCGACACGAAGGAAGTCTGGGACGACTTCCAGGCCCGGCTCGTGCGACATCAGGGAAGGCCGGCGGCGAGGATAAACCTCCTTCACACGATCGGCCGCTCGATTCTCGATACGGCCGTTTTCGTCAACGACCCCGATGTCGTATTTTGCCGGACAAAGGGAATGGGCTATGGGGAAAAGGAAAAGGAACTCATAGCTGTCGTCGCGCGCATCTTCGCGTCGCAGATCATGTTTTCGGATGACACGGGGGGGATCGTCGATCCCCAAGATCTGGCGTTCACGAAGAGAATCGTCGCACTCTATGACCGTTTGGCCGAATTCGAGTTTGGGGCTTCGCGCGTTCGAGGCGATCTCTTCAAAATCGTCGAACGCGCAGGCAAAATTCTCGGCTGGGTGAATCTTGGCGATCGCGTCGCGCGGCTGGATGATTACGAGGCAGGCCTCTATCGCCCGGATCCCCTTTTGCCCAATCACGTCCGCAATTCCGGGGGTGAATGGTTCGTGGAGGGACGCTCGGTGACCTTGCTCGCGCTGCAGTGACCATGAATCCATGCGTCCAGCCGGAAAGTCCCTCTTTGAAGCTGGCGCATCCCCGCCATCGCGCGATATACTAAGCCCGCTATGCTTCTAAAGAACCCCGAGGTTTTCGCGAGCGTCGAGAAAATCGCCGACCACTACCGATCAAATATCGCGAATCGTTTCACGCGGCGGGCGCTCACCACGCTTACCCTTGATTCTTCGACCTGGACCCTCATCGAGACTTTTACCGAGCGCATCGAGGACTATCGCTACCAAGGCTATCATCTCGATGAGCTTTACACGCAGATTCTTGCGATGTCTCGCTTCATCTTCCAGGCACGCAAACAGATTCTTCCGAATCTGCGATTCCTCGCCGGCACCGGAGCTCCAGACCGGGTCTCCGAGTCCGATCGCATCCTTCGCGACATGGTCGTCAATAATTTCGGCTCCAACCTCAAAATCCTTTCCGACAAGCTCAACGAGCTCTATGTCCGCATCGCCTCCATCGACAAGGAACTCGCAGGGTCGCATCCTCCCGTCTATTCCAAGATTGCCGAACTCAAGGAAATCGGACGGTATCTCGTCGAATAAGTCTATATGGCATAGAAGCAATGTCGCAATTTGGGATATTGACAAAGAAAAGCCGTCCTTTTAGGATGGCCTACCACGAATCGTGGAGCGATGGCAGAGCGGTCGAATGCGGCGGTCTTGAAAACCGTTGCGCCGCAAGGCGCCGTGGGTTCGAATCCCACTCGCTCCGGGGAATGTAGTGGTGTATTGGAGAGGTGCGAGAGCGGCCGAATCGGGCTCCCTGCTAAGGAGTTGTGCCCCAAAAGGGTACCGGGGGTTCGAATCCCCCCCTCTCCGAAGTTGAAGTTGGAATTTTAGAATAGTGGGAGGATTCAAACCGAGCCCCTCCCCGAGAGTCGATGTCAGTAGTGGTCACGAGGCTATAGCTCAGCTGGATAGAGCATCAGATTGCGGATCTGAAGGTCGGTGGTTCGAATCCACTTAGCCTCATTTTCTATTGGAGAGATGCGAGAGCGGTTGAATCGGGCGGTCTCGAAAACCGTTGAACCCGCGAGGGTTCCGGGGGTTCGAATCCCCCTCTCTCCGAATCAGTTTTAATTCTCTCGGAGAGAGGGGGATTCGAAGTGAAGCCCCCGCCGAGCGAAGCGAGGAAGAGGCCGCAGGGATGCGGCCGGAAGGGGGCGGAACCGGGTTCGACGAAGCATTCAGGATGAATGCGAGGAGAACCGAATCCCGCCCCGAATCAGTTTTAATTCTCTCGGAGAGAGGGGGATTCGAAGTAATCGGGCGATCATTTGAGCCCGATTCCCCGCCGAGCGAAGTGCGGATTGTAAAATAGTCATCCACTGGAGAGATGACCGAGCGGCCGAAGGTACACGATTGGAAGTCGTGCGTACCCGTAAGGGTACCGAGGGTTCAAATCCCTCTCTCTCCGTATTCGAACGCCCGAAGCCGGGCACTGCGCTCGTGGCCGCCGCCCAAACCCGCCAGGTCCGGAAGGAAGCAACGGTAAGCGGAAGGCGCGGTGATGCAGAGCGCCCGGCTTCGGGCGTTCGAGTCTTTACCCGCCCCCCTCTTCATGCTACTTTCCACCCCATGCCCTATGAGATAACCGCGACGCGGAAGCGCCCGCAAGGATTCGATGAACTTGCCGGCCAGGACTTCGTGTCGGCTACCCTCGCGGCTTCGCTCTCCAGTGGCCATATTGCCCATGCCTACCTTTTTTCCGGTCCCCGTGGTTGCGGAAAGACGAGCACAGCGCGGATTCTCGCCAAGGCCTTGAATTGCGAAAAGGGACCGACTGCCGCCCCTTGCGGCATCTGTTCGAATTGTCGCTCGATCGCCGCGGGTTCCGCGCTCGATGTCATCGAGATCGACGGTGCCTCGAATACCTCGGTCGAAGGCGTCAGGCAGATCAAGGACGAGGTTCTCTTCCCTCCCAACAGCGCCCGCTACAAGGTCTATATCATCGATGAAGTGCACATGCTCTCCATGAGTGCCTTCAACGCCCTTCTCAAGACGATCGAAGAGCCGCCGCCCTATGTCGTCTTCATCTTCGCGACCACCGAACTCCACAAGGTGCCGGCTACGATCAAGAGTCGTTGTCAGCAATTCGCCTTCAGGCTCATTCCGATTGACGTGATTCGCGAGCGCCTTGCCTCGGCGGCTGCCGATCTCTCGGTGAGTGCCGAGGACGCGGCCCTTCTCTGGATAGCCAAGGAATCCGGGGGTTCTCTGCGGGACGCCTACACCCTTTTCGACCAGGTCGTCGCCTTCTCGGAAGGGGCGATCACCGTGGCCGCCATTCGGGAGAAATTGGGCCTTATCGGGCTCGAGGCGATGAACGGAATTTTCGAGGCGATCGTCGAGGAGCGCGAAGGGGGCACGACGCGCGCCCTCGATGCCCTCGACGCCTTGCTCGCCTCGGGCGTTTCGCCCGAGCAGTTCGTCATCGATACGATCGACTACCTCAGGGCCCTCCTCCTCATCGGCCACGGCCTGGGGCGGGAGAGCCTCATCGGCGCCCCCCAGTCGGCCTATTCGGTCGCTGTGCTTTCCGCCCTCGATTCCGAACGGGTTGAGCGAGGACTGGGGCTCTTCCTGGATCTGTACAGGAATCTCCGGATGAGCCCAAATCCGCGTTTCGAGCTGGAATTGGCCGTGGCGCGCCTGGCTCGACTTCGCGATTTCGTTTCGCCTTCCGCCTTGAGCAGGGCTGTAGCCGCGCTTCGCGCTCCTTCCGCGACGGCTGTCCGTGCGGCCGGCGCTCCCCGCGCCCCGGCAGAGCATGGCGGTGACGGCATCGCAGGATATGGGACGGCTGCGGCGCCGGAAGAAAAAAAAAAGCCTGAGCTAACCGGCAGATTGCCGACTTCCCTTTCAAATGCCTTCTCGAGTTTGGCCGGCGCCGTCCTGGGCGAGAAAGCGGCCTCGGAGATCCGGATGCCGGCCACCGGCGCCGCCGTCGCAGCAGGTCACAGGCCCACTGTCCGTGAGGGCGCAACCCGCGAAACCCTCGCCAACGAGGGCGCGGCGAGCGAGGCCGGCGCCTTCGATGGCGAAGCCGAACCGCAGAGGGAAAGTCCCCCACCGTCTTCGGCCGCTGTTTCCAAAGAGACAGATCCCGAGCCGATGGAAGCCTCGCCGAGGGGCGCGGGGCGGCTTGACGACAAGGGACTCGATGCCTTCCGGCGAGACCTCATTGCAAGGATCGGTCGTTCCAAGCCCTTGCTCGGTTCGGGCCTCGCGGCTTCCCTCGGGTGGAGTCTCGAGGACGACCGCCTCATCATTCGCTTCCGAAACGCGATGGAAGAAGGTCTGGTTCGCGCGGAATTGGGACTCTTGGCGGGAACTATCAAAGAATTCGCGGCGCGCGATGTGAAAGTTGAGCTTCGCATCAGCGAAGGTGCCGAGTCGCGGCAGCGACAACAGTCGTCTTCCACCGATCATTCAGATCCGGTGGCGATAGTGGAGAGGATGTTTCGAGGCCAGCGCCTCGAGCCGAGACAACGAGGAGGACAAGGTGAACTTCGCTGATCTGATGGAGGCGCTCCGCAATCCGCAGGCGATTGCCGCGAAGGCAGAGGAATTCAAACGCAAGACGGAATCGATGCAGGCGACGGGCAGTTCGGGAGGCGGGATGGTCCGCATCACGATGGACGGCACGATGGCCGTGAAATCCTGCATCATAGCTCCGGAGGCGGTCGATCCCTCGGACATACCCATGCTTCAAGACCTCATCATCGCCGCTCTCAATGACGCCCAATCGAAGGTCCGGGAGGCGCTGCAACGCGAATTATCTGAAGGAATGGGGGGGCTGGGTGGTTTGGGAATCCCGCCCGGCCTTTTCGGAGGGCAGTCGTGAAGTCCCTCGAGGAGCTTGTCGGGCTCCTCACCAGGCTGCCGGGCATCGGCAAGAAGAGTGCCCAACGTGTCGCTTGGCACCTTCTCCGGACGGACGAGGCCTTTGTCGATGCCCTGGCCGATTCGATACGAAGCATTCGCGAGTCGATTTTACTCTGCAGCGTCTGCGGCGCCTGGGCCGAGGAGGATCCCTGCCCGGTATGCAGTTCTCCGCTTCGAGATCGAAGCGTCATGTGCGTCGTCGAGCAGCCCCAGGACGTGATGACCATCGAGGCTTCGCACGAGTTTCGAGGGCTGTATCATGTGCTCGGAGGCGTGATCTCGCCGATCGACGGCGTGGGGCCCGAGGATATCAGGCTCGATGCCCTGCTTTCTCGCCTGCGCGCCGGGGACGTTCGGGAGGTGGTGATAGCCACCAATCCGACAGTCGAAGGCGATACGACCGCCCTTTACGTCAAGCGCGTGATCGAGCGGAAGGATATCGAGGTGACGAGGCTTGCGACGGGAATCCCCGTCGGCGGCGATTTGGAGTACGCCGATCGCCTGACCCTCGCACGCTCTTTTCGGGGGCGACAAAGGCTCTGACGGCCAAATCTTGGCGTCAGGCTCCCCCGTTCGCGGCTGCGGCTGGGCGCTCGGGGCGATTCAGAGTCGCTTGTAGCAATCCTCGATAATTCCATCGAGCAGGGGCATCGAAAATCCCAGAGATTCGACGAGAGCGCGCTCTCGCGAGGTTTCCCAATCCATGAATGGGTCGTCGTAGTGGGCGACGATGAAGCCGTGCACCGCGTCCTCTGCTTCATTGACACTCGTGTCGAATATCCCTCTTTGGCGGGTCTTCGCGGCCAGAAGGCCGCGGTGAATCGAATCACGCACCTTTTCGAGAAAGATATTTCGATACACATCGTATTGGCGTCCCGAAAGCCTTCGAATTCGGTCGGAAATAGACCCTGTCGCCCGACGTTCAAGGCTGGGAACGGCCTCAGCCCCGGCTGGTCGCTTTGCCGGAGCCAAGGCTTGAGCATTGATCCGCCTCAGCCCAGGCCCTGATCGTTTGACAGGTGGCTCATGGTGCGCAGGGCGTGCTGCTGGTGCTGGTGCTGCTGTTGGTGCCGCTGGTGCCGCTGGTCCGATCGCCTTGCTTGGTCTGGCTTTTTCGGGTGGGGGCAGTGGCGCCGAGAGCCCGGTTGGAGGCCTGCGTCTCACTGTTCCGGGGGGCGCTGCGGATTGTGCCGCGGATTTTGGCGCGAGGGGTGCTGCAAGGGGTGCCACGTATTGTGCCGTGAGGGGTGCCACCTCGCTCCCGGCCGCGTGGGCTTCCGGGGCGGCTTGCAATGCCGAAGGGGGGAGGGCGCCGAAAAGGCCGGCCTTGACGGCCATCCACCGCCTTTGCATGTAGAGATCGCCCGATACGGAGTAGGAATAGCCGGTCGAAAGGAGGCTCGACATCCCGGTGAGCATTTCATCATCACTGAGTCGCTTGAGTCGCGCTCGGCGCAGCTCGCGAAATATCTCGAAATGGCGTGTATGGAATTTGCTGGAATAGAGAAAGACGATTCTCTCGAACCTCGGATCGAGGGCGACCCTCCAATATTTGGCGCACCAGGCGATGACGAGATCCTCCAGACGTTTTGGAGGTTTCTCGAGTTCAATCGTGGCGATTTCGGCCTTGGAAAAACGTATGCGATTGAGATCGAAAAAGTGCGACTGGCGGGCTTTTTGGGCACCCTGTTGCCGAAGGCGACTTTGGGCTACGAAATCGATGTTCTGGTCGTGAAAGTCCCTTGCCGAGCGGGGCCGGGCATGTGAGCGCCTTCGTTCTTCGAGGGCCCGGCTTCGCGATACGAAATCCTGTTCATCGGGCGATTCGTATTTCGCCAGCGCCGCATATTCCTCAAGGAGTCGCAACGAGGATTCGAGCCCTCGCACCAGGGTCTTCCATGGTGCCGATTCTTCGGCCAGGACCCGCGCGAATTTGAGGTGGCGCTCGAGGACCGCGATGCCGGCGTCGACGGAGTCCGGTGAACCGAGTCGTGACAGCACGGCGTTGACCGCTTGCAGCGAGCCATAGGCATCGCGCGAGGTCGCCGACACGCTCGATTGCACGATGAGCGAGATGTTCGCCTGGATCTTGATTTCCAGACTTTCGGCCAGATTGTCGAGGAGACGTCGCTGGAGTTCGAGCCAGCGCTGATCGTGCGACCTTTTGAGGGCGATGAGAAGGGCTCGGTCGCCGTCTCCCGGATAGCGGATTCGCAGGGCGCCGTTGTAGACATTCAGGGCGTCGGCAACCCTTCCGTCCCTGCGAAGTTCAAGGTATCGTTCGATGTCGGGATCGTCGCCGTATCGCAATGCCGGAAAGACCGCGGATAGCAGCTTTTGACGGGTCTCCCGAGTCATCCCGATGTCTTCGCGCCCAAAACTCACACAACCTCGCTTCGGATGGGATGGATCGAATGCGCCAAGCCGCTTCCCTATCCCACCGCGTCCCTATGAAAAAGGTCGACCCTCCGGGGCCGACCTTTGACTTTTTTCGATCGCGACGCGCGGCCGCGCGACCGACAACCGGGACTACTGCAACAACTGCAGAACCTGTTGGTTTTTCTGGTTGGCTTGCGCGAGCATCGCATTGCCTGCCTGCGCCAAGATTCGATCCTTCGTATAATTCACCATCTCAGACGCCATGTCAACGTCGCGGATCCTGCTCTCCGCCGCCTGCGTGTTTTCCGCACCTACATCGATGCCCTTGATCGCATGTTCCAGCCGGTTCTGGTACGAGCCGAGATCGGCACGCTCTTTTGACACTCGCTTGAGGGCCACGTCGAGGGTTCCGATGGCCCTGTTGGCATTGTCGGGGTCGCTGAGCGAAATGATCGAGTTGTCCCCCACGTTCCTGAGGCCCAAGCCCTTGGCCGTCATGGTGCCGATGTACACACGGGTGCGTTGATCCATGTTGGCGCCAATCTGGAACCACATCGACCCCGTCACCGTATTCGAGGCATCGGCACGGGCGAATCGGCCGGTAAGGAGGCTCAACCCGTTGAACTGGGCATGGCTGGCGATGCGATCGATCTCGGCGACCAGCTGGCTCACTTCGACCTGCATCTGGGTTCGATCTTCGGAAGTGTAAATTCCGTTGGATGACTGGACCGCGAGTTCGCGGAGGCGTTGAATGATATCCTGCGATTCTTGGAGATAGCCCTCGGTGGTCTGGATGAGGGATATTCCGTCCGCCGCGTTCTTCGATGCGCGCTGAAGGCCGCGAATCTGGCTTCTCATTTTTTCGGAGACGGCGAGTCCCGAGGCATCGTCGCCGGCCCGGTTGATGCGGAGTCCTGAGGATAGTTTTTCCATGCTCTTTTCTTGACTGAGATTCGTCATCCGAAGGGTGCGATCCGCGAACATGGCGCTGAGATTGTGATTAATGACCAATTCCGACTCCTTCCTCCGGGATCGGCATTATGGGGAGCGATTCCCGCATCCTCATCTCGAAGCCCGTCGTTACCCGATTTTCGGACGGCGCATCGCTGACTTTAGCGGATTGCAGCGGGAAGCCTTCTCCCGGAGCCGGCGGTCCGCCTCAGCCCGATGCGCGTCGGGCATCGAGGGCCGCATTGGCCTTCGATAGGAGGCCGATGGGCGAAGCCGCCCTCGCCTCCGCCGAACCGGGTGCCTCGCCCCAGTTGGCATCGCGACTCCAGCTATAGAGGAGGCGGTAACCGTCACGTATGCGGCGCGAAAGGAGGGATCGGATCATCGCATCCATCCGGGAAAGTGTTTCGAAATCGTAGTGCCTTTCGCGCTCGCGGCCGGAACCCGTCCGAAAGAGCGTCGTCAGGGCATGAGGAGAGGTCAGACTCTGCTGTCTGTCATGGATCGTGTAGTAGAGAAGCCTACCGTCCTTGCCGTGCTTCATCAGGGTGACAATCATGCTTTGTTCCCCTATCGGCGGCCTAAGCGGGGGCCTTGAGGGAGGACGCATCCTATCGGCGCGACCCGGGGCTGTCAAATGCCAGGCTTCGAGATGATGCGACCATTTTCTCCCGGTGGTGCCCGCAAAAATGAGAGGGCCGATCTCCAAAAGAAGATCGGCCCCTGTTGCCGAGCCCGAATCGCGCCCGGATAATTTACCGATACTGCGCGGCGGGCAATGCTTTGCTTAAAGCATTCTCGAGCTCAAAAGCTCGACCCATCCCTTGGCGATTTCCGCAGTCAACCATGTGACCGCCGGATCGCAAATACCAAGCGACGTTTTGTTGCGTCACTCACTCGGTCAGCCAGCCCGCAGACTGGCCGGAACTGTCAGGCGGATTGTTCATCAAACCTCCTTGCCGAAGGGGTTGTAAAACGCGGACCCACGAATGGGTTGCCGACCGTCCTGATGTCCTCCTTATTTGTTAAAGGTAATCCCATTTTCGGAAAAATCAAGGGTTGAAATACGGCATCCTTCCCGATTTGGCAGCACAATTTCGCGCTAAGTGGCATGGAGCCTGCGGCCATCCTTCTGTCGTGTCGCGGAAAAATTTGACAAAGCGCCATGCGGACATTATAGTCTATTCTTCGGTATATAATGTCCTAGCTTTGAAATGCGCTGAAAACAATGCGCTTCGTTGGTGTCCGGCGGTATGCGCGTTTAGCATATAGAAGGGGAGTGTTCTTGAACAAACGCGATTTCCCGCGTGTGCATTTCTACGATCAGGACTTCGTAGAAATTTACGATCGCACCTGGGCCTGGATAGCCGATCCCTGGACTTCGGGTGGGGTCAATTCGGGCATCGACAAGATTCGATTTTTCCAATACCCGGATTCCCGGGTTCTCGATTCCTTTGAACAGGTCTTCTCCTCATTTTTCCTGGTTTATTCCAACAGGATTTACGCTGCTTCAAACGGACTCGACGCCTTGTATGCCCTTCAAGAGCCAACGGGCGCCATTCGAGCGCGCTATGACATTGAGACGGGAAAGCCCGTTTTCAGCTCAACCAACCCCGAAGGCATCGGACTGCCGCTTTTCGCCTGGGCTGAATACAACCTCTATCACAAGACCGGCAATAAGAAGCGCGTCAAGGATGTGATGCCCATCCTTACCAAGCAGTGGGCCTGGATGGAATCGACCTTTCGACGCGAAAACGGTCTCTATGAGGTGCCCGTAGAGGCGACGGGCATGGAGAATTCCCCGCGGGGAAGCGCAAAATACCTTTCCGACTGGAATGCGGCGATGGCAATGAATGCCCTCTATCTCTCCGCGATGGGCGACATCCTCAACGACAAGGACGCTTCCTTTCAGTTCAAGCGCGCCTATTTTTCCCTGAAGACCCGGATCAACTCGCTCATGTGGGATAACGATGCCGGTTTCTACCTCGATCTCGATGCCGATGAACGACGGCTTTCCACAAAGACCATAGGCGGGTACTGGCCGCTTCTGGCGGAAATACCCAACGAAGAGAAGTCGGAGCGCCTCATCGCCCATCTCAAGGACCCGAAGTTGTTCGGGACAGAGCATCCCTTTCCGACCCTTTCCGCCGACCATCCCGACTACGATCGCAAAGGCAATGGCTACCGCGGTTCCGTGGTGCCGGCCTTCACCTTTATGGTCATAAAGGGCCTCGAGAAATACAACCACTACGAAATGGCGCGCGATTGCGCGATTCGGCACCTCTATTTTGTGCTCGACTCGATGCACCAGGAGCATGAACCGGGACACAAGCGCGATCCTCGACCCGTGTTTTGGGAAGCCTACCAGCCACAAAACGAAGGCAAGGCGGTCTGGGCCGAGAGGCCGGAATGGCCTCGCCCGCAATTCCTGCCCTTCACCGGCCTTTCCACCATTACCCTCATGATCGAAAACATAGTTGGCCTCTATATCTCCCTGCCAAGGAAGACGGTCGACTGGATCATTCCCAATCTCGAGATCATGGGCATCGAAAATCTATCGCTCAAGCGCAACATGATCACCATCCTCTCGAACAAGTCGGGCCGGGGCTGGGAAATTCACATGGAGAGCGAAAAGCTCTACTATTTCACCATCAACGTGATCGGCAAGAAGAAGAAGACCCTTCCCATCCCATCGGGAAAGTGTTCGATGCTCATCGACAAGATCTGACCGCGGCCAATTTTCGCCATTTGGCCTCGCGGCCTCCGCTCGCTTCCCATAAACTACAAGGCCTAGTCAGCGCGTGAATCGTTAATCGCGAAACGCACTTCAGGAGGCGAAATGAAGAAGGCGGCGGTTTTTGCCCTGCTTGCGGGCCTGGCTCTGTTCGCTGTGGTATCTCAGGGCGTCGCATCCGCGCCTCGGTTGAGCATGTGGAACCGCGGGCTGTTCAATTTGTACTCGAGCGATGGTACGACAAGCGTCGGTCCCAGCTGGATGGGCCCGCCCACGAGCGGACCCTTCAACGATCTGGGCCTCGACTGGTCCGCCAAGGATGTGAGCTGGACCATGACCGCCATGTGGGATGGCGACGGTTCGAAAGGCGGCTTTCCCATCTATCTTTGGGACTACGCCGGCTCCTATTCGCTCTTCGACGGGCGGGCTCGGGTGACCGCGGGCAAGGTCTGGTCGGGTGGCGATTACCGACTCCAAAATTTCGACACGACCGGCTTCAGCACCCGCATCGCCAACGCCGAAACAGGGGTCCTTCTTCAGGTCTACCCGATCAAGGGGCTTTCGCTCGGCGGCTTCCTTCCGGTTCCCGTGGCCAATCAAAATGTGACCACCACCTGGGCGCAGACCAATTTGGGGATAGCCTATGCGATCCCTTCCGTTGCGACCTTCGTGGCCTCGTGCAGGCTGGAGCCAAATCCGGCCCTTTCCAACAGCCACGAATACGCCGTCGGGGCTTCGATACCCTCGCTGGATGGGGTAGCGCTTTCGGTCGGCTTCACCTATCGGGACACGTTGGATCAGTATTGCTATTTTGCCGACAGTTCCTACGGGATCGCCGGTTTCGCCCTCCACCTTTATGGCGATTTCGTGTCGCAGACCGGCGGGAGTCTGTACGGAGCGAAGTTCAACGCCGAAAGGTCCATCCCTGCCACACCCTTCGTCGGGGGATTGTCGATTCTCTACGGCAACGAAATCACGCTCTGGTACTTTAACGGATTCGAGATCAACCCCTATCTACGCTACGATTTCGGCGGCTCATCGGTGCAGCTCGGCTTTGACGGGAAGGCAGGGATGGACATGGCCTGGAGCGGCTACCAAAT
>JAJXVS010000346.1 GCA_021782015.1 bacterium | reverse complement strand
GTCGTCGCCCTTCTCGATGCGGGCTCGGAGATCAACGCGGCGGACGGCGAGGGCCGGACCGCTCTGATGCTGGCCGCGAAATACAATAACGGCGAGGTCGTGGCCGCCCTCCTGCAAGGGAAGGCCGACAGGGCCAGGAGAGACGCACAGGGCAGGGACGCCTTCGATTACGCGCGCGAAAACAAGATTCAATTGCCCCTTTCGATTCTTGCCGAGTTGCGCGATGCCGGAGGGAAATGAGATATGAAGACCATTCAGTCGGTTCTCGTGGTCGGCGCGGGGGCCGTGGGCGCCGTCGTCGCCTCCTCGATCCATCGGGCCCTTCCCGGAACGGCCAGCCTCCTCGTCGATGCCGAACGCGCCGCGCGCCTTCGCGCCACGGGACTGGTGGTCAACGGGCGGCGCATCGATCTCCCTCTCAGCCTGGCTGCCCCGGCATCGGGTGCGGCTCAGGATGTGCGGGCCGCCGATCTCATCATCGTCGCCGTCAAACAGCATCAACTCGCGCAGGCCATCGTCGACATGGGACCATACGTGGGGAGCGAGAGCCTCATCATCTCCCTTCTCAACGGCATCGCGAGCGAAGAGGAATTGGCCGCCGCCTTCGGTGGCGACAAGGTCCTCTACGCGATGATCCTCGGCATCGACGCGGTGCGCGAGGGCGGCGAGATCCGCCACTCGGCCCAGGGCGTGATCAACTTCGGCGAGGCTAAAAATCCTCCCGGACACCGCGGCGAAAAGGTCGATCGGGTCGCGGCCTTTTTCGATCGTGCCTGCGTGGCCTACGCCATTCCCGAGGACATGACAAGAACGCTTTGGTACAAACTCATGATCAACGTCGGCATCAATCCCGCCTCGGCCGTGATGCGGGCGCCCTATGGGGTTTTCCAGCGGCTTCCCGAGGCGCGGCGCGTCATGGACTCCGCGATGCGCGAACTCATAACAATTGCTAAGATAAAGGGAACGGGGCTGGTCGAGGCCGATTTGGACTCTTGGTATCGGACCCTCGCCGGTCTTGCGCCTCTAGGCAAGACCTCGATGCTCCAGGACGTGGAGGCCGGGCGCAAGACGGAAATCGAACTGTTTTCGGGGGCGGTCGTGCGCATGGGGGAGGAAACGGGCGTTCAGACTCCGGTGAACCGCCTCCTCTTCGACATGGTCAGGGCGATCGAGCTGTCATATCGAGGCGCCGAGTCCAAGGCCGTCGGGTGACAGAAATCCCGTACAAAGGTAGATTGCTGGCATGAAAGATTTCCGATTCTGGGAACTCGCGCTCAACCCTTCACTCGTCGCCGCCCTCGGGGCGATGGCTTCCTCCCAGGTTTTCAAATTCATCCGTTCCATCGTCCGCGACGGCCGCGTGGACCTCAAGCGCATCTCGGATTACGGTAGTTTCCCCTCCTCGCACAGCGCCTTCGCGGTCGCGGGCGCCGTCGCGATCGGCATCAATCAGGGCTTCAAGTCGGCAGCCTTCGCCCTCGCCGTGATCGCGGCGGCTATTTTCATCTACGACATTCTCAGGCTCAGGCCGACCATTGCCCAGTCGAAGAGGGAACTCGATCGCTTGATTGAAAGAAACGGATTGGAACGCCTCGAGGACGCGCCGCAGTTCGAGGCTCACAGCCAGACCGAGGTCATCGCCGGCATCGTTTGGGGCATCCTCTGTGCGGTTCTCGTCAGCCTCTTGTGGCCCTGAGGCGGAGCCTAATCGCGCGCGAGGGCCGCTTCGAGCCAGCTGAAACGGATGCGTTCCTGTTCGAGCCGGAGGGCCGGCGCGAGAAGGTCGCCTCGTAGCGCGTCGTAGACCGAACGTTCGCCGGCATCGAGTCTCGTGAGTTCGGCCGAGGTCGGCTTCCCCTCGACGGTCCAGAGTTCGCGGTGGGCGAGGAGGGTCTCACGGTCCATCAGGAAGGATTCGGCGTCAGGGAAGAGGGCCCGGAACTGGTCGAGGATGGCGAAACCGTGCGTATCGAGATCGCCCCAATAGCGAAGTCTGCAGTTCGCGAGCCAGACCGCCTCGGCCAGGTAGCCGAAGCCGTAGCCGGCGCCGAAAAGGATAATGGCTCCGCGTCGCTCCGGAAAGGCGAGGAAGTTGATTTCATTTTCAGTTATGAAGACTTCGCGGAACGGAAGCCCGGACTCGCCCCCGTAGAACCGCGCGAAATCCCGGGCCTCGATCGAGACCTGGGACAGCGTGAAGACCGTGGCACCGGAAGGCGAAGCCTCGGAGGCCGAGGCAGATGAAGTGGCCGAGGCCTGTGGAGTCGGCGCGGGGGGCGGGGTGGTCGACGGGGGTGAAGCGGCGACCATGCCGTCCTCCCGTCGCGCTGCCGCGGTCTCCTCCCCGCCGCCGCGCGCGAAGGAAAGCCCAAGCCCGATGGCGGGGTCGAGACTCCTGAATCGAACTAGTTGTGGCTTGTCGCGAAGGCCGTAGCGCCGGTTGAAGGCGGCAGCGCCGGCCGCCGCCCGGTCGATGGCCCGGACCTCGAGCACGAGATCGAGGAGTTCGGCCAGGAGGCTCCGATGGCTCTCGACGAATTTGCTGTGGACGCCCGGGGCGTCGATCTGCCTGGCGAAGAGGCCCGGACGGGGGTGCGAGCGAAACCAGGCGAGGGTTCCGAGAATGGCGGGCCAATCCTTCCCCTGCTCGAGAATCACGAGGGGCCGCCGCAGCATCCAGGGGTAGAGCTCGGGAAAGGCGGCCCCGATGACCGCCGAGAGGCGGAGCAGTTCCTCGCCGGCCTTCAAGCGGCCAGCGAAACGCAGGGCGTCGTCCGGGCTGTCGAAGCGGGCGGCGACGGGCACGGAATTGCGCCCAAGCTGCTGATGGCGCAGCTCCCGCCACTCGAGGCTATAGCCCGGCCTCGACTCACCCGCGGAAAGTCGGGCTATCCATTTGCGCGATGCGTCGAATCGCTCACCGAGCTCCTTCGGACTCGGTCCCTGGAGGGACAGGCGGAGCGGAAAGGGAGGGCCGTCGCTTTCGGCAGCGGCCGCTGCATTGGCGGCGGCGGCCTCTGCGGCGATGGCGGCGACTGTGGCCGTTGCTGTGGCGGTGGCCCCCGCGGTTGCGGCCATTTCCATCACCGCCCCGCCGAGCGACCACCTCAACACCGCGGTCGGCAGACGGCCCGAATCCCATTCCGCCAGCAGGCGCTCCCGCAGGCTCTCGGGGCTTGTCCAGTCATCGGGCCGGTCGGCCCTTTCGGGGGCGGTTCTCACGTCGAAGCTGCGTCTTCTTCGGCGATGGCCGCGGTTTCGGCGATGGCCGCGGTTTCGGCGATGGCCGCGGCTTCGCCGATGGCCTCTCCCTTCGCCCTTCGGTCACGCTCGGCCCGGTACTCGCCGATCGACAGATTGCGGAGCTTCGAGGAGCGTCCTTCTTCGTTGTAGACGAAGCCGACCGATGAAACAAAAGGCTCAATT
>JAJXVS010000066.1 GCA_021782015.1 bacterium | reverse complement strand
CCTCGTATCGACCTGCGGCCGCTGCCCTGGTACCTCAGGCCAGAATGGCCTCGCGCGAAGTCTCTGCTGAGATCGCGGCGGCGAGGATCGACTCTCCGAGGGCCCTCGCCGCGGGAAGCTGCTCGCCCGCGTAGGCTCGCGCGACCTCGGCTTTGCGTCCTTGAGCCCCGTCGGCGGCATCGCCCCGCGCGTCGCGGAGGAGGAGCCAGCTGTTGACCACGATGGCCGCCATCGCGACGAGGTCGGCCCCGAAGTAATCGATGGTCGCCCGGTCCCTGGCCTTGAGCGAGTCGCAGGCCCGGCCGAAGAGCTCGGTCAGTTCGCCCAGCGGCCTTCGCAGGCCCTCGAGTTCCGGTCCGCATTCGAGGGCCTTCCATTCGTCGAAAAGGACGTCGAGGCCTCGACCGAGCATCTTGCCGAGGGCGGCCACCACCTGGAGCTGGCTCGTACCCTCATAAATATTAGTAATTCGCACATCGCGATAGTGGCGTTCGACATTGAACTCGCGCATGTAGCCGACACCGCCGTGGATCTGGAGGGCCTCGTAGCAGACGCGGTTGCCCATTTCGGTGGCGTAGAATTTGCTGAGGGGCGTGAGCATGTCGGCCAGGTTCGAGGCCCGCTTCTTCTTGGCGATGAGGGCCGGATCGGCGCTCTTGCCCTCTTTTTCGAGAAGGTCCTGGCGGTATTCGCAGGCCTTGAGCACGTCGACATGGACGCTCGTCTCGAAGATGAGGGCGCGCGCGGCCTCGAGCTCGCATTTCATCGACACTAGGATCCGCGAAAGGGCCGGCAGCCTGTCGATCGTCGAGCCGAACTGGGCCCGCTCGCCGGCGTAGCGCAGGGCCTCCCTGTATGCGGCCTCCGCGATCCCTATGGCCTGGGCCGCCACCGCGAGGCGGGCGCCGTTCATCAGAGCCATCGCGCAGCGCATGAGACCGAAGCGGCGCTTGCCCACGAGGACGGCCGGACTGTCTGTATACTGAAGTTCACAAGTGGGCGAGGAATGGATACCGAGCTTGTGCTCGATGCGGCGGATCTTCACCGTCCTGTCGCGTTCCACGAGGAACATCGAAAGGCCGCGGGCGTCCTTCGAGCCCTCCTCGCTCCGGGCGAGCACGAGATGGATGTGGGCGTTGCCGTTCGTGATGAAGCGCTTGACGCCGTTGATCTTCCATTTGCCCGTGGCCTCGTCGAGGGTGGCCTTCGTCTGCACGGAACCGAGGTCGGAGCCGGCGTCGGGCTCGGTGAGGACCATGGCGCCGAAGACCTCGCCGCGCGAAAAGCGGGGCAGGATGCGGGCCTTCGTCTCCTCGTCGGCAAATTCATTGATAGTTGAGGCTATTTCCTGGAGGCCGAAGATCGTCATGAGGCCGCCCTCGGCCCTGGACACCATTTCGACCATGGCGGTGTAGACGGTCTCGGGCAGGTTGAGACCGCCGTACTCCCAGGGCAGCATCGCCCCGAGGATCTCCGACTTGCGGAAGGCCTCGATGGCTGCCTCCGTCGCGTCGGCGTACTTCACTTCGCCGGCCGCGAAGGTCGCCCCCTCCTCGTCGGCCTCGGCCGCCCGGGGGGCGATGACCGTGGCGCAGATCTCGCCGAGGATCTCGAGCACGAGGCCCCAGTTGTCCTTGGCGTCGGCGTAGCTGCGGGGGGCGTTGCGATAGGTCGCGACCGTCGAGTAATCCCGCTCCTTGATCGAAACGACCTCGGCCAGATCGGCCTTCTCCATGCGAAAGCGGAGATCGGGGTTGTCGAGCCAGAAATTGTCTGCCATGTCCTTTTCTCCTGTGCCTATTTGGCCTTGTCGCGGAGGGCTTCGACCAGCATGGGGACGACCTCGGCAAGGTCGCCGACGATGCGGTAGTCGGCGATCTGGAAGATGGGCGCGTTCGGATCGGTATTGATAGCTATGATCTTGTTGGACTCGTCCATGCCCGCTCGATGCTGGATGGCGCCCGAGATGCCGGCGGCCACATAGAGGCGGGGCCTCACGGTCACGCCCGTCTGTCCAACCTGGTGGTCATGATGCACGAGGCCGGCGTCGACGGCCGCCCTCGAGGCCCCCAGTTCCCCGGCGAGGACCTGGGCCAGCTCGCGGAGGAGGTCCAGCTCGGCTGGACCCGCGACGCCGGCGCCGCCGGCCACGACGACGGCCGATTCCTTGAGCCTCACGGTCGATTCGCGCTTTTCGCGGGAGATGACCTTGAGTGCGAAATCCGAGGCCTCGAAGCGCGGCGAAACGCGTTCGACCTTGCCCCTTCGGCCCGTGTCGGGGGCGCTCTTCTTCATCACGCCTTCGCGAACGGAGGCCATCTGGGGTCTGCCCTTAGGGTTGACGATGGTGGCGATGAGGTTGCCGCCGAAGGCCGGCCTGATCTGGAGGAGGAGGTCCTTGTAGACCTTGGCCTCCTTCCGGGATTCGTAGTCGCCGATCTGGAGATCGGTGCAGTCGGCGGTGAGGCCCGTCCGGAGGGCGCTCGCCACGCGGGGCGCCAGATCGCGGCCCGAGGCCGTCGCGCCGAAAAGAACTATGTAGGGCTTTCTTTCCTCGACCAGTTTCGTCACGACCCGCGCGTAGGGGAGGGTGCGGTAGTGTTCGAGTTCCGCGTCGTCGGCGAGCATGACGAGGTCGGCGCCCTGGGCGATGAGGGCCTTCGCGAGGCCCTCGACCTTCGAGCCGCAGAGGATTGCGTGCAACTCGCTTCCCAGCCTGTCGGCGAGTTCCCGACCCTTGCCCAGGAGTTCGAGACTGACATCGGCGATGGTTCCTTCGTCCTGCTCGACGAAGACCCAGACATTTCTGTTGTCGCTCATCCTGTCCTACCCTACGATGTATTCGCGCACGAGCTCGTCGACGAGGCTCGCGATGCCCTCGCGCGTGGGCGGCACGTCCTTGCTCTCCGTGCCCTCGAGCACGACGAAGTTGACCTTGTAGACCTGGGTCGGCGATCCGGCGAGGCCCAGGCGCTCGCTCTCGGCGCCGATATCGGCGGCCGACCATACGGGGATGCGGAGCTTGCGCTCGCCAAGCCATGCGTCGAGGGCAGCCTCGTCCCCGAACTCGGGCCACTTCGCGAGGAGGGCCTTGTATTCCATGGAGGTCGCGGCGAGCTTGTATTCGATGCGCCTCCGCACCGAGGCGGGGCGAGGCGCGTTGGCCGAACCCACAACGGTGAGGAGGCATGGAAGTGCGCACTCAACAGTCTCTGTGCCCCTGTCGATGGCGCGCCGTACGGTTATCTTTCGGCCGCCTATGCCGAGGATGGCCTCGGCCCAGGTGATCTGGGGCATGCCGAGTTTCTCGGCCGTCTGCGGCCCGACCTGGGCGGTGTCGCCGTCGATTGCCTGGCGCCCGGCGAAGACGAGGTCGACCGCCCCGATTTTGTTAACGGCCATGGCGAGGGCGTAGGATGTGGCGAGGGTGTCGGCGCCGGCGAATCGCTTGTCCGAAAGAAGAACGGCCTCGTCGGCGCCGCGGAAAAGCGATTCCCGAAGAATGGCCGCCGCGGCCGGCGGACCCATCGTGAGCACCGTGACCGTCCCGCCCTCCGCGTCACGGAGGGCGAGGGCCATCTCGAGGGCGTTGAGATCGTCGGGGTTGAAAATGGCCGGAAGGGCGCCGCGATCGATGGTTCCCTCATCGGTCATCACCTTTCCGGTTATATTGTGCGTATCGGGAACTTGCTTGATCAGCACGACCGACCTGTACGGCATCGGCACCTCCATGACGGCTTTCAGAACTGGGCTTGGGCGAGGCAGTACTTTAACATTTTTCACGATTATGTCAATATGATGAAGCCTTGCCTGCGGGCCTCGCATCAGGCGATATTTGCGCAGGAGCTACAATGGACTTGCCGGACCGACCCCACTTCAAGCCGACGAAAGACAAGCCTCGCCTCGCCGCCATCGAAATTCTCAAATACATAGGCCCCGGTCTCCTCGTGACGGTGGGTTTCATCGATCCGGGCAATTGGGCCGCCAACCTTTCGGCGGGCTCGACCTTCGGGTACAGCCTTCTCTGGGTCATCACCCTCGGAACGTTCCTCCTCGTCCTCCTCCAGCACAACGCGGCCCATCTGGGCATTGCGACAGGCTGTTGCGTATCCGAAGCCGCGACGATCTATCTTCCGCGCCGCGTCAGCCTGCCCATCCTCGCCTCGGCCGTCGCCGCCGCCGTCTCGACGGCCCTGGCGGAAATTCTCGGCGCGGCCATCGCCCTCCAGATGCTGACCCGCATGCCCCTCTACCTCGGCGTTCCCCTCTCCTGCGCCTTCGTCCTATTTATGATCTTTTCGAATTCCTATCGGAGGCTTGAGCGCTGGATCATCGGCTTCGTCTCCCTCATCGGGATCGGCTTCATCTACGAACTCGCCCTCGTCCCCGTGGATTGGGCCTCCGCGGCACGGGGCGCCTTCATTCCCGACCTGCCGAAGGGAAGCCTTTTTCTCGTGATGAGCCTCCTCGGCTCGGTCGTGATGCCGCATAACCTGTACCTGCACTCCGAGATCATCCAGAGCCGCCAATGGAATCTCGAGGGCGGGGACAAGGTGCGCAGCCGCCTTCGCTTCGAATTTCTCGACACCCTCCTTTCCATGGGCATCGGCTGGGCCATCAACAGCGCCATCATCGTGCTCGCGGCCTCCACCTTTTTCGCCCACGGCACGATAGTCGACCAGCTGCCCGAGGCCGAACGCCTCCTCGAGCCCCTCATCGGCGGCGGCTCGAAGCTGATCTTCGCCTTCGCCCTCCTCCTCGCGGGCCTCGCCTCGAGCATCACGGCCGGCATGGCCGGAGGAGCGATCTTCACCGGCATCTTCGGCGAGTGCTACGACCCCGAGGACAAGCACACGCGCATCGGCGTGGCCATCACCCTCGTCGGGGCCTCGATCGTCGCCCTCGTAGCCCCCGACCCCTTCCAGGCCCTCGTCCTCTCGCAGCTCGCCCTGAGCGTCCAGTTGCCCTTCACCATCTTCACGCAGATCGCGCTCACCTCGTCCAGGCGCGTGATGGGCGAGTACGTGAACAAGCGCTCGACCACCGTCCTCCTCCTCGGCGCCGGCGTCCTGGTTTCCGCCCTCAACCTCCTGTTGTTCGTGAGCGTCCTTTTTCCCGGCATGACGAAGGGCCTCTAGACGCGGACCCCCATGTCGCCGGAGCATTTTCAATGCTGATGATCATCGGTCTTTTCGCGATTCTGCTCCTCGTTCTGAGCCTTCCCTTTCTTGTGAAGCGGGCGGAGGAGAATCTCGAAATATTCCTTTTTATCATGGGCATCCTCGCCGTCACCCTGACCTCTCAATGGAGCTGGGGCCTCGTCGGGGAAGGCCTTCTGGAACCCATCAAGATCAGCGCGGCGGTGCTCGTCGCAGGCTTCCTCTTCACCCTCGCGCGTTCGCACGTGAAAAAGGCCGTCGACGCGATGACCTTTCGCCTCGGCCTCCGCCTCTTCGCCTTCCTCGTCATCGTCGCGCTCGGTCTCCTCTCAAGCGCGATCACCGCCATCATCGCGGCCCTCGTCCTCGTCGAGATCGTGGCCAGCCTTTCCCTCGACCGTCGGGCTGAGGTGAGGCTCGTGGTAATTGCCTGCTTCGCCATCGGCATGGGCGCGGCGCTCACTCCGATCGGGGAGCCCCTGACGACGATCGCGATCGGCAAGCTCAAGGGCGAGCCCTATCACGCCGGATTCTGGTTCCTCTTCGAGAGGCTCTGGCTTTACGTGATTCCCGCCATATTGGCCTTCGGCGTCCTAGGGGCTATCATGGTGTCGAAGGGCGAAAAGAAGGACGAAGGGCTCAGCGAGGATCGTGCCGAGGATTGGAAGGGCGTGTTGATACGAACTATAAAGACCTACGCCTTCGTCATGGCCCTCGTCTTCCTGGGCACCGGCTTCAAGCCTCTCATCGACCAGTACGTATCCCATATCCCATCAGGCGGGATTTACTGGATCAACACCCTTTCAGCCATCCTCGACAACGCGACACTTGCCGCCGCCGAGGTGGGTCCAACTATGAGCCTGCAGCAGATAGTCTCGGCCATCCTCGGCCTGATAATCGCCGGAGGCATGCTCATACCCGGCAACATCCCCAACATCATTTCTGCCGGCAAGCTCAAAATCCGCTCGGGCGAATGGGCGGCCCTCGGCGCGCCCGTGGGTTTTGCGACCATGGCGATCTTTTTCGCCATACTGCTCGTGAGGGGGCTGTGATGATTGTTTCGGCGGAGGAGGCTGTCTTGGACGAGGGCGGAGAAAGCACCTGGTCGACGGGGCTGCGCGGCGACGCCCTGGCCATTTTCAAGGCCGGCCTCGAGCGGGCCGATCCCCTTTTTCTCATCGATCGCTGCCTTTCGCTCGAGGGCGATCACCTGGTCGTCAAGACCGGTGAAGGCTCTCGCAGTTGGGATCTTTCGCGTTTCGACAAAATTCTTCTCGTCGGCTACGGCAAGGCGAGCGCCCGCATGGCCCTGGCCGTCGAATCCATGCTGGGCGATTGCATCGATTCAGGACTAGTTGTGACGAAGACTGGTCATGGCGAGGCCTTGCGGAAGGCGAGGGTCTTCGAGTCCACCCATCCCGTTCCCGGCGCAAGCAGCGTCGAGGCCGGAAACCTCATGCTCGATCTGGCCTCGAAAGCCGATGAGCGCACCCTGATCATCAATTGTGTATCGGGGGGAGGTTCGGCCCTCCTCTGCGCTCCGGCTCATGGCCTGTCGCTCGAAGACAAGCGTTCGATCAGTTCCCTCCTCCTCGCCTCGGGAGCGCCGATAGGCGCGATCAATTGCGTGCGAAAACATCTTTCCCGCGTAAAGGGCGGTTTTCTGGCGCGGGCCTTCCATCCGGCCACCTCTCTCAACCTCATCCTCTCCGACGTGATGGGCGACGATCTTGCGGTGATAGCCTCGGGGCCGACGGTCCCCGATCCCGGCACCTGGGGCGAGGCCATCGATGTCCTTCGTAATTATGATGTTTTTGACAGACTCGAGCCCGGGTTGCGCAAGGTCCTGGAAAAAGGCCGGTCGGGTGAGCTGTCGGAGACGCCCAAGGCTGACGATCCCGTCTTCGCCTCCACCGCCAACATCCTCGTTGGCACCAATTACCTCTCCCTGCTCGCGGCGAAGGAAGGGGCCGAGGCCCTCGGCTATCCAACCCTCCTTTTGACGAGCAGGTTGGAGGGAGAGGCTCGGGAACTGGCGCGGGTGTTCGTGGCCCTCGCGATCGATGTCCTGGCCCACGCTCTCCCCGCTCGTGCGCCGCTCTGCGTCCTCGCCGGAGGCGAAAGCACCGTGACCCTTCGCGGCCATGGCCGAGGGGGCCGCAACCAGGAAATGGCCCTGGCCTTCCTCGACGCGGCATGCGACACGGGGCTCGATCTTCGGCGCGTCGCCTTCCTCTCTGGAGCCACCGACGGCAACGACGGTCCCACCGATGCCGCTGGCGGCGTGGCCGACGCGGCCGCCCTCGCCGCATGCCGGCGGGGCGGGCTCGATATCAAGGCAGCCCTGGCCGATAACAATTCATATCAAATACTTGAAACATCCGGAGCCCTCCTCATCACGGGTCCGACCAACACGAACGTCTGCGACATTCAGGTACTTATCGTTTCCTGAGAATGCCAGAGGGGCCCGGATACTTTGCGTTATAGGCGCTTCCTTGCCTCGCCCTGGGAGAGTTTCTCGTAGTACTGAACGAGTCCCGAGTGGTCGTTCCCCGGCTTCCCGTTTAGAAGGTTGAAGGACTTTGCGGGGTACAGGGGCTCTGCCTGAGCGTGGCGAGATGGACGGTGGAGTCTTTTGGAACTGACTGGCAACCCGCGCGTCAAGCGCATCCGCGCGGGAGGGGTGCCCGCGCGGCATGAGTGCCCGCGCCGCATGGGTGCCCGCGCCGCATGAGTGCCCGCGCGGCATGAGTGCCCGCGCGGCATGAGTGCCCGCGCGTCAGCTGTGCCCGCGCGTCAGCTGTGCCCGCGCGGGCATCTCTTTTCACTTTCCCGGTTTGTGGCGGGTGACGAAATCCGCGATCACGTCCTCGAGGTCGGGCTTCCCGATTTCCTGAAGGTCGTAGCCGACCTTAACCGTCTGATGCTTGATCTTCACAATTCTATTCAAATCGATGGGTGTTGCGATGACGACGGTGTCGCAGTCGGTGGCGTTGATGGTGGCTTCCAGGTCGCGGACCTGTTCCTCGCCGTAGCCCATCGCGGGCAGGAGGGTGCCGATATTCGGGTAGGTGGCGAAGGTGGCCTTGAGTTTGCCGACGATGTAGGGGCGGGGGTCGACGAGCTCGCTCGCCCCGAACTTGCGGGCGGCGACGACGCCGGCGCCGATTTTCATCATGCCGTGGGTTAGGGTGGGGCCGTCCTCCACGACGAGGCAGCGCCTGCCCCTGATGAGTTCGGGCCTTTCGACGTTGATGGGACTGGCTCCGTCGATGACGATGGCGGCCGGATTGACCCGCGCAATGTTTTCGCGCACCATCTGGACGGCCTCCGGCGAGGCCGTGTCGATCTTGTTAATTATGACGACATCCGCCATGCGGAGGCTCACCTCGCCGGGATAGAATGAAACCTCGTTTCCGGCACGGTGGGGATCGGCGACGGTCAGGAGGAGGTCGGTCTTATAGAAGGGGAAATCGTTGTTCCCGCCGTCCCAGAGGATGACATCGGCTTCCTTTTCCGCCTCGCGGAGAATGGCTTCGTAGTCGACGCCGGCGTAGATGACGTTGCCTCGCACGATATGGGGTTCGTATTCCTCCATTTCCTCGATGGTGCATTTGTGCTTTTTGAGGTCCTCGACGGTGGCGAAGCGCTGGACCTTCTGCGCGACGAGGTCGCCGTAGGGCATGGGATGGCGGATGGCGACGACCTTGAGGCCGCGGGCCATCAGCATTTGTACGATTTTTCGGCTGGTCTGGCTCTTGCCCGAGCCCGTACGCACCGCGCAGACGCCGATGAGGGGCTTGGTGGAAGCGATCTGCGTATCCTTGGGCCCGAGGAGGGTGAAGGCCGCACCCGCCGCGTTCACGACGGCGCTCACCCCCATAACGTGGGAATAGGGGACATCGGAATAGGAAAAAACGCATTCGTCGACGCCGAGTTCGCGGATCAGGGAGGGAAGCGTCGCTTCGAGATGTATGGGGATGCCCTGGGGGTAGAGCCTCCCGGCGAGTTCAGCCGGATATTTCCTGCCCGCGATGTCGGGTATCTGGGCCGCGGTGAAGGCGACGACCTCGAAGGCTTCGTTGTCGCGGTAGCGGGTGTTGAAGTTGTGGAAGTCCCGTCCGGCCGCTCCGATGATGATGACCCTGCGCTTCGGCATGATGTCTCCTCGGAAAGAAAAAGCGATGCGCCCTTCCGCCCGGGACGGGGCGCGCGCCGAGACCGTCGGCGCAAGGGCAAGTCTAGGCGCGTTCTGGTGAGCTGTCAACTTACAACTAGTTGTATAATTATGCATTCGAATTCATGATTTTGTTCCTTGCCCAAGCCCTTCCGTCCTGCTAGAGTCGCGTCGCGGCCCCGCCGGCCCTTCGACGCGCGGCGGTTCGCGGAGGAAGCAGGTGCCCGGACTGAACATCACGAGCGAGATCGGGGAACTCAGGAAAGTGATTCTCCATTCGCCCGGCCCCGAGGTCGAGGCGATGACGCCCGGCGAGGCGGCCCAGGATCTCTACAACGACATCGTCCCCCTCGGGGCCGTCAGAAGGGAGCACGACAGGCTCGCGGCCTTTCTCGCGAAGGTGGCGACGACCTATGAGCTCGAGGAGCTTCTCGCCCAGTGCCTCGCTTCCAACGAGCAGCGATTCGAGTTCCTCGGTTCCCTTTCCGGCTTCTGCCCCATCGGCAATCGCGTCGACGAGCTCATGGACCTGCCCGCGACGAAGTTGGCCAAGCTCGTCATCGAGGGGCTGCCCGCCCTCGACGGCAGTCTTTCCCAGATCCTCTCGCCGCGTTCCTTTTCGCTCCGCCCCCTTCCCAATACCTATTTCATGCGGGACACGGCGGCCATCTTCCGCGACTTCGCCCTGAGTTCGGCCATGGCCTTCGATGTGCGGGTCGTCGAGTCGCTGGTCACCCGCTTCGTCCTCACGCGCCATCACGAGCTACGCGCCCATGCCCTCCTCCTCGACGGTCCGAGGGACCGGAACCGCTTCGTCACGATGGAAGGCGGCGATGTCATCGTGATTTCGCCCAAGGTCCTGGCCATCGGGGTCTCCGAGCGCACGACGCCGGACGCCATCGAGATCTTCGCTCGAAGCGCCGCCCGGGCCATCGACGAGGCCCTCGTCATTTTCGCCGTCGTCCTCCCGAAGGAGCGGGCCACCATCCATCTCGACATGGTCTTCACCGTCATCGACCGGTCCCAGGTCCTGGTGCACGGCCCGACCATCGTGGGACCTTCGCGACGACCGGTGGTCCGGATTGACGCCGCGCCTTCGGGCCGGCTTTCGACGCGGCCGGTCGCCGGCCTTCTGGAGGGCCTGTCGGAGTCGGGTTTCGATTTCGAGCCCGTGCTCTGCGGCTCGGGCGATCCCCTCTACGAGGAGAGGGAACAGTGGCTGTCGGGCTCCAATTCCTTCGCCTTCGCTCCGGGGAAAATCCTTATGTATTCATGCAATCTCAAGACCATGGAGTCCCTCTCCGCGGCCGGCTACGAGGTCCGGAACGCCGACGATTTCATCGAGGGACGCGAAAACGTCGGCGATTTCGGAAGGCTTGTCGTGGCATTCGACGGCATCGAACTGGCCCGTGGCGGCGGTGGCGCGCGATGCATGACCATGCCGCTGGAGCGCGCCGAACCCTGAAGAAGTCCCTCGCCATCGCTACGCGATGGCGAGGGCCCATGAACCTGAAGTGCGAGACTTAGCTACATCCCGTCGTCGATCCGCAAGGCCCTCGCCATCGCTACGCGATGGCGGTGCGGAATCGCTTGCGCGATTCCGCGGGGCCTCCGAACCTCAAATGCGAAACGCGCTCAATCAACTACATCCCGTTGTACTTCCACACGTTTCGCATTTGAGGCATGTCCCGTTGCGGACGAGGGTCATGTTGCCGCAGACGGGGCAGGGGTCGCCTTCGAAGCCTTTCATGCGCGCGGTGCGGGCGCTGTCGCGGGGGGCGCGCTCCTCGCCGCGGCTCGATGGCGCCCTGTGCCCCGCCGCCTTGCCGGCGCCCTCTGCCTCATCGCCGAGGGGGTCGACGGAGGTCGGGGCGGAATCGCGGCGCTCCCGCTGGGGCGCCGAAAATCCCGACGAGCTCCGCAGGTTGCGTGTCTGCATGCCGGTGGCCTCCAGGTCCTCGGGCTTGATCTGGCCCAGGTCGTGGCGCTGGAGATAGGCGATGGCGAGATCCCGGAACACGTAGTCGAGGACGCTCGTCGAAATCTTGATGTAGTCGTGGCCCTGGATCATGCCGTTGGGCTCGAAGCGGGTGAAGGTGAAGGCGTCGACGTATTCCTCGAGGGGCACGCCATACTGGAGGCCGAGTGATACGGCGATGGCGAAGGAGTTGAGGATCGAGCGGAAGGCCGCGCCTTCCTTGTGCATGTCGAGGAAGATTTCGCCGAGGGCCCCGTCCTCGTATTCGCCAGTGCGGACGAAGACCGAATGGCCGGCGATCTTGGCCTTCTGCGTATAGCCGGCGCGGCGGTTGGGCAGGGCCCGGCGCCTGCCCCGGGGGGCGGCCGGCAGGCCGGGGAGTTCGGGGCCCTCGTCGCGGAAGAGTCGCTGCTGGCGTTCTTCCTGGACGGGCTGCGGCCCTTCGTCATCCTCTTCGTCGCCGGTCTGAAGGGCTACGATGGAGTCGGCGACGAGGTCGGCCCCGGGCGCGAGGGCGGCGAGGGGCTGTGAAAGCTTCGATCCGTCTCGGTAGAGGGCGATGGACTTGAGCATCGAGCGCCAGGCGAGGAGGTGGGCTCCCTTCACGTCCTCGTAGCTCGCCGTGTTCGGCATGTTGATGGTCTTGGAGATAGCACCAGTTATGAAGGGTTGGACGGCAGCCATCATCGCGATGTGGGCCTCCCAGGCGATGGCCCTGGTGCCGCGCTTGCCCGAGGGTGTGGCGGTGTCGAAGACGCCGTAGTGGGCCGGTTCGAGTCCCGGCGCTCCCTCGACGCCCATGGTGCCGCAGGCCCAAAGTTCGGCTTCCTCGATTTCCCCGTCGCCGTAGCCGAGATGGCGGAGGAGGGAGAAGCCCGGAAGCTTGTAGGTGACCTCGGGTATGCCGAGGGCCGCGAAGGCTTCCCCCCCGAGCACATAGGAGGCGAAGCAGCTTTCAAGGGAGAAGGCTCCCTTGATCGCGGCCTCCGCCTTTTGAAGGGCGGCGAGGGGCAGTCCTTTGGCGAGAAGCGACTCGAAGGAGAGTCCTGGAGCGCCGCGGAGGGTTCCTCGACCGAGGGCGTAGGTTTCTATGGTTTCGAGTTCGGCGTCGGAGTAGCCGAGGGCGTGGAGGGCAGGGGGTACGCTCTGGTTGATGATCTTGAAGTAGCCCCCGCCGGCGAGTTTCTTGAACTTGACGAGGGCGTAGTCGGGCTCGACGCCGGTGGTGTCGCAGTCCATGAGGAGGCCGATCGTACCAGTTGGTGCTATTGCGGTGACCTGGGCGTTGCGGTAACCGTGCTTCTCGCCAAGGGCGAGGGCTTCGTCCCAGGAATCGCGGGCGGCGTCGATGAGGTTCCTGGGGCAGAATTGCTCGTGGAGGCCCTGGGGTTTCACGGTCAGGCCCTCGTACTCGGCGTCGGCCGCGTTCCAGGCGGCCCGGCGGTGGTTGCGGATGACGCGGAGCATGTGATCGCGATTGGGCTCGTAGCGGATGAAGGGACCCCATTCGCGGGCCATTCGCGCCGACTGGGCGTAGGCCTCTCCGGAGAGGATGGCCGAAAGGGCGGCCGCGACGGCCCGTCCCTCGTCGGAGTCGTAGGCGAGACCCATTTGCATGAGGAGGGAGCCGAGGTTGGCGTAGCCAAGGCCCAGGGTGCGGAACTCGTAGCTTCGCTTCGCGATCTCCTTTGAGGGGAACTGGGCCATCACCACCGAGATTTCGAGGACGGTGGTCCAGATGCGGATGGCGTGGCGATAGGCCAGATCGTCGAAGCGGCCCGTCTTCGCGTCGAAGAAGGTGAGGAGATTGAGCGAGGCGAGGTTGCAGGCGGTATCGTCGAGGAACATGTACTCGGAGCAGGGGTTCGAGCCGCGGATTTCGCCGTCGGCGGGGCAGGTGTGCCACTCGTTGACCGTGCCGTGGAACTGGAGGCCGGGATCGGCGCACTGCCAGGCCGCCTTGGCGATGCGGTCCCAGAGGGCCCTCGCCTTGATGGTCTTGGTCGTCTTGCCGCTGATTCGGCCCGTCATCGACCAGTCGCCGTCTTCCATCATGGCCAGCATGAATTCGTTGGAGAGGCGGATCGAGTTGTTGGAGGCCTGGCCCGCGACGGTGTTGTAGGCCTCGCCTTCCCAGGCCGTGTCGTAGCTCGGCATGTCGAGGCTCTCGTCGCCCTGGCGGAATTTCGAAAGGAGCTGATGAATCCATGGCGCGGGGACGCCCGACCGCAGGGCGTCGCGAACGCTGCGGCGAAGCGCTGGGTTGGCCGTGAAAGACAGGCGATTGTCCTGGGAGATGCCCGGCGCGTGGAAGGCCGCGAGGATATCGGCGGCGTGGTGTCGGAGGAGGGCTGAGCCGGCCGCAAGGCTGGCGACCTTGAATTCCTCCTCGGCCTTCCAGTCGACGAAGGTCTCGATGTCGGGGTGGTCGTCGTCGAGTATGACCATCTTGGCCGCGCGGCGAGTGGTGCCGCCCGATTTGATGGCCGAGGCCGAACGGTCGGCGATTTTCAGGAAGGAGAGGAGGCCGCTCGAAACGCCGCCGCCCGACAGTGACTCGTTGAGTCCGCGTATCTTCGAGAAGTTTGAGCCGGTACCCGAGCCATATTTGAAGAGCCGCGCCTCGCGGGTGACGAGGTCCATGATGCCGCCCTCGTTGACGAGGTCATCCTGCACGTCGAGGATGAAGCAGGCGTGGGGCTGGGGGCGGGCATAGGCCGAGGCGCTCTTCGTCACCTCGCCCGTGGCCGGATCGACATAATAATGGCCCTGGGCCGGGCCTTCGATGCCGTAGGCCGCGTTGAGGCCGGTGTTGAACCACTGGGGGCTGTTGGGCGCCGCCATCTGGCGGGCGAACATGTAGAGGAGTTCGTCGTAAAAGGCCTCTTCGTCCTCCTTCGAGTCGAAGTAATTCGCCGACTTGCCCCAGAGTACCCAGGTCATGGCGAGGCGGTGAAAGACCTGCCTCGCGTCATGCTCGGCGCCGGGTTTGGGCGAGGGACTCGCGAGGGACAGCTGGGAGGCGGGGACATGTTTTTGCCATTCTTCTGCCCGATCGGCCGGCACCCCTGCCTTGCGGAAGTATTTTTGCGCTAGTATATCAGAGGCGATGGGACTCCAGTTGGCGGGCACGACGGCACCTTCCATCCGGAAAATGCTCTTGCCGTCAGGATTGCGGATTTCGCTGGTCCTGGCGACCCATTCGATGCCCTCGTAGGGGCCATTTCCTTGTGTGGTGAAGAAACGCTGGACTTTCAAAATGCTTCCCCCTCATCTCGACGTCATACTTTATATTGTGGTATCGCCTCGAACGTCCACAATGTATAGTCTATGCTTGGGGCAGGGCAAGGGGGGAAACGAAGAAAAATGCCGCGCCTTCGCCGAGCCTGCCGCAGCCGACATTTCATGATTCGCCAGGCCCCTCGTGTATGCGGAGCAGCCCTCAGTGAATACGCTGTGGCCTAGACGCGAGTTTCACGTTATAAAAAGAAGAAAGCGGTGCAAGGCTCGGTCCTCCGCCGCAATTCCCTGTCGATCCAGCCTCCGGGGCCGATAATCGGGAGAGCAATGAGAACAGCAGTCATCATCTATGCCGGTTCGATCACGGATCGGGCCCTGTCCCCCCTCGATGGCGGCGCCTCGGCCTTCGACCGGGTCCTCTCCTTCGTGAAGACCCTGCCCGATTTTTGCGGCAGCATCCTCCTCGAGGGCAGGATCCCCACACCCGAACGAGGCCTTCGTCGAATCGTCAAGGCTGATTGGTCCGACCATGCCATCCTGGAGGAGGCTGCGGCCTTTTCCTCCTCACTTCCCGAGGCGCCCGAGGCCCTCGTCTTCGCCAGGGCCGACGAGCCCTTTCTCGATCAGGCCCTCGCCCGAAAGATGCTCGAAGCCCACCGCCGCTACCGGGCCGACTATTCCTTCGCCGATGGCTATCCCCTCGGCCTTGCCATCGAGATCCTCCATCCGCGAATTCTTCCGGCCCTCCTCGCCCTTTCCGGGAAGGACCCGGCCTCGGCCGACAGGAACTGGCTCTTTGGCGTCATCCAACGCGACATCAACGCCTTCGATATCGAGACCGAAATCTCACCCCGCGATCTCCGCGACAGGAGGATCAGCCTCGCCTGCGATACGAAGCGCAATCTCCTCCTCGTCGAAGGCCTCTTGGCCGCCGGGCTGCGCGACGCGGACAGCGCCCTCGACATTATCCCGAAGCGCGACGATCTTCTTCGAGGTCTTCCCGCCTTCGTGGCCGTCCAGGTGACTGGGGGCTGCCTCCAGTCCTGTCGTCTCTGTCCCTGGCCGTCCATCGGGGGCGACATCCTGGCCCGTAGGGACTATCTGAACGCTGCCCGTTTTGCCGCGATGATGGCCGGTCTTGCCGCCTTCGCCGGCGACGCGGTGGTCGACCTCTCGCCCTGGGGCGAGCCCTCCCTTCATCCCGATTTCCCCGCCCTGGTCGACGCCGTCCTCGACCAGGAGAATCTTTCCCTCATAGTCGAGACCTCGGGCCTCGGATGGAAGGAGGGCGTCCTTGAAGCCATCGCCCGGAGGGCGGCTCAAGATGTGGCTCCTGGGGCGGCCCAAGGTGCGGCGCTGGGCCGGGGCTCGGACCGCTTCGATTGGGTGCTCTCGCTCGATGCCGCCGAGAAGGCGACCTATGGCAATCTGCGTGGCGATGGCTGGGAGGAAGCGCAGCGATGCGCCCTCCGCCTCGGTTCCCTCTGGCCGGGCCACTTTCATCCCCAAATGGTCAGGCATCGCGAAAACGAGGCCGAGCTGGAGGCCATCTTGCT
>JAJXVS010000345.1 GCA_021782015.1 bacterium | reverse complement strand
CCAAGAGCGACGGCACGGGCCTGGGGCGCCGTCCTGCCCTCCGGATCGGGGGGCGCCGGCCCCTCGGCGACGGGTTTCAGCATGTCGCGCAGCATGCCGGAGGAGACCTTCATGATGGCCAAAGGATTGCGGATCTGGTGGGCGACGCCGGCGACCATCTCGCCGATGGCGGCCATCCGCGAGCTGATCTGGAGCTCGGACTCGAGTTTCTTGAGCTCGGCTGTCATGTGCTCGAACTCCATCTCCAGGGAGGCGAACTCGTCCTCGGCGCGGCTGGAGAAACGGAAGGAGAGGTCGCCCCCGGCGATCACGCGGATGGCGTCCTGGAAGGCCTGGAAGGGTTTCTGGAAGCTGGCCCGGTAGAGGAACAAGGAGATCCAGAAGGCCCCGATCAAGGTGATGGCGAGGATGGCGAGGGCCGACCCGATATAATTGGAAAGAAGTCGCGACGAAGCGGCTGTGTCGATGAAGAAGACCGCCTCGAGTTCGGGGAATTCCGGCAGCCAGGCCGTGCGGTACTCCTGGCTTCCGATCCTCCCCGACTGTCCGGCGCGGGGGTCGGCCGCGATACGGTCGCTGTACTCGATGAAGACATTGTCCGAGACGCGGCCGTTGACCGGGATGGTCTTGCGGAGGGTGAGGAGCATGTGGGTGCCGGAGATGTCTTCAATTCGGCCGATGAAGGCCCGATCGAGATTCTGCGCGACGCAGACGATGCCCTCGACCCTGCCTCCGGAGGTGATTTCGTGCAGGCCCCAGAGGTGGATGCGATTGCCCTCCCCGGCGATCATGACGCTCTCGCCGCTTTGGACCACATCGTAGGGATTGCGCTTGAGGAAGACGCGGGCGGTGGCCCCGTTGCCGACCACCGACAGTCGCTGTCCATTCCTGTCGAGGACCACGATGGAATCGAGTTTGAGGCTGGCGCGATAGAAAGCGAGTTCGCTCGACAGCATTCCCCCGAGGCCGCGGCGCACGAAGTCGACGATCTTGGCCTGTCCCGAGAGGAGATCGGCCTTGATGGAGATCTCGTTGCGGGCGTCGGCGAAGTAGCGCTCGATGATATGGCCGGTTTTGACGCGCTGGTCCTCGAAGGCGGCCTCGGCGGCCCGGCCCGTGACCGAAACCAGCGTGGCGATCGAGAGGGCCCCCTGGAAGAAAACAATTAGTACGAAGGAGAGCATGACCTTCGTGGAAATCTTCTTGGGCCACGGGCCCCTCCGCGAGCCAGGCCGCCGTTTTCCGAAGGGGAGGCCGAAGCGTAAGCGAAGGTGGAAGGCCCGGGCCATCGCGCGTCACCTGGCGGCGCGCGAGGGCGGGTCCCGGGGCACGACGACCAGGATGCGTCCGTTGGCCACAAGGTCGCGGTTTGCGGGATCGGCCAGGATGCGCGCGGCGTCGGCGGAGCTGATGATGAGGTCGGTGCGCCGGATGCCGAAGAGGCCGACGGCCCGGATCAGGAGGGGGTCGTCTCCCACCCGGGCCTCGTCGTCGGCCGAGCGGCGGCCTATGTAGCCGAGGGGGCCCTGGTCCGTGAGCACCTCCGGCTCGACGACCCAGCGATTCATCACAGTACCCATGGCTTCGTCGAAAATGCGAGGGAAGAGGCAGCGGCTGAGCGTCGCGGTGACGCCGCGCTCCCCGTAAACCGGCAACGGCGCGTCGGCGTAGATGATGATGCCCGTGTAGGCCCGCGAGGCCGTCCAGTCCAGGGGCTCGGGCAGTGGCCGCTTTTGCTTCCAGTCGACGAAGAGGGCGGCGGCCCGGGAAAGAGGCAATTCCCATCGCGACCGGAAGGTGAGGAGGTCGCCCGACATCGCATCGTCGACATGGACGAGGGCGCCGGCCAGACTCAGGATCGCCTCGATGCCGAGGTCGCCCGAGAGTATCCGGTCGCCGATCCTCCCCTCCGAATCGAGGGGGATCGAGAAAAGGGAATCTTTGGCGAGGCCGGAAAGATCGCGGCTCACAAGGCGCGCCGCGGTAAGTCTGCCTTCGGGAAGGGCCAATCCCGCCTTTTTGAAATCGAGGCTGATATCTATGACGAGGACCCTTCGTTTCCAGTCGATATGGGATGCGACGGAATAGGGTGTGGAATCGACGGAGGGATCGATGGCTGCCTGCTGGTCCGCCTGGGCGGCTGGCGCGGCCGAGGGCGTCGGCGGAATCGGCACGCTCCCCTCCTCGCTCCAGGCGCCGGATAGGGCGAGGGCGAGGAGGGGGACGATGAATGCACGTCTCATGGCTTTGTTATCGGCACGGAAAGATTCATGCCTTCGCGCAAGACGCTCGTCAGCTCGAGGCCGTTGCGCTCGGCGAGGGTCTCAGGGCGGACGCCGAAACGCAGGGCGAGGCTCCAGAGGCTGTCGCCCTTGGTCACCGAGTAGCTGCCCGTGAAGGGCGGCGCATCGTCGACCGGCACGGGCGGCGGTTGCGGCGTGCCGTCCTTGAGGACGGGAATGACGAGGACCTGGCCGACCATGATTCGGGATGGCTGGAGGCCCGGATTGGCATCGACGATGAGCTGGACGGGCGTGCCGTAGCCTCGGGAGATGGCCGAGATCGAGTCTCCCGACCGGACCGTGTGGAGGGTGTAGCGGAGGAGCTTTTTGGCCGGATCGTCGAGTGCCGCCACGATGGGCGCCGCCGTCCCGTCAGGCACTTTGAGAAGGTAGCCCTTCCAGGGCGGGGTGACCGCGTACTTGAGCTCGGCGTTGGCGATCCTGAGTTTCTGGACGGGAATGCCCGAGGCTTGGGCGAGGAGTCCGAGGTCCACCGAGCGTTTGGGTTCGACCGTCTCCCATTCCACGGGCGGGTCCCAGGCGATCGGCATGCCGAATCGCGCGGGGTGGTCGAGAATGGACGCGACCGCGAGAAATTTGGGAACGTAGGCCGAGGTCTCCCTGGAGAGGCGTCCGGCGTCGCGGAGGGCGAAGAAATCCCTGGTTCCGCCGAGGGCCATCGCCCTCGAAATCGCCCCCAGGCCCATGTTGTAGGCTGCGATGGCGAGGTTCCAGTCGCCGAGGGTCGCGTAGTTGTCGGCCAGCTTGCGGAGTGCCGCGTCGGTCGCCTTCATGAAGTCGCGGCGCTCATCGACCCAATCGTCGATGCGGATGCCGTAGCCACCCACCGAGTTGCGCATGAACTGCCACATGCCGACCGCGCCGCTCCTGGACACCGCGTTCGCCGTGTATTCCGATTCGATGATCGGGAGCCAGGCCAGCTCGGAAGGGAGGCCGTAGGCGTAGATCTTCTGCATTATGAAGGACATCCAGGGGCGGCCGCGTTCGACCATGGCCGTGAGCCATTTCTTGCCGCCTTCGCTGAGATAGCCCGCGCGATAGGCTTCGAAACTCGGCTCGCCCCAGGGCATCGTCAGGTCGTAATCGCCGGGCAGGGTTCCGGGCGGCGGAAGGGTCGAAGCCGGCGGCGT
>JAJXVS010000344.1 GCA_021782015.1 bacterium | reverse complement strand
TCGCTGCTTCGGAAGCGGAAAAGCGGGGCCGCACGTCGTTCTTGAACCCGGCCGTCGTGAAGTGTAGCGAAAGGCTGTAATTCGCGGCGATGTCAGGATGGCAGGCGGCGCAGAGCGTCGGGTCGTCTGATGGGCGTTTCACGAGCCCGGCATGGGCCTTGGTCCGGTCCGCCGCCGTCTCGTCGCCCTTGTGGCAGCTTGTGCAGCCTTGGCTGAGATGAGGATCGCTATCGATTAGGGAGGCGCTTACGACGAATCCCTTGTACATTTGGTCCGCCCGAACCGGGGGAGGAGCGCCAGCTCAGCCCTCGGCCTCTGAGGCGGCGACGGCAGGCGGTTGGAAAAGGGCCCTTATGGCATCGGGATTCGTGTGGCAGGTGACACAGCTCGACTGGGCAGCATGGACTCCCAGGCCGGCGAAAAACATCGCGGCCGCGACAGCTACGGATCGTTTCATCGTTTCTCCTCCTTGCGCTTGTGCGGGGTCCCCACCCGGGGCTTGCCCGCAGATCCTCAAATGAAGATCGAGACCATGATAGCAGAGGGGTGAATGAATGTAAATATATAAATATACTACACTCTATATAAAAAAGACTATTTAACATTCTGTGAAAACATCACGCTCCCCTCGAAATGCGCCATGCCCGAGGGGTATAGTGTCGGCAACCATGCCAACCGCAGCCATCAGACGAGTATTCTTGTGCATTCTTCCCGCGATTTTTCTCTTCCCTGGCCATGCCGAGGCCCCCTCCTACGCCGTCTCGCCGCCGGCCCTTCCCTCGATAGCCGGGCTGATGGGGGAGGGTGTCGCCGCCGAACTCCTGGCCAAGGGCACGGTGATGAGGACGAGTGTCGACGCGACGACCTCGATTTTGCCGCGGCACGAATCGACCGTCGGAATCGCCGAGGAGATCGCCGCGAAGAAGCCCGGAATCCTCGTTGAGACGGCCTTCGTGCTGAAGAGAAAGGCTCCGGCCGATGTGGCCGGGAGGGAAGCGGAGCTCCTCAAAATCAACGCATTGTTACGGGCTTTTTCTTCCCTCGAGGGAGTTCAGTACTATTCGATCACCCATCAGGGAATGCGCACCCTCTACGCCGAATCCTACGCCATCGACGGGCCGGGGACGAAGCGCCGGCTCCCCGATCCGCCTTCGCCCTCTCTCCGGGCGCTGGACGAGGCCCAGAGCTTTTATGTCTTCCAGCGAGACCTCAGCTTTGGCTCCAATGTCTACACCTATGACTTTCAGGGTTTCCCGGGAGGGGCCCGGGTGACATCGAAAAACGTCACCTGGATGAGCATCACGATCATCCCCGTCATCGCGCCGGGAGTGCTCGTGTCGCGGCTCATCGTCCTGCAGGCGAGCGATGGCATCCTCGTCTATGTCGAAAGCGATGCCATCTCCATCGGCTTTCTGGCCCAGCGGATAGGCGAATCCTTCGCCAACCGCGCGACAGCCCTCTTCGGCTGGTTTAAGGGGCGTTACGAATCCGCTGCGGGGCCACAATAGCTGGGCTTCAGTAGCGCAGCGTCAGTCCGAGCCCGCCGGGGACGGGCGAAAGTGACATCGGCGCGACACCCGTCGATGGGCTCGCGGAGGGGCGTCCCTTGTGCAACTCGGGCACGAGGAATCCCTCGGCCGCCCCGAGGATGGCGCCGGCGACAATATCGCTCAGGAAATGATTGCCCGAGGTGACCCGCATCGCCGCCGTAACGGTGGCCAGGCCCAGGCCCGTACCCCAGACGAGGGGCGACCAGGCCGAGCCCGGCTCGTAGGCGTCGAAGACCCTGCCGGCGAAGACGGCCGCGGCGAAGGCCATGGTGGAATGCCGCGAGGGAAAGGAACTCGATGCGTCCGGGTCGGAAAGCGTCGCGACGTTCGAGGTCCCATAAGCATAGGGGCGCCAGCGGACGACCCCCTGCTTGACGACTTCGCTCGACGTGTAGGCGAGGAGCTCGGTTTCGAGATACATGGTCCCGAGCACGAGGAAATCGTTGAATTGGCGTCCGGGAAGGACGAAGGCCGGGGTCGCGAAGGTCGTGACGAGGAGGACGTCGGTGATGGTGCTTTGCGTGGTGTCAAGTTTGTTCACGTAGGCCTTGTCGAAGAAGGGAATGGCCGAGGGATCGGGAGTCGTCGGTGCGGGCTTGGGCTTTATCGACTTGAGCCAGAGGGAGGCGCCGTAGCTTCCGGCGCTCGCTGCGAAAAGGGATCCATCGACGATGGGATCGAGGGCGAATGGCGAGGCGCTCCCCTGGGCCAGGGCCGCCGGGGCCGATGAAAAAACGAGGGCGGCCCCGATCAGGGCCGCCAAATTTCTGGGGTTCATGGGCTACTCTAGCGCGAAGCGCGATGGAGGCGGAAGTGGGCGGGCTACGGGCAGTCGAGCCTCGCCGTCGTGATCGTCCGCGGTCGCTGCGATCGGATCGGTCGCCACTCAGCAGCCTCGGGGCCACTCGGCGGCCTCGGGGCCCCACAGCGGCGCAGGTCGCTACAGGGAGGCGCCGGTCTCCTATCGGTACTCCTCCCAGGGCCTGATCTCCAGGCCATTCTCCCGCTCCCGGGCCAACGAACGGATGAAGCGCCGCGCCACTTTGATATTAGTTATGAGGGGAATGTCGAAGTCGACCGCGAGGCGGCGGATGATGCCGTCGTTGCGGAGTTCCCGCTCGCGGTTGTCCTTGGGCACGTTGATGACGAGGTCGAAGGCGCGCTCCCGGATCAGGGTCTCGATGTTGGGCTGCCGCCGCTCGAGGGGCCAGTGAAGGGCCGTGGCCGTTACGCCGTTCGTCTCCAAAAAGCGCGCCGTGCCCTCCGAGGCGTAGAGCGCGCATTCCATGTCGCGGAGGGCTCGGGCGCTCTCGAGGAACTCGACCTTGTCCGCGATGGGGCCGGTCGAGAGGAGGACCTTGCGCAGGGGCCTGCGATAACCGACCGAGAGCATGGCCTTGAGGAAGGCGTCGTCGAGGCTTGTGCCGACGCAACCGACCTCGCCCGTGCTCGCCATCTCGACGCCGCTCACCGGGTCAGCCCCGTGGATGCGCGCGAAGCTGAACTGGGCGGCCTTCACGCCGACCCAGCCCAGGTCGAGGGCCGAGGATTCGACGCGCGCGACCTTCTCCCCGAGGAGGGCCCTCGTCGCGAGGTCGATCATGTTGACGCGCGCCACCTTCGAGCAGAAGGGGAAGCTACGGCTGGCGCGGAGGTTGAGCTCGATGACGCTCACCCTGTTGTCCTGGGCGAGGAACTGGATGTTGAAGGGGCCCGTGATGTCGAGGGCCGCGGCGAGACTCGCCGCGATGTCGCGGGCCTTGCGCGCCGTCGCGAGGTAGATGCGCTGGGCCGGCAGGACGATGGTGGCGTCGCCCGAATGGATGCCCGCGTTCTCGACATGCTCGGTGAGGGTGTGGAAGAGGATTTCCCCGCGCCTCGCGACGGCATCGATCTCCACC
>JAJXVS010000065.1 GCA_021782015.1 bacterium | reverse complement strand
AGGCTCCCGAAGTCGGGCTCTGGCGGAACGAGAGTCCTACGGGTACAGTCTGCGTGGCATCGGCGGCGAGGATGACCGGGTCGCTCGTTCCCGTGGCTATCGAAGCCCCCCCCCCCGGGAGCGAAGGCGTCGACCTTGATTGTGTAGGTCCCCGGAGTCAGGGAGCTGAAGGTTTTGGTGGCACTCGAGCTGTAGGTCACGCTCGGGTCGGAAGCCACGGTCGTGCTGCTTCCGTCCACCACGGCTATGGCGAGGGTGGCGATCGCCTTCGAGAAATCGCCGGAGGAGGCGACGATGGTTCGGGCGGAAGGGACGGAAATGGAGACGATGAGAGCAGCCTTCGATCCGTCCGCCGACGCGCTCGCAGAGGCGCCGGCGCCGCCCGCCGACGCGCGGCCGAGGAAGGGAAGGGAGCAGGCCAAGACTCCGAGTGCGGCGAAGGCGAAGACCACGCCAAGCGCGGCGCAGCCCATTCGGCGCACAACGAATGCCCTCATTCTACCACCATGAGAATCAGGTTGGCCGAATACGTCACCCCATTGTAGGTCACTTGGACTGAGATGAAATGTCCGCCCACGGAATAGCCGCTCGTGGCTACGGAGTCCAACGTCAACTTCTGTGAGGTTTCGCTCAGTGGCGCCCCGTCGAAGGACCAGGTCCAGCCCGTAGTTTGGGCCGCAAGGACACTATTGTTCGTTTCGAAATCGATGCTGCCACCCCTCGCGACCGAGGGTGCGCTGGTAGCGAAGGTCAAGGCCTGGTAGTTCGTCGCCGTGCTGACCTCCACGGTGACGGCCGAGCTGTGCCAGATGAGGGTATAGCTTTTGGTGGTGACGCCATCGGGCGCCCGCACCGTGATGACGAGGGTGTTAGCGTAGGCCAAGGTGTTGAAGGCCAGGTTAGCGGACGCCTTGCCTGATCCGAGATCCGTGACAGCGCCGCCGTTCCATGTATAGGTGATGTACTGGCCGCTCACCGATTCGGTCGGCGTAAAAACGATGCTCTGGGTTGAAGGAATCGTGTACAACTTGTAGTCCGTCGTATCGGAGGAGAAGCCGGTGGCGAGGGTCACACCAGAGGTCGATCCGTCCTTCACGAGAAGGCCGCCGAGATTCGCATTCGTGTCGAAAAAGTCCGTCGTCGCGAAGATCCGCTTGGCCACGCAGGTCCCGCTCGAATCCAACCAGGAGGCGCTCGTCACCCCGTCCCAGATGTTTACCGTCTCGACATACAGGCCCCGGACCGTGGTTGCGCCGCTCGATGTCTTGAAGCTGATGTTGAGCGTATGGCTGCCGCCCGCGAGGCCCGATTTCGCCACTGTCGCCGAGTAATTGATGGTGTCGGAGTTCACGGTCGGGTCGGTCATGGCCGCGCCGTCGAGGCTGGCGGAAAGGTAGGCCAGTCCCGTCGAAAAGGGCCACTGGATGGGGAGAGAGAAGGCCCCCGAAGTCGGGCTCTGGCTGAACGAGAGTCCTACGGGTACAGTCTGCGTGGCATCGGCGGCGAGGTTGACCGGCACGCTCGTTCCCGTGGCTATCGAAGCCCCCCCCCCGGGAGCGAAGGCGTCGACCTTGATTGTGTAGGTCCCCGGAGTCAGGGAGCTGAAGGTTTTGGTGGCACTCGAGCTGTAGGTCACGCTCGGGTCGGAAGCCACGGTCGTGCTGCTTCCGTCCACCACGGCTATGGCGAGGGTGGCGATCGCCGTCGAGAAATCGCCGGAGGAGGCGACGATGGTTCGGGCAGAAGGGACTGAAATGGAGACGGTGAGAGCAGCCTTCGATCCGCCCGCTGACACGCCCGGGCCGCCCGCAGAAGCGCCCCAATGAAAGGGAAGGGAGCAGGCCAGGACACTGAGTGCGATAAGCGAGAAGGCGAGGGAGCTTGCGACCACCGAGAACGCTGGGTTCACGTGCCGATCAATGCTGCCGTCAATCTTCATATTAGCATCCTTTTGCCTCAACTAGTTGCTGTCTACGGAGAGGATAAGGGTTCCGGAGTACCTCACCCCCCCGTAGCTCAAAAGTACCGAAATGAAATGATCACCCACGGAATATGCGCTTGTCGCCGCGGAGGTCAGTGTTAGCTGCTGGGAAGTTTCTGCCTGCTGGACCCCGTCGATGTACCAGGTCCAGCCTGTGGTTTGGGCCGCAAGGGCAGCATTGTTCGTTTCGATGACGATGCCGCCTCCCCTCGCGACCGAGGGGGCGCCATTGGCGAAGGTCAGGGCCTGGTAGTTCGTCGCCGTGCTGACGCCCACGGTGACGGCCGCGCTGTGCCAGGTGAGGGTGTAGGTCTTCGTGGTGGCGCCATCGGGCGCTCGAACCGTGATGGCGAGGGCGTTGTCGTAGGCCGAGGCGACGAAGGCCAGGCTCGCCGACGCCCCGCCCGAGGCGAGTTCCGTAGCGACGCCGCCGTTCCATGAATAGGTGATGTATTGGCCGCCCACAGATTCGGTCGGCGTAAAAACGATGCTCTGTGTTGATGGAATCGAATTCAAGGTGTAGTCCGTCGTCCCCGAGGAAAATCCGACTGCAAGGGTCACCCCCGGCGTCGATCCGTCCTGCACGAGGAGGCCGCCGAGGTTCGCGTTCGTGTCGAGAAAGTCCTCGGCCGCGATGGCCATGGCGCTCTGCACCTTCCCGCCGCCGTCGATCCATGAGCCGCTTTCGAGTCCGGCCCACACATCGATCGTTTCGACGAAGCAACCGGCAGGCGTCCCATCGGCTCCCCCGGCCTTGAAGCCGAGCGCGAGGGTGTGAGTGCCGGCACCAAGGCTGGCCGACAGATTCGACGTCGAAACCCCGGTTCCGGAATCCGTCGTAATGCCTGCGACATTCGCCTGACCACCGTCGATCGACCAGGCTAGATAATCCACGCCAGTCGAGGCGGGCCAGGTGAGGGGCAGGTCAAGCCTTCCCGTGCCCGAGTCGAAACCCGAAAAGGCGATCGGGATGGTCACCGAGGAAGTCGAACCCGAGGATACGGCCACGGTCCCGCTTCCCGTGCCGATCGGGGATCCGCCCTTGAGGGCGGAGACCCCGATGGTCCAGGTCGCGGCGGCAAGCCCCGTGAAGGTGACCGTCCCGCTCGCGCCTGCCGTCAGTGTCTGCTGGCTCTGGCCAGTCGCGACTACCGTGATGGAAATGGAATCGATAATCGAGGCGAAATCCGGCAGGATGGTGCGGTCCATCGCGAATGGCGACGAAGCTGCGCCCGGCGACCGGCTCAGGCCCAGCGACGAGCTCAGGTTGACGACGAGGGTGCCTGTCGTCTCGGGACCGAGGGGGGCGGGCCTCGCGCAAGCGAACTGGCCAAGTCCGACCAGGGCGGCGAGGATGGCGGGCACGCACCGGACAAGCCCTCTCCGCCTCATATCCAGAGCCCTCTCACTGGGTGACCGTCGCCCGGAATGAACCGGAATAGCCGATGCCGCCCAAGATGACCGAGCACCCGATGATGTGTTGCCCGACATCCCTGTCGGTGGTGACCCACGAGAAGGAGGAGCTCCCCGAACTCTTCAGCATTCCGTCTATGTACCATTTCCAGGCCGAACCACCGGCGACAAGGGCTGCGTTGGCGCAACTGACGGAAAGCGTGCTGCCCTTGCTCAGGGTCGACGCGCCCATGCTGAAGGTGAGCGAATAGGTCCCGAGGTCGACAGCCACATCCGTGGTATTGGTGATCCACTGCGCGTAGAGGGTCAGATCTCCCGCCAGAATCCTGAGCGAATCGCCCGGCGCGTAGCCGGTGCCTGAGCCATCGGCCTTGCTGTTCCATTGGGAGAAGGCATTGGATGTCTTGGCCAGGTCGCCGGGCAGTGCCGCCGTCGCGACTTCCCCATACCGATACCCCACCGAGGCCGGAGCCGTCCCGCTCGTCGCGCCGTTGCCGTCGTAATTGAGATAGAAAGAATTGGCGGTACTTGAGGTGCTCACGGGGCTCGACTCCTGGCCGGCCTTGTCGATCACGACCACCGAATAGGTGTATCCGTAGCCGGCGACACAGTCCGAAGCCTGGAAAAAGCAATCGTATTTCGAAGAAAAGGGGTTCGGGTTCGGGGCTGTCGACAGGGCGGCGATGTCATAGGTTGCGGTATCGCCGGTCGACGCCCCTTCCCGCGTCCAGCTGATCTTCAATTTCGAAAGATCGTCGTCGCTGATCTGCGTGGGAAGGAGGACGGCGAGAATGGATTTCTGGAAGGAGTCCATGACCGTCCCGGCCCTCGAAACAGGATTTGGGGGGCTGTCGCAAATGACCGAAAAGCCAATTCCTTCACAATTTCTGTTGATGCTGGGAATGTACATGCCGAGCTTGAACGCTATGGTTTTATGTTCGGATTTGGCCGGGTCGAGGGCGAAGGAGAGCGAGATGTGACTCGGGTCGTCGGGCAGGGGCGCGACAGGTGGTCGGGTGATGAACAGGGCGTTGTCAACATCCCAACAGAGTGAATAGGTGATATCGAAGGATTTCGGGTTGATGATGACCAGGGTTCCGGTCACCATTTTCCCGGAGGGGATGCGGGCGAGGGCTCCCGAGCCGGATTCGAAGGACAGTGAACGCATCAGCACACTGGTCGAGGCCGTTTCGACAAAGCCCTGGAGGTTGGCCTGTTGAAAGGGGAAACCGCAGGAAGCCATCAGGAGAAAGAAGGGGAGCGTCGGCCATGCCCTTCGGATTTTCGCCCGGTGAGATGGGGCGACTCCCGAAAAAAGGAGGGGTTTCATTCGCCGCGCGGCCTGGCCCGCAGGCGGCAGGGGTTTCGATCGGGATTTGCGGCCACCATGAATTCCTCCTTCCCCGACCGGATGGCGCAGAATTGACCTCCCGACATGCCAACTGGACCTTGGACGGGAGGATCAGATCATTTCGCGTTTTTGGTCGCGCGTGCGAGGCAAGGATCGCCGTCCCGGCGCCTACTGTCGTCCAAAAAATATTTCTTGAACTTCTTGTTTCGCTGCGGGAAGGGTTCGGCCTCCAAGCGGGCTTGCGAGCGGGCCTCCAAGCGGGCGCGATGCTCAGATCCTGGTCTGCCTGGAGGGCGGAGTCGATCGGCATCGGCGCAAAAAAAGGGCCGTCGCGGGAATCGCTTCCCGGACGGCCCCAAAATGGCGGCGGTGGTAATTACCAGACGATACCGACATTCACGCCGACAGCGGCGGCCTGGGTGGTGGGATAGTAGCTGACGGGAACCTCGATCTTGACGATCGCGAGATTCAGGCCCAAAGAAGCCGCCAGGCGGGGAATGAACACGGCGCCTGTGGCCTTCGAGTCGACGACCGTGACGGTTGCCGAACCTGGCGTGACGACCGCTCCGACCGTGTCGAGCCCCGATACGATCACATCGGACTGACCGCCCGCGGCGATCTTGGAGTTCGAGAAGGCAACGTCGACTCCGCCGCCGACGCCGACATTGAGGAACCAGAGGACCTGGAGGGAGGTCATGAGCTCCAGGGGAATCACGATCGAGGAATCGTTGACAGTCAGGGTGGCCTTGATGTTCTGGAGACTCGCCGTGACCGTCGGATTGACACCCGCAATTCCCGTTGAAAAGGTTTGGGGAGGGGCGGACATTGGTGCGATGGCCATGCTCAGGCCTGTGGTGTTGGAGTTATAGGTCAGCCCGGTGCCGAAGGACAGGCCCCTCCATTTGAAGAATCCAAACAGCAAATCGAATTTGTTGAAAATGGTATAATTTACTCCCACCCCGAGCATCATTTGCTGGAAGGAAACGCTGGTGCTTCCGCTCGTGTAGGTGTAACTCGGAATAAAGCCGAACTTGCCGCTGAGGTACACGTGGGGAATGAAGAGCGAGGTGTTGAGGCCGAACTGCCCGGCGACGCCGCCGGTAGCCATGCCGAGGTAAATATCGCCCTTGGTCTGGATGTCGGTGAAGGCCTTCATGGCGTCGTTGGGGTTGACCGAGGGTGCGGCCACCGACACATTGCTTCCGATCATGAGGCCGAAGAGGTCGTAGGTCTGGAAGGCCAGAAGCGAGGCATTGTCGAAGGCCGCCGAGTTGGCGTTGGCGAAACCCTGGGACAACAGGGGCAGGTTGCCGAAATTCGAGAGGGTACTGCTGTTAAGGGAAGTCTGCAGGCTGGTGAACATCGAACCCAACGTGGTATTGAAGGTGGCAATGGTGGCTGCAGGCACCGACTGCGTGAGCCCTCCGACTGTTACATTCCAACTGCTGATCTGCGGCGGGGTCAGGCTGATGCTTGCGGCAAAGGCCCCTCCAGCCAATGCACTCGATAGCATGATCGCGACAAGCTGTCTCTTCACGTCTCTCCTCCTTGAAAATCGGGAAATTTCCACGATCGGCCCCACGGAATCGCCACCAGCCACTCGATGGGATTATCGCAGCTCCGGGCCGAATCTTCACCGTTGTTCCCCGGGCGCGACCGCCGCGGAACTCAGGATCAGGCCCACCCCATGGTGCAAGCCCAGCTTTGACTTTGGTCGCGGCAGGTCATTCTGTCAATAGCGCCCTCCGTTGTGGCTAGACCGCGAATCCGAAGACGAGCCGACGCAGGCCCGCCTCGCGGCGGAAGGTCGCTCCCAGCCGCGGCAGGAGGGCCGCGAGAAAGGCGCCGCCCTCGCCCGCGGGGACCATTGCGGCCTGCTCCGATTCCACCACCGTTGTTATCCGTCCATCCCGACAGGAGACTTCGACGCGGATCGAGCCGGACGTCGCCGCGCCCTCTTCCCGTCCCATCGCAATATTGAGCATTTCGTTTAGCGCGAGGCCGAGCAACAGCATGCGGCGGGGGTCGAGCCCGAAATCCTCGATTGTCTCATCGAGGCAGGCACTTCCAAGGTAGGGGCGCTCCGAAAGGGCGCCTTTGGTCAATCGAGGCAGGTAGTCCCCCGCTGAAACGAAACGATTGGATCCGGCGGCGAAGAGACCGTCACAGAGGGACTCGACGCAGCGCACCCGCGACTCGAGGCCGTCGAGGACTTCCTTGGCCGCCGCCTCGCCGGCCCGCACCTGCGCGCTTACGTCCTGGACCACCCCATATACTACCCGGGCGGCCCGATCGTGGGAGCCGATCGACCGCACGTCGATTATCGAGCCGTCTTTCTTTCGCCGGATCTTGGCGACGAGATCGTAGGGCTCGCCTCGCGCGAGGAGGCCCTCCATCGCCCTATCGCCCTGCTCGCGGTACTCGGGGAGCACCATGGCCTGAACCTCCCTGAGGTTCAGCTCGCCCTCCTCGAGGCCATAGATCTGACTCGCACCCCGGGAACCGACGATGTGTCCGCTGTCCAGAAATATCTTCCAATTGCCAATATGTGCGATGCCCTCAGCCCTTTCGAGACGGTGTTCGCTCTCCGCGAGCTCCCGGTTCGCGGAGAAGAGCTTGAGGGCCATCTTGATCGAGGCGTCGATGACCACCATGCCCGAGTTCTTCACGACATAGCCGTAAGAGGTGATTCGCTCGGTTTTCATGACCATGTCACGCTCGCTGTGGCTGGAAAGGAAGACCACCGGCACTTCGCGTATCTTGTGAATTCTCGTGGCGGCCTCGGTGCCGTCCATGCCCTCGCCGAGATCGATGTCCATGAGGACGAGATCGATGCCCGGCTCCGATTCGATGGCGGCCACGGCCTCCTCTCCCGAGAGGGCCAACACGACGTCGTAGCCATAGCCTTCGAATTCGATCTTCTCCCGCATCGCGAGCACTGCTTCATCCTCGACGAGGAGGAGGAGCCTTCGGTCTTCTCGATCCACGATCCCGCCTTTAGAAAGCTAATCTTAATGGCGCGCGCGACGGAGTCAAGGCTTTGCCTCGGTGAGGCAGTCGCGCTGTCACCTTTTTCCTTGGGCGGCGCGGGATTGGACCTCATGGGAGCTAATGGGGCGTCATGGGGTATCACGGGGCGTCATGGGTGTGATTGACGCCCCCGGAGGATGAGGCCGTCCTCATTCCCCCTTCGGCAAGGCGGCCTCGATGGCTGCCCCCATGCGTTCAGGCGTGAAGGTGGGGGCGAATCGGGTGATCTTTGTGCCGTCGGCCGATACGAGGAACTTGGTGAAATTCCACTTGATCGAATCCCCGAACATGCCGCGACTCCGTCGCCTGAGTTCGACGAAGAGGGGAAGGGCCCCGGGACCATTCACCTCGACCTTCGCCATGAGAGGGAAGCTGACCCCAAAATTGACCTCGCAGAATTGTGCTATTTCCGCGTCGGTCCCGGGTTCCTGGTGGGCGAACTGGTCGCAGGGCAGGCCTATGACGACCAGCCCCCTGTCCTTGTACTCGCGGTGGAGGGCTTCGAGGCCCTTGTATTGGGGGGTGAAGCCGCACTTGCTGGCCGTATTGACGATCAACAGGGCCTTGCCCCTGAAGGCCGAAAGGGGGAAAGCTTTGCCGTCGTTGCGGCGAAGCTCAAAATCGTGGATTGCCGTGGCGGGCATATATGCCTCCTGTCCGCATCTGACTGGATACCGAAGGTACTGAGGCCCGGGCGGCAGGCATAGGGGAGGCGCCGCGCCTCCTCACACACGCGGCGCTTTCACAGAGGCGCGGCGCCTTCCCGGATGTGCGGCGCTTCTCCACACGCGCCGCGCTTCCCTTCGCACCTCCCTCCGCGTATAGTCTGAACGACCACCCCGTCCCGAGGAGGAAGCGCCATGGCTAGCGACCGCAACGCCGACAGAAGCTATATCGAGCGCGGTTCCCGCCGCAGCGCCGATTACGGCATCGAGCCGGAACGGGTCTTTTCGCGCCGCATCCTGGAAGGCCCCGAACTCGCCGAAAGGCTCGCTAGGCGCAAGGACCTCATCGTGGCGGCCGAGCCCTTCATCGCCGGCCTCCACGGCTTCCTCCGCGGCTCGGGATTCTTCGCAATACTGACGGACGACGAGGGCTGCATCCTCTCCGTGCTGGGCGACGAGAACATCCTCGCCGAGGCCTTCGCCCTCCGCATGGTGCCGGGCGCCTTCATGGACGAATCGAACATCGGTACCAACGCCATGGGCACGGCCCTCGCCGAGGGCCATCCCGTGCAGGTCTCGGGCCACGAACATTTCATCAAGGCCTATCACCGCTGGACCTGCTCGGGCGCGCCCATTCGCGACGCCGAGGGGCGCATCGTGGGCTCGCTCGACCTCACGGGCAGCAGGGACGAGGTCCACCTCCACACCCTCGGCATGGTGGTCGCCGCGGTGGCCGCCATCGAGAAGACCCTCGCCCTCAACGCGCGAAACGAGATTCTCCTCGAACAGCGCCGCTTCACCGAAACCCTCCTCGATTCGATCGCCGCGGGCATCCTCTCCGCCGACCTCGAGGGTCGGATTCTCACGGCCAACTCGCAGGCCCCCGAGATGTTCGGCTATTCGAGTGGGGAGCTCCTCGACCTGGGCATGGAGGCCCTCCTCCCCGCCTGGGACGAGGTGCGCCTCGCCTGCATCGAAGGCCGGCCCTTCGCGACCGACGACGTACGCGTCAACGTGCGCTCGAATCGCCTCTACTTCAACCTCGCCACCTACCCCATCATCGGCCGCGATGGCGGCCCCGAGGCCATCATCCTCGTATTCAAGGACGTGAAGCGGGTGCGCAAGCACGCCAACGAAATCATGGGGCGAAAGGCCATCTACACCTTCGACAAGATCGTCGGCAGGTCCCGCGCCCTCTCCGAGGCTGTCGCCTTCGCGAAGAAGGTGGCCGACAGCCGCTCCACCATCCTCATCACCGGCGAGTCGGGCACGGGCAAGGAGATCTTCGCCCAGGCCATCCAAAACGCGAGCGCGCGGCGCGACGAGGCCTTTGTCGTGCTGAACTGCGGCGCCATTCCCCCCACCCTCATCGAGTCGGAGCTCTTCGGCTACGCTGAGGGGGCCTTCACCGGGGCGCGCCGTGGCGGACAGCCGGGCAAATTCGAGATCGCCGACGGGGGCACCCTCTTCCTCGACGAAATCGGCGAGATGCCGCTGGAACTCCAGATCAGGCTCCTCCGCGTCATCGAGGAAGGCACAATTACACGTATCGGCGACTCGCGCGAGATTCCCGTGGACGTGCGCATCATCGCGGCCTCGAACAAGGACCTCAAGGAAGAGGTGGCGAAGGGCCTGTTCCGCATGGATCTCTTCTATCGCCTCAACGTCCTTCCCATCCGCCTGCCGGCCCTGCGTGAACGAAGGGACGACATACCCCTCCTCGTCGACTTCTATATGAACAAACTCTCGCGCAAGCTCAACAAAAAGCCGGTCACCATCGGGGAGGACTATCTCGCCCGCCTCGTAGCCCTCCCCTGGCCAGGCAACATCCGCGAATTGGAAAACATGCTCGAGCTCATCATCAACAGCGAGGTCTTGCCCGCGGTTGGAACGGTTGGTGCCGCGGGGGGTCCGGCGGCCGGCTCGGGGCTTGGTGCGGCGGCCGGCGCGGGGCTTGGTGCAGCAGCCGGCGCGGGGCTTGGTGCGGCGGCCGGCGCGGGGCTTGATGCAGCGGCCGGCGCGGGGCTTGGTGCGGCAGCCGGCGCGGGGCTTGATGCAGCGGCCGGCGCGGACAGGGGCGCCGACGCGAGTACTGAGGCGGGCCGATCAACGATGGCGGTCACGGGAGGCGGGTCGGCGCCGGTCGGCCGGAGCGGCGCGGCAAGGGCCCCCACACTCCTCGCCGCCGAGGAGGAAACGATCAGGGCCGCCCTCCGCGAGGCGCACAACAACATATCGCTGGCCGCCCGCCGCCTCGGCATTGGGCGAAACACCCTGTACCGCAAGATGGAACGCTTTGGGATTGCCTGTTCCGTAATGGAACAACGCTCCATTACGGAACAGGATGCGCGGAGCAGCCTGTCCTGATTTGGAGCAATTTGCTCTATTGCGCTTCGAGATGAGGTCTTCTGCTCGCTCGATGCCTCGCGGTTAAGGGACGAATATTACGCGCCTGCCGTCATATTTCGCAATAGAATGATTTTGTCGCACGATCTCCATTTCGCCCGAGTTTGGTATGAATCCTGCTCAGTGGGGGTATCACTAGCTACGGTGGAGGAATCATGGAGAGTATCATCCGCATCGATGTCAGCGCGGCCAAGAGCCCCAAGGTCACGAAGGAAGGCGTCGGTTCCTATGCTGGACTGGGCGGCCGGGCCCTCACGTCGGCCGTCATTTTTAAGGAAGTGCCGGCCCTCTGCCACCCCCTCGGGCCGGAAAACAAGCTCGTCATTTCCCCCGGCCTCCTGTCCGGCACGGCGGCGGGCAATTCGGGCCGCCTCTCCATCGGCTGCAAGAGCCCGCTTACGGGGGGCATCAAAGAATCGAACGCCGGCGGCCAGGCCGCCCAGGTCTTGGCCCGCCTCGGCTACGCGGCCATCGTCCTCGAGGGCGCTCCGGTCGGCAAACCCTGCTACCTCGTCCACATCGACAAGAACGGCGTCAAGATCGAAGACGACCAGAGTCTCAAGGGTCTTGGCAATTATGCCCTTATCGACGTCCTCAAGAAACGCTACGGCGACAAGGTCGCCTGCATCTCCATCGGCCCGGCCGGCGAGATGAAGCTGGCCTCCGCCTCGATCGCCTGCACCGACATGGAAATGCACCCCACCCGCCACGCGGGCCGCGGCGGCGTCGGCGCGGTGATGGGCGCCAAGGGCGTCAAGGCCATCGTCCTCGACGACGAGGGCTGCCCGATGCGGACTCCCAAGGACCCCGAGAAATTCAAGGCGGCCAACAAGATCTGGATCGAAGGTCTCAAGAAGCACCCTGTCACCGGCGGGGGCCTCCCGAGCTTCGGCACCAACGTCCTCTCGAACATCATCAACGAGGCCGGCGGCCTTCCGACGAACAACTTCAGGACGGGACAGTTCGCCGGCGTCTCCAAGGTTTCGGGTGAGACGATGGCCGCCCTGGAGACCAAGCGCGGAGGCCTGGCCACCCACGGTTGCCACCGCGGCTGCGTCATCCAATGCTCGGGCATCTACAACGACGAGAAAGGAAACTATCTTACCAAGCAGCCTGAGTACGAGACCGTCTGGGCCCACGGCGCCAACTGCGGCATCGACGACATCGACGCCATTGCACGCCTCGACCGCCTCGAAGACGACATCGGCCTCGACACCATCGAGATGGGCGCCGCCATCGGCGTCGCGATGGATGCCGGCTACCTCCCCTTCGGCGATGCCGCCGGCGCCATCCGTCTCATCGAGGAGGTCGGCAAGGGCACTCCGATGGGCCGCATCATCGGCTCGGGAACCGGGGCCACGGCCAAGGCCTTCGGGATCGAGCGGGCGCCCGTCGTCAAGAACCAGGCCATGCCCGCCTACGATCCCCGAGCAGTCATGGGCATGGGCGTCACCTACGCCACCACGCCGATGGGCGCCGACCACACCGCGGGCTACGCGGTCACGGCCAACGTGCTCAAGGTCGGCGGCTTCGTCGATCCCCTCAAGCCCGAGGGCCAGGTTGAGCTGTCGCGCAATCTCCAGATCGCGACGGCGGCCATCGATTCGACGGGCATGTGCCTCTTCATCGCCTTCGCCGTCCTCGACCAGCCGGAGACCTTCCAGGCCTTCATCGATCTCATCAACGCCTTCTACGGCCTCGCCCTCACCGGCGACGACGTCACGGCCCTCGGCAAGTCCGTCCTCAAGAACGAGAGGGACTTCAACAAGGCCGCCGGCTTCACCAAGGAAGACGACCGCCTGCCGATGTACTTCCGCCGCGAGGCCATCGCGCCGCATAATGTCACCTTCGAGGTCAAGGACGAGGACCTCGACAAGGTCTTCAACTGGTAGACCGGAAAGGTTTAATGCAAACAATCGATATTTCGATGCCGAGGGCCGACGTCCGCTGGGGCGCGGCCCTCGGCCTTCTGCAGGCCGGCTTCTCGCTGCGGGCGCCCGCGGGCATGAGCGCCCGCGCCTTCATGCGCGAGGTGCTGGGCTTTCCCGACGCCTACATCGAAGGGGCCGTGAGCACCGTCTTCATCGACGACAGCCCCGTGGACGACATCGACGCGGCGCGCCTCGTCGAAGGGTCGCGCATCGCCCTCTCGGCGGCCATGCCCGGCCTGGTCGGCGCCGTAATGCGCCGCCACAGCCCCTACGCGGCCCTACGGGAAAGCATCAGCTATCGCGAGGGCGAGGGTGGCGCAGGGGGCGGGGGTGGCCGCGTGGTTGGCAATGATCGCGCGGCTGGCGAGGGGCGCGGGGGTGGCGGGGGTGGCGGCGCCGCGCCAGCGCCGGAGGTCAGGGTTGGCGTCAAGCTCTTCAATTCGGTGATGGTCGATCGCGGTCCCGAAGTCCTCGCGAGGGGCATTTACCTCGAGGGCCAAAGGGCGGTCGAGGCGCTGCGAGACCTCGGCCTCGACGGCGCGAGTCCCGCGGTGGCGGAGTTGGCGGTAGCGGTGACCACCGGAACCATGGCCGAACTATTCCTTCGTATTTGTGAGGTTTTTTCATGAAAGTGACCGTGAAGCTCTTCGCCTCTCTCAGAACCGGCCGATTCGACGTGGCTCCCGTCGAGGTGGCGGAAGGCGCCGCGGTCGCGGACGCCATCGCGGCCGCGGGACTCCGCCCGGGCGAGGCGACGGTCATCTTCAAAAACGCTCGTCACGCCGAGCCCGGCGATACCCTCGCCGAGGGCGACAGCCTCTCTTTTTTTCCACCCGTGGGCGGCGGTTGAAAGCCGAAGGGTTGGCCAATTCGGGCAAAAGCCTGTTCTCTCGAAAAGCTGACCTTCTTCCATTCTATGAGCATGACCCTTAGGGACTTTGTGCGGCAGCCCCTTCGAATTGTCGGCCTGATCAAGGTTGAAGTTTCTGCACGCTGAGTCCCGCGCCGCGGTTGTGCTCGCATGGCGCGAAGCCTCGGGGGATCTTGCCTGACACCTTGTCCCGCGACTGGTCCCTGTGCAAACTACCTTCTGAACAAGGAGACCACGATCGATATCGCGCTTGTTTTGGCCGGCGGCGGCGTCGGCTCGCTTTCCCGCTATTTTGTTTCTCTTTCTGCCGGACGTATCTTCGGCGACTCCTTCGCCTGGGGCACGATGATCGTCAACCTCCTCGGCTGCCTCCTCATCGGTTTTCTCGTCGGCCTCCTCGACAGGTCGATACTTCCGCGCACCATGCGCCTACTCCTCGTCACCGGCTTCTTGGGGGGCTTCACGACCTTCTCGTCCTTCTCTCTCGAATCGATGCGCATGTTCATGGCGGGGACCATCGGCAAAGGGACGCTGAATCTCGCCATCAACGTAATCGGCGGCTTCGGCCTGACCTTCGCCGGGCTCTATGCGGCCTCCAAAGTCTGAAATCGCGACCCCGCGGCTCCGCGTTGTCGTACGCATTGTGTCCACTGAAGCGGAGCGCTGGAGATGAAAATGCCCGATTACAGGATCATCAGACTCTACACGAGGGAGAAGGCCCGCTTCGAAGGAAAGCCGCTTTCCCGCGCTGTGGTCGACTATATCCATTCCCTCGGGACGACGGCCCGCTGCGTCGTGATGCGAGGGGTGGAGGGCCTTTATGAAACGGGCGAAATGATGAGCGCCTCGATCGTCGAGGGCTCCTACGACCTGCCCCTCGTCATCGACATAGTACTGCCGAACGCCGAGTTCGAGGCCGTGATCGCGAAGCTCGAGACGATGGTGACCGACGGCTTCGTCACCGTTTCAGGGGCCAGTGTCACTTCGTACCGGACGCCCGAGGGGCCCTTGCCTGCGCATCTCCTCGTGCGGGACATCATGACGCCGGAGCCGATCGCCGCGCACCGCGATTTCTCCGTCCGAGTCGCCGTGGAGCTTCTCCTCGACCGCGGCCTCAAGTCGCTGCCCGTCGTCGACGACCGCGGCGCGCCCATCGGCATCCTGACGCAGGGTGATCTTTCGCGAAAGGCCGCGATGCCTGTTCGCCTGGGCCTCCTCGACACGTTGGGCGAAGGAGAACGCGTCGCATGGTTGCGGTCGCTCGAGACCGTGGGAATCGCCGAGGTAATGACAATTGCACCCAAAATGGTCCGCGACGACCAGAAGGCCTCGTCGGCCGTCCATTTCATGGCGAGGGCGAGGATGAAGCGCCTCCCGGTCGTGGACTCCAAGGGCAGTCTCGTCGGCATGCTCTCGCGGATCGACGTGCTCCGGGCCCTTGCAAGAGGCCATGAACACGACACCGAAGCCATGGCCGCCGCCGTCCCCACCACTGCCACGGCCTCCGCCCCGACCGGCCCCACCGCTGCGGGCGCCTCCACCACGGCCACGGCCGCCCCCCCTGCCATCCCCACCCCTACAGCAGGGCCGGCATCGAAGAGCGGAGGCGGCACCCTCGTCGAGGCCGCCCCTTCGCGCCTCGTGCGCGACCTCGAGGAGCGCGACACCCTTGCCCTCGATCCCGGGACGACGATCCAGGCGGCGATCGACGCCCTCGCCCGCGACAGCTCGCAGCGGGCCGCGGTGGTCGACCCCGAAGGCAGGCTTCTCGGCCTCGTCACCGACAGGCTCCTCGTCGAGGCCATCGACAGGGACGGATCGCGCCGTCAGGGCCTGGGTCGCATTCTCCCCCACGTGAACCCGACCCGGACCATATTCGACATAATGCTGAAGAAAGTCGAATCGATAGGGGAAGGAGCGACGCTGGAAGCCGCCCTTCGCCTCATGACCGAGCGAGGCCTCAAGCGGATACCGGTCGTCGACGACGCGGGAAAATTCAAGGGCATGCTCCGCAGGGACACGGTCCTCCTCGCCATGACGGAGCGGACCTGAGGTTTCAATTTCCCGCCTCGCGGAATTTTCGCTATCTTCTCGGTCACAACCTATCGAAAGACAGCTGGAGTAACCGCGATGCCTTCGTTCCGCTTTGCCCCGTCAATTTCCGCGGCCCTCGCCTTGCCCATCGCCCTGTCCCTCGCCGCCCTGGCGCTCGCCGGCTGCGCGAGCTTCCAGACGAGCCTCGATACCAGTGGCTTGAAAGACAGCGCGAAGGCCATGGAGGGGGCCGTCAGCTATTTTCAGGAGGGCCATTTCTGGGGATCCGAGGTGCTCGCGTCCACTCTGGACAATTTCAATCCCTTCGCCCTTGTCGACGCGCCACCCCGGGTCGAGGTGACCGTCGGGAACCTCGACCGCTGGAGGCTCTCTGAAGGCGGCCGTGACCTCCATCAGGAAAAGCTCCGCTTCCCCTCGACCTCGCCCGTGCGCATGCGGACACCCGACGAGGCAATCTTCTATCTGTACTATCGTGGGGATTTGGCCGGCAAGAAGGTCATTCTCTGGGTGCCGGGCTACGGGGTCTCGGATTTCGCCTTTCTCTTCATACGCAAAATCTTCGCGACCGAACTC
>JAJXVS010000343.1 GCA_021782015.1 bacterium | reverse complement strand
TGCCGAGGATCAAATCAATCTCTTTCAGGTCGAGGGAACCGATAGCTCCGTAAAGACCCGCATGACCATGCGGGACGGGGTCTTTTACATCTCGAATGGCCCGGCGGCCAAGGTGCTCAGGATTTCCTCCTACGGGGACATCCTTTCGATGATTTACAATCCTTCGCGGAATGCCGGGCAGGCAGTCGGACAAGGCAAATTGGGTGGGGGCCCCGGCCGGAGTGTCACCGCCTGGCCCCTTTCGGCTCCTGGGGAAATCGCAGTCGATTCCAAGGGCAGCATGTACGTGGAAGACCGAATGCCGAAGGATCGCTGGGTTACGGATCAAGGCACGGGAAGCCTCTATGACAACGCCGTGCTCCGTTTCGACAAGGACGGCAATTTCCAGGATTATCTTGGGCAGGAAGGTGTCGGAGGAACGCCCTTTCCCTACATTCTCGGAATTTACACCACGGCTTCCGATGACGTGGTCGTCATCTCCCTCATGCCGAACGCCTGGATGGTTCATTGGTTCGAGCCCAAGGGGAGTCTGCGCAATTCTCTCAAGATTCCGAGAGAAGCCCTTCCGCGCCTTGGGGGCGATGACGGCATCCTCGCCAGTCTCGTAAAAATCGTTCCCGATTCACAGGGGCGCGCCGTGATCCTCCAGGTCGACTATTCGCGGGAAATCGTCGATCCCCAGACGAAATCCCGTTCAGGCATCGAATATGCCGGAAGCTGGCTGTATCGGATGGACCTCGTCAAGGGCACGATAAGCGACCGTTGGGAGATACCGCCCCTTGACGAAACTTCGCCCAATGGCGATGGCAGCGGGAGGACTTCGAGTTACCCCCTCGTGCCGGAATTGCTGGGCACGGTGGGCGATCGATTCTTTTTCGTCTCCATCGATGACAAGAGCAATGCATCGATCGCGATTCTCAATCGAGCGAACAAGAACATGGAGCGCTTTCCCATCGAAATCGGGAGTGATGAACTCTTTTTCAACACGATGAGCCTTTCACCCGATGGTGTGCTCTCCGCCCTACTTGGAACGAAATACGAGGCCAGGGTTGTCTGGTGGCGTTTCGATCATATCGGCCGCAAGGACGCGGGAGCGCCCTGATGATTCCCCTCGTGAGTTCCGCCGAGGCCCTCGCCCTCGACAGGAAGACAGAAGAGGACTGGCGCCTCGAAGAGGGTGTCTTGATGGAATCCGCCGCCCAGCGACTCGCCCACGCCGTCATGGAAGAGTCCCTCTTTTCGGGTGGCGCTCATCGCAGGATTGTCGCAGCGATCGGCGCAGGCAATAACGGCGGCGATGCCCTCGTCCTCCTCAGGAACCTCGTCTTCGCCGGTCATTCCGACTGCGTGGCTCTGACGCCTGATCGGGAGCTAAAGTCGCTGCCGGCCCGGAAAGCAGCTTCCCTCGTCGCGGGGGGCATTCCCCTCCTTCGATGGAGCTCGCCTGCGGGCCGCCGCGCATTGGCCGAAGCTGACCTTGTCATTGACGGCATTGCCGGAACGGGGCTTTCCGGGCCCCTTGTTGGCGAATTGGCAGATTTCGTGCATGCCATCAACGAGGGAGAGGTGCCCGTCTTCTCCATCGATGTTCCCTCTGGTTTCCGCGACGGCGCCGACCATGATGAGCCACGCATCCGGGCAAGCTGCACCCTTTCCATTGAGCCGCGAAAGTCCTGCCTGTACGCGCCATCGTTGAGACCCTCGGCTGGACGCATCCTCCCCATACCAGGCGTCTTTCCCGATCGGCGGCCCGCCCTGGAGGAACTGGCCCATGCCGATTCCGCGATTAAAGGTTCCCCAGTCGGCCTCCTCGGCCCCGAAGACCTTCCCGCTCTTAGGAAATTGCCATCCGAATGGATTCACAAGGGTGGCCGTGGCCGCCTCGCCATTTTCGCAGGAAGCCCCGGCATGGCCGGCGCCTTGTTCCTCGCGGCCCGGGCCGCACAGGCCGCCGGTGCCGGCCTCGTCACCCTCTTTGTGCGCGATGAGCTTTTCGATGCGCTCCGCGCAGCGGCTCCCGAGTCGATCGGCGGCGCCATCCTGCGTCCCGAATCTGCGGCGGCGCATGAGCTTTTTCGCAACGACGCGGTGCTTGCGGGGCCCGGATGGGGAAGGGACGCCTCGCGGAACGCCCTGCTTTCCTTCCTTCTTGAGGCCGACCTACCCCTCGTGCTTGATGCCGACGCCTTGCGGGTCTATGCCGAGTTGCCGCGACCGCCGAGGCAGTCGCCACTGATCTTCACTCCGCATCCGGGAGAATTTGAATCACTCAGCGGCCTGCCCCCGCATCGAGTCCTGGCTTCGCCCCAAGGACCGCTCGCCGACCTTTCCGCGCAAAGCGGTGCCTGCCTAGCACTCAAGTCGGCGACCACTTGGATAGCGACCCCCGATGGGCGCTTCCGCGTCGTCGCTGGAGGCGAAGCCGGTCTGGCTGTGGCTGGTTCCGGTGATGTCCTCGCCGGCCTCACCGCAGGTCTCCTGACCGGCTACGCAAGCCGCAAAGAGGGGATTGCCCCTGACCTGGCCTTTGGCGCGATCTGTCTCGCAGTCCTCGTCCATCTCGAGGCGGGAAGGGAATTGCGCAGGGGGGCAGGATGGTTCGAGGCTTCACGGCTCATCGCCAAGGCGGCGCAGATTCTCGGAATTCCTTAACAAGGCGCCGGGGCCCGCCGACTTCTTGTCGTGGCCGGGGCCGTTGTCGTGGCCGGGGCATCGCGACAGCGAGTGGATGCGCTTGACCCTGAGTGTGGGGGAGGCTATTCTCGGGCGCGAATGATTCAGTTCTATTTTCTTTCGGTCGCTCTCAACCTCGTCTGCGGTCTGGCACTTGTGTTGCCCGATCGCTCCCATCAGTGGAAGCTTCTCGATCATCTCGACGCCATCCTTTCCGATGCAGGCCTTCGAGGTGCCCTCGGCGTCCTTGGTGTCGTGACAGGTGCCCTCACCATCATTTCGCCCATTCAGGGCGACGTCCCCTTTGTTGGAGATCTCTTACCCTCATTCACCTCGGCCCTTGCCGGCCTGGTCCTCCTCCTCGAACTGCGATCCGACAGGCAGGACAAGGCGAACACCGCTTCGCCCGAGGGTACGAGCGAAGCGCCCGGACAGGTCCCTTCGCCCTCTTCGCGGCGCAAACTGCGCGGAGTCCTCGTGGAGTCCGGAAGGATTATCGGCCTTTTCGCCATTCTGGCCGGTTTGGCCCATTTCCTCTTTCCCCTGGAACTCTTTTTATGAGCGGAGGCCGGTCCGTCGCGACGATCATCGTGGAGACGGGTCGCGTCCTCATCGGCCGCCGCGGCATGGACGGGGATTGTGCCGGTTTATGGGAATTCCCCGGCGGAAAAGTCGAAGAGGGCGAAAGCGACGAGGCGGCTCTCGTCAGGGAGTTCGATGAGGAATTCGGCCTTCCGATCGAGCCGATGGCGCTGATAGGCGAGACTGGCTTTGAGCATCGCGGCACGCGTCGCA
>JAJXVS010000342.1 GCA_021782015.1 bacterium | reverse complement strand
GCGGCGCGGAAGCGCTTGAGGAGGGGGTCGTTCGTTTCGGCGCAGGCTTTTTCGAGGGCGGGGGAGGGAGCTTCACCCTTGAGCACTTCGACGAAATCGGAGGCCGAGATGGACGAGAGGCCCGAGCGGGCGATGGCGTCGCGGAGTTCGACCGTCCGGTTGGCGCGGCGCTCTTCGTCGCGGAGGACGGCGTCGCTCGCGGCGTTGATGGCGGCGAGGCTGAGGCGGGGGGCTGCCTTGAAGCGCCGCGACCAGGCCGCTGTGTCGTCGGGCTTGCGCCAATAGCCGGCAAGGAAGGCGGGATCGGCGCCGGGGAGGTAGAGGGCGGCTTCGTAGGGATCGAAGGTATGGGGCTGGGCGCCGGTATGCGGCTGGTCTACGTGCAGCTGATCTGCGGTCCGCGGCTGGCCCGCGTGCGGCTGGTCGGCGGCGTGGGGGGCGCCGGGGGCATTGGGAAAGATGTCGCCGAAGGTGAGGTCCCTCTCTGCGAGCCAGCGCGAAAGGGGGATGCCGCAATAGACGAGGGCTTCGGGATCGCGAAGTGCTTTGAAGCTGTCGAGGCGGTGATGGACGAGGCGGATGGTTTCGGGGGCCGCTCGGGCCCCGGTGTTGGAAGGGCCGTGCCCGGTCGCGGTCGCGGTCGCGGGGCGGCCGGCGAGGGCGGGGGCAAGGCGGCGCTCGTCGAGGCAGAAGCCGCGGGGCAGGGTTTCCGAAAGGGTGAAATCGCGGAGGCCGACGAGGAGGTTGTCGCCCTCGCAGGCGAGGCTGAGGTCGACGCAATTCTCGACGAAGAGGCCGGGGCCCTGGGCGGCGACGTTCACGCGGACGGAATTGGCGATGATGCGGCGGTCGTCGATGTCGGGGCGGAGTTCTTCGTGCTGGAGGGCGTAGAAGGGGGCGATGCCCCGGGCGACGGTTTCGCGGCAGGCGCCCGGATATTCGGCGAGGCTGCCGAAGTGGATGAAGGTGGGGTTGCGCACGAGGACGCCGCCCAGACCGCAGGGGTGGATGGCTCGCCAGAGTTCTTCGGCGACGGCGGGGGGGAGGACGCTCTGGGGGGCGATGCGCGCGAGGAAGGCGGGGAGGTCGAGGTCGGAGAGGGCGGCGCTGAGGAGTTCGACGTAGAGGTCGAAGTTGAGGGCTCCCTTGGCGAGGCTTGCTCTGATTGAAGGCGCGGCGCCGGCTGCAGCTGTGGTCCCGGCGGCGTCGAGGGTTGGGGCGGGGCGCGCGTCGAGGAGGGCGAGGAGGGCGCCGAGGGCGGCTCCGCGGAAGGACACGATGCCGAGGTCGAGGGCGCAGGAGTTGCTGCCTTCGATGCGGGCCCTGGCGGAGAGTTCGGCGGGCGGGGCTTTTTGGATGAAGTCGGTGACGGAGCCGGTGCGGGGGTCGAAGACGTAGACGCCATGGAGCGAGCCTTCTTCGAAGCTCGAGGCGGCGGCGAAGCCGCAGAGGGCGGCGTCGGGCAGGACGAGGGATTCGGTGGCGAAGTCGACAATGACGTCGCCCGAGGCGATGACGAGTTCGCCGGCCCGCCAGGGGTAGCGGAGGTAGAGCGAGAGTTCGAGGTCGAAGACCACCGGCGAAAGCACGGAGCTCGAGGGGGCGGGAACGGGGGCGAAGAGCTTGCCTTCGGGAACGTAGCTGGGAAGGCGTCGCGATTGGCCGCCCGCGTGGATCATGAGGACGGAGCGTGAATCGAGGGTGGCGCGGCGCTCCGCGGGGCTGTCGGAGCCGAGGTCGGTGAGCCAGCGATCGAGGGCCCAGAGGCTGCCGCCGCCCGAACCGACGCGGCCGCCGGGCGGGTCGGCGTAGACGCGGAAATCGATTTCGCGGGGATAGAGGCCCTTGTCGCGGCGTCGCTCGATGAGGTTGCGGAAGACCTTGGCCTGGTTTTCGTCGGAAGCGGTGATGATGCAGGTGGAAAAGAGGGACATGGTTGTTCCTTTTTGCGAAGATCGGGTCGCGGGCAGGATGGAGTGTAGCCGGAGGAAGGGCGCCTTGCCATGGGGCCACTTTGCGAAAAGCGAAGGTTCCACGGCTCCGTCATTGTCGCAGCGGGGGAAATTTCCTATGATGCCGGCATGATTGGCTCAAAGCGGGCGATTTTCGCCCTTGTCTCTTTGGTTCTTTGGGGAAGTCTGCCGTTTTTCGCGCAGACGACGATATCCGATCCGAACGATCCGGTGTACCTGCAGCTCGACGCCTGGGCGACCCGGGGCCTTCTCAAGAATTTACCGCAGCTCCGGCCCTATGCGGGGGCGATGCTGCGCGGGCTCCTGCGAGAGGTCATGGCGACGGGCAGTTCCGACGACGCGCGCATCGCCCAGGGATGGCTGGATACCCTCGACGACCAGGGGCTCAAGGTGCGGGGCGATGTCAGGGTCAACGCGACGGTCGGCGGCTCCTCGCTGTCCTATTTCGCGGGAGCCGGCCCCGGATTTTCGCTCAATACCCTCTCGACGGGAGGGCTGGGCATGTCGGGGCGGGTTTCGGCCCTCGCGTCGAAGGGCTCGACCAAGGAGGTGACGCCCTTCGGGTCAGGCTATCCGCGCGACATCGGCTTTGAGGCGGATTCGGGCCTCGGCGGCGGCTTTGCCGTGCTGCAGGATTTCAATTCGGCCCTGACCTACGGTGATGAGAGCTTCGGCCTGCAGGCCGGCTACATGCGCGGCTCCTGGGGGCCGATCTTTGGCGACGGTGTGGTGGTGGGGCCCCAGGCGCCGGCCTCGGGGCAGTTCAATTTCGCCTGGCGCGGCAAGGACTTAAGCGCCGACATGGGCTTTTATATTATTCAGCAGGGCTTTACCGATGGGGTGACGAGGCAGTCGTCGCCTTCGGGGACCGATCCCACGCAGAATGCCCTTGCCGGTCTGAGCGGGCAGAAATACCTCATGCTCCACGGGGTCGATTGGTCGCCGACAGGTTGGATGACCCTGGGGCTCTTTGAATCGATGGTGTGGGTGAACAGGATCGAGCCCCTCTATTTCCTGCCCCTCAGCGAGCTCTTTACCTCCCAGTCCCTTGCCTCCTGGGGCGATAATTCCTTCGCGGGGGTGTCGGGCAGTCTCTACCTTCCGAAGCACCTGCGCCTCGACGGGGTGGCCTACGCCGACGACCTGGATTTTTCGGGAATATTGAAGGGCCATTGGGACACGAAGTGGAAGCTGGCCCTCCAGGCTGCCCTCTCCTGGGCCCCGCCCTCGTCCCATCTTCAGAGGCTCACCCTCGATTACACGGCCATCGGCCCCTACACCTATACGCATTGGGCCGATGTTTCCAACGGGACGACCTCCTATGTGGGCGCCCTCGCCTATACGAATGCCGGCCAGAACATCGGCCCCGCCCTCGACCCGGACTCGGACCGCCTCACGCTGAAGGCGACGAGTCAGCCGAACGAGGGGGTGCAGGCGACGGGGATTTTCAGGATTATTCGGCACGGGAACGCCTCGGCGGGGGTTAACAACTATTCGGCCGC
>JAJXVS010000341.1 GCA_021782015.1 bacterium | reverse complement strand
GTCAAGGATGGTGGAAGTCATTTCGATCCCGGCCTGACGAAGACCTTCCTAAGCGTCGCGAGCGACTTCGCCGCCATTCACGACGCGAACAGAGACGAGGAGCGGGCCTAAGGCGAGGTGCCGCGCCTTGGAGAGCGGCCGAGCCCGGGGCCGGTTGTTCGGCGCGGGCTCCTGCCGGGGGTGGGGCCGGCCCACCGGAGGCAGTCGACCGATATGAGGTGGTGGAAAAACTGCCCTAGAGCCGTTTGAGATAAACGCGCCGCCTCTTGTGACGGGTCCGTTCGTGGGCATTCCAAAGACCCTGCACGGCAATGTTGTCCTCAAGCTCGGGGTTCGATTCGGCGAATTTTATGCCGGCTTCGCGGGCGCTCTCGTTGATCGAGGAGAGGAGAAGCGCCACGATGCCGCGCGACTGCCATTCCTTTTTCACGCCAACCAGATAGAGGTCGAGAATTTCCGGCTTGCGGAGCGCGAGGAGAAGATGGAGCCACCCGAGGGGAAGAAGCCGCCCCCGGCTCCTCTGCAGGGCACGGGACAGACTCGGCATCGCGATGCCGAACCCCACGAGGCGGTCCTCCTCGTCCACCAGAACCTTGGTGAAACGAGGGTCCACGAAACCGAAATACTGGGCCGTATAGGCCTCGACCTGCCGCGGCGAAAGAGGGGTTGTGCCGTACAGGCCCGCGTAGGCTTCATCGATCAAGGCAAATAGGTCTTTCGCATAACGCGCGGCAAGGGCCTTCTTCGATTTCCATTCGAAGATGCGCACGCCCGTTCGCTTGGCCAGGATCGCGTTGACCCGCCGGACCTTCTCGGGCACCTCGTCGGGCACGGGGATGAGGAATTCCACCCAGTCGCAGTCCTTCGAATAGCCGAGCCGCTCCAGATATTTGACATAATAGGGAGGATTCCAGATCGTCGCGAGGGTCGCGACCCGGTCGTAACCCTCCACGAGAAGCCCCTCGCGGTCGAGGTCGGTGAAGCCAAGGGGGCCGTGCATACCCTCCATTCCCCTCTCGCGGGCCCAGCCTTCGGCGACCCCGAGCAAAGCCTTGGCAACCTCGAAATCTTCGATGAAATCCATCCAGCCGAAGCGCGCGTATTTATTGCCCCATTTTTCGATATAGCGGCGATTGATTATCGCGGCCACCCGACCGACGACCCTCCCCTCGATTTCGGCGAGCCAGTAGGAAGCCTCGCAGAACTCGAAGGCGGCATTGCGGCGCGGATCGAGGGTATTGCGATCATCGAAGCGCAGGACCGGCACATAGTAGGGATTGCGACGAAAGAGTTCGGAAGGGAAAGCTATGAATGCGGAAAGATCGCGACGTGACTCGACATGGCGGAGCACGAGCGGCATGGGAACTCCTCGAGAATCCGTAAGTCGGACTCGTTGCTGTTTCCGGCATCTCCGGAAAAAGGAAGGACCGGCGTGGAAGGTCCATGCCGAATCGCCTTGGGAATATAATGCGCGACCATCATTCTGCAAAGGGCTCGCCGTCCCGGTGCACATCGATTCTCCGAGCCGTGGTCCGCCGCCCGCTGGCTGCCTCACCGCGCCTTTGTGCCTGTACCGGAACTACCTGCGGCGGGAATGGCGAGGCTCTTGCGTGCAAACCAGCCCTGCGGCACAAGTCCTCCCGGTTGCGAGGCTGCAGGAGCGACAAACGAGGAAGCGGCCGACCACCCTCCCCTCGCGTCAATGCCGTAAAAAAAGAACAGTGATGCCTCACGGGTAGGTGCAACGGCGGGTGTGGCGGCTGTGGCGGCTGTGGCGGCCGTGGCGGCGGACTCTGAAGCGACGAAGTCCTCCTCGACCAATAGGCCACGTTTGTCATAGCGGCAGGCCATCGAGGATCGCATTGCCCCAAACCCATCCGTCACCTTCGCCATGAGCGGCCGCCCCCGACCATCCCAGAGGTATTCTACGGCGCCGTCCTTGGGACGGTCTTCTGGAAGGATGATGGGGCCGGCTACGGCGAAGGCGCGGAATCCTTCGCCTTCGGGTGAGATCGAGGGCCCTCGCAACGGCGCTGCAAGCTCGTCGAAGAGTTCGAAGCCGGCCGCGTCTCTCGGCCACAGGGGGAAGAGAAGTTCACCAATACCGAGAGACCCATTTGCAGCTCCGGCACCTGTGCCAGTGTCGGATGAAGAAGGCCCGGAGGGACCAGCCGTAGTCCCGGCTTGGGCAGGGGTGGCGGCTGTTGCGGGGGCGACAAGGGCACCCTCTGATCCCTGCGACTTTTTCGGGGGAGTCAGAATCTCCCATCTCGTCAAATGAGCGCCGGCATCCCAGGCGAGAAGAAGGCCGCCCGCATCGGCGCCTTCGGCATCGACAAGGCTGAGCGCGGCCGTGCGATCCGCGATGCCCGCCTCGCCAGTACGGAGAAGGCCGCCTCCCTTGACCGCTCCTTTACCATCAAGCAGGGTCAGCGTGGCCGCGCGCCCCGATCCTTCCCATTGCAGACTCACCTGGGCCGTCAGTTCACCCTTGTCGCGACGCTCCACGAGGACGAGTCGTCCCGATTCGTCCCGAAGGAATGACGTGACGCTATCGTCGGATGAGCCTCCCTTGCGTTCGGAAAGCGTGATCACACGTCCCCGCGAGTCTCGGCCGATGTCGTAGATCACAAGGTCGTCGACAGAGGCGGCCGAGGGAATGGTTGGAAGTGCCGAGGTGACGGTCGGCTTGCCGCCTGAATCGCCAGGGGCGGAATCGGCAGTCGTTGTGCCGCCTGAGCCCCCGGGATTTCCCGAGCCGGATTGCTTTCCCCCTCCGCTCGCCGCGGCCCAGCCGACCGAAATCAACCGGCCGGCGCGATTCCGGGCCGAAATGCTTATAATACCGACTTCTCCATCGGCCATGGGAGCGCTTGCGCTACCCGTGAGAGACCGCAGCAGGAGGGCCGAAGCGTCTATCGTCCCTGTTTTCGCCGTTCCGGAGACAACCGCTTGCGGTCCAGGAGCGGCGGACAAGGGGACCAGCGCAAGAAGCACGAGCGCCGGAACGAGCATCCAGGTTGAGGAGCGCGGCGCCGGCATATCGATGCTGCCCGGCAGCGGCATGATACAAAGCATGATCCTACTGTTCTTCCCTCGCGAACTCGTAATGGGCGCGAATATCGGAAGCGTCCCAAGGGTAAACGATCCATAGATCGTCCAAGGTACGCCCGGCGAAATAGTGTTTGACCTCGGAGGGCAGGGCTCCGCGCTTTTCTTTGTCCTTGTTGTGAAGGACGGCAACGGCCACCTCGGCTGGCCCATGACGAAGCAGTTCCTTGACGCAATACTCGAGCGTGACCCGCGAATCGTCTACCTCGTCGACGAGGAGGATGCGTTTGCCGGCAAGCTTGCGCTCGGCCTCCTCTATCCACTGCAGGGTGCGCGGAGTGTCGGTGGGCCGATCCTCCGTGTCGTAATAAGCGACGCCCACAGCCAGGATTGGCTTCTTGATGTAGGTCCGCAGAATCCGCGCAGGGATGAAG
>JAJXVS010000064.1 GCA_021782015.1 bacterium | reverse complement strand
CGCACTGCGGCAAGCCGGCCTCGCTGCGCCGATTCTGGTTCTCGGCGGGGTGTCCGCCGACGAGGCCGAGGCGGCCCTGGCCGCCGACCTCGAGGCCAGCGTCTTCGACGAAGCCGCGATCGAAGCGTTCGACCGGGCCGGGAGGCGCGCGCCCCGGAGAGCCCGCCTCCACCTCAAAATCGATACGGGGATGACGAGGATCGGATGCCAGCCCGCCGAAGCTGCCGCACTCGCCGGGAAAATCGCCTCCCTGCCCGGCACCGGCCTGGCCGGCGTCTATACGCATTTCGCAAGCGCCGACAGCGCCGACCTCGGCTTCGCGCGCGAGCAACTGGCGCGCTACCACGATGCCCTCGCCGCCATTCGTGCCGCGGGCGTCGTAGTGCCGCTCCGCCATGCCGCCAACAGCGCAGCCACCCTCTGGTTTCCCGAGTCCCGACTTGACATGGTTCGAGCGGGCATAGCCCTCTACGGACTGGCTCCCGACGCTGGCCGCGACTTCGACCACCGTTTCAGGCCTGCACTCTCCATTCACGCCCGCGTCACACGCGTCAGGACCGTCGAGGCCGGGACGACGGTGAGTTATGGCCAGACCTGGACGGCTGGGAGGCGCACGCGAATCGCGACCATTCCCCTCGGCTACGCCGACGGCTATCCCCGCGCCGCCTCGGGCCGGACCTGGGCCGGCTTCGGCGAAAGACGCCTGCCCCAGGTGGGCCGCATCTGCATGGACATCGCGATGTTCGACGCCACCGGCGCCCCGGAACTCAAGGAGGGAGACGAAGTCATCCTCGCCGGCCACGGGGGGCCAGGTCTCGACGAAATAGCGGGCCTCGCCGGAACAATCAATTATGAGATCGCCTGCCACGCGGCCCTGAGATTGCCCCGCGTCTACCGAAACGCCTCCGGCTGAGCCCGCCGGCCACAAGCACCGCAAGGCCACAAACACCGCAAGGCCGCACGCACCGCAAGGCCGCACGCACCGCAAGGCCACAAGCACCGCAAGGCCCGTAGGCCCCAAGCATGGCGGCCCAGGGGAGGATCCCGCATGGCCGACGCGGCGCCCCGGGTGCGCGGTTTTACCTACTCTTAACAGCTTCCCTCCCAATTTACCCGCCCTTTACGCGCGGATTCCCATTGTGTGGCTATCATCGACTCTCAGGAGGAAGACCATGATAGCGCTGAAGCAGGTCGCAAAGACCCCTCCTCGTGGTCGTGCTGACGGACAGGGCCTTTCGGGAATCGACCTCGGCGTCGGCCGCGGAGACTTCCTCGTCCTGACCGGCGCCACTGCCCGGATGCGCACCGCGCTCCTCAGAATCATCGGTCTCCTCGACCGGCCCGATGCCGGAAGCTATGCACTCGAAGGAAGGGAGGTGGCCCGTCTCGGCGACAGGGAGCGAGCCAGGCTCCGCTCGCGCCGCTTCGGTTTCGTGTTCCGAGAACCGAGGCTCCTCGACGAACTCGATGTCGAGGGCAACATCATGCTGCCAATGGCCTATGCGGGCATGCCGCGGCACCTCAGGAGCCGGCGGGCGAAGGAACTCCTCGACAGGGTAGGCCTCGCTTCGAGGGGAAAGACCCATCCCGCATCGCTTTCAGAGCACGAAGGCCGCCTCGCCGCAATTGCGAGGGCCCTCGCCAATGACCCGATCTGCCTCCTCGTGGACGACGCGGGATTCTCCGGAGAAGGCGATGACGACGAGAAACTTCGCGACCTCCTGGCCTCCCTCCATGCCGAAGGTCTCTCCATCCTCCTGTCGGGCGGAATCGGAGCCCCCCTCGTCGAAGGGGAGAGGCTGATCAGAATGACCCCCGACAGGGTGGAAGAACTCGCGTGCCCGGTCGCCAGGAAGGCCGGTTGAAGATGCGCGGTCCCTTTCTCGCCCTGCGATTCGCCTCGAGGCGTGTCGGCGAATCGATTGGCGCGATGGCGAGCATCGCGATCGGCTCGGGTTCGCTCGCGGCGGCGATGTCCCTCCGGCACGGCACTCAGCCCCCCGGCTCGGGCCCGCCCGGCTCTTGCGAACTCTCGGGCGCCTTCGCCATCGCGGCGGCCCTCGCGGCGGTCATCGGGTTTTCATTCATCATGAGGGAAAGAATGAGCAGTCGAATCGATAGCTATCGCATGCTCAAGGCCATCGGCGCGACTTCGTTCTCGCTCTTTGTCACGCTGATGACCGAGTCCTTCGCCCTCGCGCTGGGCGGGGCCCTCCTCTCCCTCACAGTCTCCCTGCCGCTCCTTCTTCTCGCCCGGACGGGGCAGGCCGGCGCGGTGCCGCTTAGCGCGGGCCCCCTTCTGCTTTCCGGCCTTGGGTTCGCCCTTCTCATCGCTCTCTTCGCCGCCTTGCCAGCCGCGGCGGCCACCCGGCGTTCCTCCCTCGGGGAGAGTGAAAGAGACTGAGGCTCACCGCCCCTCGCCACGTGGCCGCCTGAATCGGTCGACGGCGAAAAGTTGCGATTGAGCTTCCCCCTCCCCTGTCCACCCGATACAATCCGCTTCACCCTCCGGTCGGAACACACAGCGGACCGACGCTGCAATCGGCGAATCTTGACTCCGGCCGGGGAGCCTGCCAGCGCAGGCGGAGGGCGGCGATGAAAAGATCCATTTCGCGAAGGCGCGACCCCCGAAAACAAGATCCCCATGAAAAGAACGCGACTCCTGACGGCGCCGTGCTTCTCGGGACCGTCTGCTCCCTGGGTCTCGACCAGGCTTTCGCCCAACTCGAAAGTCGTCCGACCGGATTGACCCGCGACGAGGCCGAGGAAAGGGCCAGACACTATGGCCCCAATATCCTCGCCGGGGAAAAGAAGCCCACCGTGCTCCGCGACATCGCGGGACGCCTTGTCGATCCCCTCGTCATCGTCCTCCTCGTGATCTGCCTCGCGTCCTTCGCCACGGGCGACCTGACTTCGGGTTTCGTCGTCCTCGGCATGATCGCCCTGAGCGTACTCCTCTCCTTCTTCCAGGAGCGGCGATCGAGCGTCGCGGCCGAAAAACTCAAGCTGCTCGTGCAAGCGAGTTCCCTCGTGCTCCGCGAAGGCCTCGAGGTCGAAGTGCCGATAAGCGCCGTCGTGCCCGGCGACCTCGTCATCCTCGCAGCCGGCTCCATCATCCCGGCCGACGCGCGCATCGTTGCGGCGAAGGATTTCTTCGTCACCCAATCGGCCCTGACCGGCGAGTCGATGCCGGTGGAAAAGGGCCTCGCGATGCGCGATGCCGAAACGGCCGCCGCTTCCGCCTCGTCCTCGGCCGGAGCCGCCGCGCCCTCGGCCGGGGCCTCATCGCCCTCGGCCGGCTCCGCCGCGACCGCCGACGCCGGCCAGTCCACCGCGGACAGGCCGGACGTCCTCTCCCTGTCGAACGCCTGTTTCCAGGGCACGACCGTGATCTCGGGCTCGGCCCGGGCCCTCGCGGTGTCCACGGGCGCGGCCACCTTCCTCGGAGCGGTCGCCAAGGACGTGGCCGAACCCAAGGGCGCCACCGAGTTCGACCGGGGCGTCCGATCCTTTGTGGGCCTGATGCTCCGCTTCATGATCGTCATGGTCGCCGTCATTTTTGCGGTGCAGGGACTATTCCGTCATAATTGGTTGGAAGCCTTGCTCTTCGGCCTCTCCGTCGCCGTCGGCCTCACCCCCGGCATGCTCCCGATGATCGTGACGGTCTGCCTCTCCAAGGGCGCCATCTTCATGTCGCGCAAGAAGGTGATCGTCAAGAAGCTCAAGGCCATCCAGAACCTCGGCGGCATCGACGTCCTCTGCACCGACAAGACGGGCACCATCACCCAGGACCGGGTCATCCTCGAAAAGCACGTCGACGTCACCAATCGTCCCAACGAGGACGTCCTCCGCTACGCCTGGATGAACTCGTACTATCAGACAGGTCTTCGGAACCTCCTCGACGAGTCCATCCTCTCCAACGAGGAACTCGACGTCGAGCGCAGCCTGCGCAAGGTCGATGAGGTTCCCTTCGATTTTGTGCGCAAGCGCATGTCCGTCGTCGTGGAATACGAGGGCGACCACGTGCTCATCTGCAAGGGTTCCGTCGAGGCCATCTTCGACGCCTGCGACCGCTACCAAATCGACGACGACATCTTCCCCCTCATCGACATAGTCAAGGCCGACATCCTGGAGGAATACCGTTCCCTATCCTCGGACGGCTACCGCGTCCTCGCGATCGCCTATCGCGACTTTCCAAAGACGAAGGAGAGCTTCTCGGCCTCCGATGAATCGGGTCTGATCATGCTGGGCTACCTCGCCTTCCTCGACCCGCCCAAGGATTCCGCGGCCAAGGCCGTCGCCTCGCTGGCATCGCGCGGCGTGCGGGTCAAGGTGCTCACCGGCGACAACGAACTCGTCACCGCCAAGGTCTCCTCGCAGGTCGGCTTCGAGAATCCGGCTGTCATCGTCGGACGCGAGCTCGACGCCCTCGACGCCGAGGCCTTCGGACAGGCCGTCGACGACCACGACATCTTCGCCCGCCTCACGCCCGCCCATAAAGAACGTATTGTGAGGGAACTTCGCTCGCGCGGCCACGTCGTCGGATTCATGGGCGACGGCATCAACGACGCGCCGGCCATGCGCGCCGCCGACGTCGGCATCTCGGTGGACACGGCCGTCGACGTCGCCAAGGAATCGGCCGACATCATCCTCCTCGAGAAAAACCTCCTCGTCCTCGAGGACGGAATTCTCGAAGGCCGGCGCGTCTTCGGCAACATCATCAAGTACATCAAGATGGGCGCGAGTTCGAATTTCGGCAACATGTTCTCGATGCTCGGCTCCTCCCTCATCCTTCCCTTCCTCCCGATGACGCCCGTGCAGATCCTCCTCAACAACCTCCTCTACGACGTCTCGCAAACCGGCATCCCCCTCGACAACGTGGACCGCGACGTCCTCTCCAGGCCGCGCAGCTGGGACATCTCCTTCATCAGGAAATTCATGCTGATGATCGGTCCCGTCTCCTCCATCTTCGACTACGCGACCTTCGCCCTCATGTGGTTCGTCTTCGGCTGCGGAGGCTGGTTCGCGGCGAACGCGGCCGACAGGGCCCACCTCGAGGCCCTCTTCCACACGGGCTGGTTCGTCGAGTCGCTCCTCACCCAGACTCTCATAGTTCATATCATCAGGACCGACCGCGTGCCATTCATCCAGAGCAGGGCCTCCTCGCCGATGCTGGCGACGACCTTCCTCATCATGCTCCTCGCGGTCTACCTGCCCTATTCGCCACTCGCCCCCCTCTTCGGCCTCGTTCCCCTGCCGCTGGCCTACTGGGCCTGGATCGCGGCCTTCCTCCTGTCCTACTCGGTGATCACGAGCTTCGCGAAAAACGCCTTCGCCGCCGACAGGCAGTCCCGCCGGCTCCGCGGGCGGCTGGCGCGAGGGAACTGATGCGGAGCACCAGACGGCTGATCGCGGAATGGGTGGCGCCACGGGGGCCCGCCCGAAAGGAACGCATGCATGAAAAGCCTGCTTGAAGCCCTCGAAGAGGGACGCCTCGTCGAGTTGCCGGAGGCCGACAAACTCCGCTCGATCGAACTCCTCTCCCATCTCGTCGAGGCGATACCCGACATCGGGACCACCCGCGACATCCTGAAAGGCGTGATGGAAAGGGAAGCCCAGGCCAATACGGGCATGGGCAGGGGGGTCGCCTGCCCGCACTGCCGCACTCCCGACGAGGGGGAACTTCGATGCGCGGTGGGATGGTCGCCGAAGGGCATCTCCTATGGCGCCCCGGACGGCAAGCCCGTGCATTTCGTCATCCTCTATTTCGTGCCCGACTCGGAGCGCAACGCCTACCTCAAGGAAATCTCCGGCCTGGCCAAGGCCATCAGCGCCTCAGAGGAATCCTTCGAGACGATTTCGGAGCTGCCCGACATCCACGCCGTGCGGGACAAACTCCTGGACTGGGTGGGACTCGCTCTGGCCGGCGCCATCCCGGATACCAAGGCGCGAATGATCAAACTCGAGGCCAAGGAGGCCATAGCCGCCAGCCGTGAAACCATGCCGCCGATGATGGTCGCCCAGGGCGCGCGCTTCCTCCCCTTCCGCCTCGTCGTACACCAGGGCGGCTGCATTGTCCTCTGCAACGACCCACGCCTGGCCGAGTCCCTCGAGGGGAACCCTGACCTTCCCTCGCGCATCAGCCTGTCTCGGGAGTTCGACCTCGGTGAATGGCGGGTGGCCGTCCTTTCGGAAACGATTTTCGCCCGCGATCGCAAGGAGTTCACAGCGATCGCCATACAAATGGGCTGATGGAGCGCTGCATGGACGAAACGCCTGACGACAAGGCCTCGATGGTGAGGCTTCTTTTCAACGATATCGCTGAGGGCTATGACAAGGCCAACAGCCTCATGAGCCTGGGCCGCGATCGCCGATGGCGAGAACTGGTCGCCCGACGTTGCGCCCTGCCTCCGGGCGGTTCGGCCCTCGATATTTGTTGCGGCACCGGTGAACTCTGTCTCTCTCTCGCTCACTCGGATTCTTCCATAAAAGTGACGGGACTCGACTTTTCCGGCGAGATGCTTTCGCTGGCCCGGGAAAAAATCGCCGCAGCCGACCTGAGCCATCGCATCAGCCTCGTTGAGGCGGACGCGACCCACCTTCCCTTCGCGGATGCCTCCTTTGATGCCAGCACCGTAGGCTGGGGATTGCGCAATGTGCCCGATCTCGACGCCACCCTGAAAGAAATGGCCCGTGTGACAAAGGCTGGCGGAAAGGTCATTTCGATCGATATGGGCCATCCCCGTTTCCCCCCCATCGCCTGGGCCTATTGGACAATTTCCCGCTCCTTTGTCCCGGCCGTGGGCCGGGCCGTGGCCGGCAATGAGCCAGCCTACCGCTACCTCCACGAATCGGCGAAGGCCTTCATCGACCAGCGCGAGCTTGCTCGTCGATTTGCCCTGACCGGACTTCAAAAGGTCACCATCAAAAACTTCCTCGGCGGGGCTGTGGCCCTGGTCGAAGGCACCAAGGCAGGCTGAAGCCTTCAGGCTGCCGGCCCACCACGGAGGATTGCCACAGGCCGCCCGCGGCGGAAGGCCTCCGACCACCGCGGCGGATTGCCTCAGGCCGCCGCGACGGAAGGCCTCAGGCCGCCCGCGGCAGGAACTCCAGGCCCATGGTCGCAGCCGCCTCTCGCAAGGCCTTGTCGTGACTGCAGAGAATCGCCCCCTCGCGGCTCGCCAATTCGAGGTAGGCCGCGTCGTAGGAGCTGAGTCCGTGCTGCCTCGCCAGCATGAGGAGGATTGGCGTCACTTCCTCGAGCTGTCGCTCGTCGATCTTGAGGCCGAGGCGACGCAGCATTTCGAGGGCTCGAAAGGCGGGCCCTTCGTCGAGCCGCCCCCTGCGCACCGAAGCCGAAACAATGTTCGCCATTTCATACCAAAACAGGGGTGGAACCAGAAGCTCATCTTCGTTTTCCAAGCCCGCCAAAATGGAACGAGCCGTTTCAGCCTCTTCATCGGGGAGGAAAAGGCCGGCGACAAGGCTCGCGTCGAGAACGTAGGTCACCTTCGGCCTTCTTCCTTTAATTCACGGATGCCTGGACCGGCCTTGGCCCCTGCCCTCACGATCGCAAACTCACCAAGAAGCCGCGAAATGGCGACCTTGCGGTCGACAACCGGAACAATTCGTGCCATGGGAGCCCCCCTTTTTGTCACGAGAATTTCGCGACCTCCGCTGACCAGGTCGATAAGTTCTGAAAAACGGGTCTTGGCCTCGAAGGCCCCGACTTCCATCACATTGCCCATACCAACCAGTATAGCAAACTAGATGGATAATGCAAGATCAATTCTCCTTTTTTTCAATCGGAAATTTGCTTATTCCGTGCTTGAACAGTGAGCGCTCTCCGAGTAAGCTAGAAACCGACCAGTCGGTCTGTTGCATGAAACCGGATAAACCAGAGAGCGAAGGCTCCGACACCAAGACGCGAATCCTCGAAGCCGCCGCGTCCGTTTTCGCGAGCAAGGGCTACCACGACACCAGGATCGACGACATCGTCGAAGCCTCGGGCAGCTCGAAGGGCGGCTTCTATTTCCACTGGCCGAGCAAGGAAAAAATCTTCCTATCACTTATCGATACTTTCGCTGACCTTCTCGAAGACCGGCTTCGCGAGCGCCTTGCGGTGGCGAGGGGCGGAATCGGGAGACTGGACGCGGCTCTCGGCGTCTGCGTCGAAACCTTCGGGAAGTACCGAAGCCTCGCGAAAATCGCCATCGTCCAGGCGGCGGGCCTCGGCCTGACCTTCGAAACCCAGCGCAGGAGGGTCGAGGACCGCTTCGTGGCCATCATCCGCGAGAACCTCGCCGCGGCGATCGCCGATGGATCGATTCCGCCGATCGACCCCGAGATCGCGGCCCTGGTCTGGATGGGCGCGCTGGACGGAATTGTGATGCGCTGGATCCAGACGGGCTCGCCCGATCCCCAAGTCGCCCTCCCTTCCATCAGGGCCATTCTCCTCCGGAGCATCGGCATCGCCGATGGCCGGATTATATCCTAATTATCAGGAGTCATCATGAAGCGGAACTACATCGCCCCCCTCCTCGCGGCCCTTGTAGCCCTCGCGCCCGCCTCCACGGCCGGCGCCGAATCGATCAAACTGCGCTTCGCGGCCCTCCCCATCATCGACATGGTTCCCCTCTACGTCGCCGACAAGGAAGGCCTGTTCGCGAAGTACGGCGTCGACATCGAGTTCATCCCCGTAGGCGCCGCCCCCGAGCGCGACCAGCTCCTGGCCGCCGGCAGGGCCGATGCGGCGGTCGACGAAATCCAGGCCGTCATCAATTTCAACCGGGATCGGCCCCAGATGAAGGTTGTCCGCTGGGCCCTCAGGCCAACCCCCTCCTCGCCCCATTTCTTCATTCTCGCGGCGAAGGGCTCGGGAATAACCAATGCTGCCGATCTGAAGGGCGTGCCGATCGGCGTGTCTCAGGGCACCATCATCGAATACGTGACCGAACGCCTTCTCGAATCGGCCGGCCTCGCGCGGGGCGACATCAAGACCCTCAACGTGCCCAGGATGCCCGACCGCATGGCCCTCCTCGCCTCGGGGCAGCTCAAGGCCGCGGTCATGCCCGATCCCCTCGCGGCCCTCGCCCGCTCGCAGGGGGCCGTGGTCGCCCTCGACGATTCCGCCCACCCGGAGTTCGGCTCGAGCGTGATTTCCTTCCGCGACGAATGGATCGCCGCCCATCCCGAGGCCCTCCGCGGCTTCCTCGCGGCCGTCGATCGGGCGACGGCCCTGATCGACGCCGATCCCTCCGCCTACTCCTCCATTCTCGTGGAGCGCCGCATCGTCCCCCCCGCCGTCGCCTCCTCGTACAGGATGCCGATCTTTCCGAAGGCAGGAGTCCCATCGAAGGCCGAGTTCGAGAACGCCCTCGCCTGGCTCAAGGAGAAGGGTCTCATCGCCAAGGATGTCGCATGGGAAGACTCGGTGGACGGCTCGTACCTCATCCGACCATGACGCGATGGCGAGCCGCGCGATCTTAGTAACTACGATGAATCCGGCCATCGCCGTCGAATCCCTCTCCTTCGCGTGGCCCGGAAGCGCCCCGCTTTTCGGGGGCCTTTCCTTCGAGGTGGCCCGGGGCGAATCCATGGCCGTCGTCGGCGCCTCGGGCTCGGGCAAATCGAGTCTGCTCGCCCTCCTCGCGGGCCTCGAAAGGCCTGCGGCGGGGCGCATCCTCGTCGACGGCGAGGAGCTCGCGCGCCCTCGCCCCGGCACCGGACTCGTCCTCCAGGACCATGGCCTCCTCCCCTGGGCGACGATTCGCGACAATGTCGCGCTCGGCGCGAAGGTCCGCAGATTCTACGGGCCCGACGGCCTCCATGCCCCGCCCGCGCCCCTTGCGCAAATGAAAGGCAAGACACCGATGCCCCGGAAGTCCCCGGAGAAGCGCGCAAGACGCGCAGCACGCACCGCCCCTGAGGACGATCGCGCCGTCGAGGCCTGGCTCGAGCGCCTCGGCATCGACTCGATCGCCGGAGCCTGGCCCTCCCGCGTATCGGGCGGCCAGCGCCAACGCGCGGCCATTGCGCGCAGCCTCGTCCTCGAACCCGATATCATCCTCATGGATGAACCCTTCGCCTCCCTCGACGAGGCCACGCGCGAGGATCTCAGGGCCCTCACCCTGGAGATCCGAGCAGAACGCGGGATGACGCTGGTCTTCGTCACCCATTCCATCGACGAGGCCCTGATCGTCGGAGACCGGATCCTCCTCCTTGAAGGACGGAGCGCAGGCACCGAATCCACCGGCGCCGCCGACGCCGCCGAAACCCGCTACCGGCTTTTCGCCAATTCTCCGGGCGACATGGCGACGCGTGCCGGCCTCAAGGCCGCCCTGCGCGCTGCCCTCGGAGCCGCATCGTGAAACGGCGCGATCTCCTCCTCGCGACCATCGCCATCATCCTGGTCTGGGAAATTCTCGCGGTCGCCGTCAACCGTCCCATCCTCCCCGCCCCCGCTGAGGTCGCGCTGACCTTCTGGCGCGAGCTCGGCCGCGGCCTCCCCCTTCATTTCCTCGCAAGCCTCGGCCGCGTCGCAGCGGGCATCGCGGTCTCGGTTCTCGTCGGCGCCCCGGCCGGCCTGGCCCTCGGCATGTCGAAGCGGTTCGATCGCGTCTTCGCGCCCCTCGTCTATATCCTGTATCCTATCCCGAAGGTCGTTTTCGTACCCGTGATCTTCCTCGTCATCGGCATCGGAGACTTCGCCAAGATCGCCATGATCTTCATAATTCTGTTCTTCCAGGTACTTGTGCTCGTGCGCGACCAGGCGCGGGCCATTCCCCTCGCCCTTGTCGCGAGCGTGCGCAGCCTCGGCGCAGGCCGGCGGGCCCTCTTCCGCTTCGTCTACCTCCCCGCCTGCGTGCCCGCCATCCTCACCAGCCTCAGACAATCGGTGGGCACGGCCGTGGCAGTCCTCTATATCGCCGAGCTCTTCGCCACCAAATGGGGCCTGGGCTACTACATCTATTTCCAGGGCAGCACCCTGATGGACTATCCGGCCATGTACGCCGGCGTCGTCGCGATGAGCCTCCTCGGCCTCGGGCTGTATTTCGGCATCGATGGCGCCGAGAGGAGGCTCTGTCCCTGGACGCGCTGAGACCTCGCCTGCGCGCTCTCGCGTCGCGCTCTGCATCAGGTCGGACTGGCCCTGTCTGCGGCGATGCCTGCGGCTCTGTCTGCGGCCCCGGTCGACGCGTTGACAGGGGAGACGGAGGGGCTATACAGTGTCGCCCATACTAAGACCTTTCCGTGGGGAGCTCGGTGCGACCGGGCTGAGAGGGCGGCTTGGAGCCGTCGACCCAATGAACCTGATCTGGGTAATGCCAGCGCAGGGACGGCACTTTCGACGCGCGAGCCGCCCCTGATTTTCCCGAGGAGGCGATCGTCGTGAGTTCCATTCCGGCAACGCGGAAACGCGTCCCAAAAATCCAGGCCCCCCCAGAATGGGGCATCGATCCCGTACCGAAATCCCACCGTGTTCTCGGACTCCTCGATTACGCCGTCCTCTGGGGCGATCTCGGAATCGGTCTTCTCGTGATGCTCGCGGGTACCTTTCTGGTGCCCGGCCTCAGCCTCGGCCCGGCCCTCCTCGCAATACTCGTCGGCACCGCGCTCGGATGCCTTCTCCTGGCCGTCGTGGGCCTCATCGGCAGCGATACGGGAGTCCCGACCATGGTCCTGCTGCGGCCCATCCTCGGCGAAAGGGGTTCGTGGCTCCCGACCGCCCTGAACGCCCTGCAACTCCTCGGCTGGACCATCTTCGAATTCGTGATCATGGGCGTGGCCGCCGACGCCATCGGAAAGAACCTCTTCGGGTTTTCGCACTTCACCGCCTGGATGGTGCTTTTCGCGATCGTCGTAGTACTTATGGCCCTCGCGGGGCCGGTCGGCTTCGTTCGCCACTGGCTCGAGAAATTCGCGGTCTGGGTCGCCCTCGGCACCGGGCTGTGGCTCACCTGGCACATCCTCGCCACCTACGATTTCGCCGCCCTGTGGGCCAAGGCCGGCGACGGGTCCCTGCCCTTCTGGGTCGCCGTCGATATCGTCATAGCACTGCCTATTTCGTGGCTGCCCCTCGTCGCCGACTATAACCGCTTCGCGAAAAGGAGTTCCCGCGCCTTCTGGGGCACCCTCCTCGGGTTTTTCGCGACGAGCCTCTGGTTCCTCGCGATGGGTGCCACGCTGATGCTCGGAGCCGGGGGGTCGCAAAATCCCGGGGTCCCGCAGGACCCGAAGGACTTCGCCACGGCCTTCGCCCTCATCGCCGGATGGGGGGCCCTCCTCATCATCGTGGCCGACGAGACGCACAACGCCTGGGCCGACCTCTATTCGGCCGCTGTCTCCATGCAGAACATCTTCCCCAAGGCGAAACAGCGATTCCTTATCGTCGGGCTCGGGCTCGTCGCCCTCGTCGTCGCGGCCACCCTGGACATCACGCGCTACCAGAACTTTTTGTTCTTAATTGGTTCTTTTTTCATTCCACTCTTCGGAATACTCGTCGCCGACTATTTCGTTCTGCGCCGGCGCTCCTATCCGGAACTCTCGGCGCCGGACGGACTTTCGGCCTCCGCCGGCGGTCCTGATCCGGGCCTCACCGTCGGCGAAGGGGTCTTGGCTGTCGGCGAAGGGGCTCTGGCCGGCGGCGGCTCCGGAAAGAACGCGAAGGGCGCTCGGAAGCGCTCCGGGCCCGGACTCGTCGACGCACGCGGCATCTTCGTCTGGCTCATGGGCGTCGCGGTCTATCATATCGCGAACCCGACCACCCTCGGCGCCTTCTTCCCGAAGTGGCAGAGCGCCGTACCGGCCGCCCTCACCGCTCTGGGCGGTTCGATCCCGAGCTTCGCCGTGGCCTTCGTCGCCTGGCTCGCCCTGGGTCTTCTACTTCCGCGGACCCCCATCGCAAGTTCTCGTTCCGGCCCCTCGGCCGGGAAAGGATCATGATCATGGCAACTACCAACAATGATTTCGGAAGGCTGGCGGCTGACGTCCTCGAGCGCGTCAGGGCGAACTCTCCCCTCGTCCACCAGATCACCAATTTCGTCGTGATGAACGACACGGCCAACCTCACCCTCGCGATAGGCGCCCTGCCGGTGATGGCCCATGCCCGAGAGGAGGTGGCCGACATGGTCGGAGCCGCAGGAGCCCTCGTGCTCAATCCCGGCACACTCGAGCCCGATTGGGTCGAAGCCATGCTCATCGCGGGGAGGCGCGCGAACGAACTAGGTGTGCCCATCGTCTTTGATCCAGTCGGGGTCGGCGCGACGCCCTATCGCAACGAGACCGGGGCGCGCATCCTCCGCGAACTCAGGCTTGCCGTCATCCGCGGCAACTCAGGCGAAATCGGCGCCCTCGCGGGAGCCGGCGGCGAGGTCCGCGGCGTCGAGTCGGTCTCGGGGGTCGCCGATCCTGCCAGGGTGGTGCGCGAACTCGCCGCCAAGACCGGGGCGATCGTCGCCATCACCGGCAAGCGCGACTTCATCTCCGATGGAAAGCGGGTTCTGGGCATCGACAACGGCCATGAAATGATGAAGAGCGTCACCGGCACCGGCTGCATGTCCACCGCTATGATCGGGGCCTTCGTCGCGACATGCCGGAACCAAGGCGGCGTGGCGACGACCGGCCGCGAGGCACGAGGGCCTGAAGACGGCTGCCTCCTCGCGGTTGCATCCGCCCTCGCCTGCTACGGCCTTGCTGGGGAGATTGCCGCGGCGAAGGCCCGCGGGCCAGGCTCCTTCAGGATGGAACTCATGGACGCCCTCTTCAGCCTGAATCGGGACTCCATAGAAAAGGGCGCGCGGGTCGTCGAATTGTGAAAGCCGTCGATTGGTCGCTCTATCTCGTCACGGATCGCTCGCTCTCGCGCGGTCGATCGACGGAGTCCCTCGTCGAGGCGGCGATCCGCGGCGGAGCCACCGTCGTGCAGTACCGGGAAAAGAATCTTTCAACTAGAATGATGATTGAAGAGGCTGCGGCGATAGCGGCGATCTGCCGTCGCCTCGGCGCCCTCTTCATCGTCAATGACCGTCTCGACGTGGCCCTCGCCGTCGGCGCCGACGGACTCCATGTCGGGCAGGATGACATGCCGGCCCGGGTCGCGCGCGACCTCCTTGGCCCCGCGGCGATCCTGGGCGTCTCGGCGGGCAGCGGCGCAGAAGCCAAGAAAGCCGAGGCCGCTGGGGCCGACTACATCGGCGCCAGCCCTATATTCTCGACGCCGACGAAGACGGACGCGGGACCCGCCCTGGGCATCGCAGGCCTTTCGGCGATGGCGGCCGCGACGACCTTGCCTGTCGTCGCCATCGGTGGTATCAATGCCGACAATGCGCGCTCGCTGATCGCGGCCGGCGCCTCGGGGCTCGCCGTCGTGTCGGCCATCGTGGCCGCGGACGATCCGGAAGTCTCGGCGCGGAATCTCCGCACGATAATCGATGGCGCGAGGAGGCGGGCATGAAAATAGGCGACCTGGGGGAATTCGCTCTAATTGAAAAGATCAAGGCCATCCTGCCCTCGGGCGGCCCAGGAGTTCTCGTGGGCATCGGGGATGATGTGGCGGTGCTCTCCATGGCCGCGCCCCAAGCCGCCGCATCTGCCACACCAGCACCCGCCGGACCTGCGGCACCCGTACCTGCCACCGCCAACGCCGACCCCGCCGCCAACGCGGTCGCGGGCGCCGGCGCAGACGAAACGGTCTGGCTCGCGACCTGCGACGTCCAGGTCGAAGGCTCGCATTTTCTTCGCTCCGCCATCGATCCACGCGATCTCGGACACAAGGTTCTTGCGGTCAACCTGAGCGACGTGGCCTCGGCCGGGGGCAAGCCCCGCTTCGCCCTGGTATCGCTCGGACTTCCGAAGGATCTCGAGGTGGCCTTCGTCGAGGGCCTGTACGAAGGCCTGCGGGAGGAGGCCGGCCGCTTCGGCGTCGAGATCGTCGGCGGCAACATTTCGAGCGTCAGGCACGGCCTCTTCATCGACCTCTTCCTTTTGGGCGAGGCGAAGAAAAGCGAGGTCCTCCTTCGTTCGGGGGCGCGCCCCGGCGACCGCATCCTCGTGACCGGAAGTCTCGGCGACGCGGCGGCGGGCGTGGCCCTCCTCCTCGATCCCGGGCTAGGCGCGGCGACAAATACCGGATACGAGGATTACTACCTCCGCGCGGCGCGGCGAAGGGACAGACCGGAGCCACGGGTTCGCGAGGGCCTCATCATCGGGGCTGCGAAAAAAGCCAGCGCGATGATCGACCTCTCCGACGGCCTTTCGGGCGACCTCGGCCACATCTTCGAGCGAAGCGGCGTGAGCGCCCGCATCGTCGCGGCCGACCTCCCCGTGGCGAGGGAGAACAGGGCCCTTTCCCTCGCCGCAAAAGGCGACGAGTGGCACTTCGCCCTCCACGGCGGCGAGGACTACGAACTCCTCTTCACCTGTCCCCCGGATTCGGCCGCCATGCTCGCCGCCTCCATTCGCGAGGCGACGGGCACTCTCGTAACCGATATCGGCGCGATCACCAAGGCCGGAGAACCTGCACAATTGGTCCTTCCCGACGGAAGGATTATCGGCCTCGGCGGAGGAGGCTGGGATCATTTCGCCCGGACGACGGGAGGAGAAAAGCGATGAAGCGAGCCATGACGATAGCCGGTTCCGATTCCGGCGGCGGGGCGGGCATCCAGGCCGACCTCAAAACCTTCGCGGCCCACGGTGTGTTCGGGACGAGCGCCATTACGGCCCTCACCGCGCAGAACACGGTGGGCGTCCAGGGCGTCTACGAGATCCCGCCCGACTTCGTCGCCGCCCAAATCGATTCAATTGTGCGGGATATCGGCGCCGACGTGACGAAAACCGGCATGATCGCGAATGCCGCCATCATTGAGGTCGTCGCCGCAAAGGTCCGCGAATACGGCCTCTTTCCCCTCGTCGTCGATCCGGTGATGGTGGCCAAGGGCGGCGATCCCCTCCTCCGGGCCGAGGCACGCGAAACCCTCATCAAGGTCCTCCTCCCCCTCGCGACGGTCCTGACGCCCAACATCCCCGAGGCCGAAGTCCTCACCGGTTTTTCGATCGCAAGCCCTGAGGACGCCCGTCGGGCCGCCCGCGAAATCTGCCGCATGGGTCCCAAGGCCGTCGTCGTGAAGGGCGGTCATTTCGAGGGCGAAGAGAGCGCCGACCTTCTGTTCGACGGAGAGGACTTCGTCGTCTTCCCGGCGCGCCGCATCGACTCGAAGAACACCCATGGCACGGGCTGCACCTTCGCCTCGGCCATCGCCGCCCGCCTCGCCCTCGGCCACCCCCTCCGCGAGGCCGTCGCCGGAGCCAAGGATTACGTGAGGCGCCTCATCGCAGCTTCGGTCGACCTCGGGCTCGGCAGGGGCCATGGGCCCATGGACCACCTGGCCCTCGCCCGTCTCGATTCGTAGGCGGCAGCGCGAACACATCGCGGTAAAGTGGGGCGAGGGC
>JAJXVS010000063.1:6120-16462 GCA_021782015.1 bacterium | reverse complement strand
GCAGGGCGGAGCGAGCGCTGCCAAAAAGGCCGCGGCCCTCGCCGCGACCAAGGCCTTCGCCTTCGACGCCTCGGAGCGGGTCGCCACCGCCGCCCGCAAGGGCGCCTTCTACATCGAAGAGGGCGACAATCTCCAGATGCTCCTCGGAGGCATCAGGCGCCTGACCAAGTACGACGCGAGCGGGCTCCTGGCAGCGAAGCGGAGCCTGGCCAAGGCCTCCATCGAGGCTGAAAAGTACCTGTTCTGACGATTTTCGGCCATGGGGCGAAGCCCTCCATGGCCGAGGCGCAGCTTGTCGGGCCGGCCCAGGGTTTCCAATGCCTCGGGCCGGCCTCCTTTTTTGACCGACGCCCTTTCCGATGGGCATGGAGGTTTTGCGCAAGTGATGCGACAACACAGGGTCGCGACTCCCTATATGGTGGGCGAGGTCCATTTCTATTCCGCCGATTTCGACGGAGGACAGGCGGTTTTCGACTGCGGCCCCCCGACCGCCGAGGGCATGGACGCGCTGGCCAAGGCCGTTGATCTTGGGGTTTTGCGGCATGTCTTCATCACGCACAGCCACATCGACCATTATGGCCTGATCACCCGTATCGAGGAGCTGAGCGGGGCGACGATCTGGATGCCGAAGGCCGACCTCGCGAGGCTGAATCGGCGCGAGGAACACGAGAGGAAGGCGGCCGAGCTCATCGCTTCCCTGGGCTTCGGCCAGGAATTTCTCGAAGTACTGAGAGGATATTTTCGTCGGACCACGGTCATGCCCCTCGACTTTTCGCGCTATCGCGCGGTGGAGGATTCGGTCCTGCCCCCGGAACTCGGCCTCGGCTGGATGGCCTGTCCCGGCCATTCGCAGAGCGATCTCGTCTATTTGATCGGAGAGGACGAGGCCGTCACGGGCGATGTGCTCCTGCGCGGCATCTTCCAGGTGCCGCTTCTCGACCTCGACCTGGCGACCTTCGATGGACGCTTCCGGAACTACGAGGCCTGGTGCGCGTCGATTGGAAGACTGGCCACCCTGCGTGGCCGGAAGATCTTGCCGGGGCACAGGACGACAGCGGAGGTCGACGGGGCGCTTCTGGACTATGTCGCCGTTCTCCTCCAGCGCGCCGCCTCGGTGGGCCGGTACAGGAGCCTTTCCGTACCCGCGATACTCGGGGAGATTTTCAAGGACAGGTTGCGCGATCCATTCTACGCCTACCTCAAGGCCTCGGAGATCGTGTTCATGCTGGACTTCCTCGATGATCCGGATCGCCTCAAATCCGCCCTGGAAGGCATCGGCTTGATGGAGGGGGTGGAGGAAGCCTTCGAAGTGGCCGTAGCGGTCTTGTAAGGCCAGGCGCGGGCCGAGGCTATTTCGTCCGGGCCGCCCGCGCGATCGTCCGCGCCGCCCGCCGTGCCCCGCCCGCCCGCCCACCCGCGTGCCCACCCGTCCACCCGCGTGCCCGCCCGCCCGCGCCGCCCTCAGCGCCCCTGCCGACCGCCGCGATCGCCTGGACGGCCTCGACCGGCCTCGCCCATTCCTGCTACTCTCGTCCCATGTCCGACTATTTCGACGACGATGCGATTACCAAGGGTTGGGATTCGGGCGTCATGCGGAGGATTGTCCGCTACCTCGGACCCTGGCGCGGCCTTCTCGTGGCGACGACTGTCGCCCTGGCCCTGGCGACGCTCGGCGAGCTTGCCACCCCCGTCATCGTCCGCGAGGTAGTCGACACGGCGCTGATGCCGAGCTGGCGCCTCGCGCTGCCGGACATCGCGAATGCCCCCGAAGCCCATGGCCTTCCCCTTGCGGCGAAGGCGACCAGGGTCGGGCAAAGGCTCGCCATACCTTCCGGCCTCGTCGCAGGCCTGTCGGCCGACAGGCGCAAGGCCCTCCAAAGGGAGGGGCTCCTCCTTCCCGGTGATTGGTACCTGGTCGATCTTTCGGCGGCCGGGGAGAAGGGACGGGAGGTCGTGATGGCCCGCCCCGATGTTTTTACCACTGACGGAACGTGGGCAATTGTGACGGTTTCTGACCTGCACTCGCTGCCGGAAGACCAGGCACTCGCCCTCCGGGCCCGGGACCTCGCGACGATCCGGCGTGACGCGCTGACGCTTCTTTTCATTCTCGCCGTCGTGCTGGTCGCGACCTTCATTCAGACCACCGCCTCGGCGCAGGTCGGCCAGCGCGTGATGAAGCAGCTCAGGATGGAATTGTTCAACCATGTGACGACGCGCTCTCTGGCCTTCCTCTCACGGCAGCCGGTCGGTCGTCTCGTCACGCGCATGACCAACGACGTGGAGACCATCAACCAGTTCTTCACCGATGTCATCATTTCCTTTCTCAAGGACGGGTCTTTGATGCTCGGCGTCCTCGTCGTTCTTTTGGCGATGGACACTCGCCTCGGACTCGCGGCCCTCGCCACCTTGCCGCCGATTCTCGTGGTGACGGTCATCTCGCGGAGAAACGCCCGCGATGCCTTCCGCAGGCAAAGACAGTGGATGTCGAAGGTCAATGCCTTCATCGCCGAACGGGTGGCCGGCATCGCCGTGGTCCAGCTCTTCGCGGGGGAAGCCCGGGCGCGGAAGGAATTCGAGGGGCACGATCGGCAGCTCCTCAAGGCGAGTCTCGGCGAAATGTACGTATACGCAACTTTCAGGCCGCTCGTGGATCTCTTTTCGAACGTGACGATAGCCGTCGTGCTCTGGCTCGGATCCCGCTTCGTCGCTGCGGACAGCCTCTCCCTCGGAACCCTCATCGCCTTCGTCAACCTCGTGCGCATGTTCTACTCGCCGGTGATGGACATATCCGACAAATACACAATTCTGCAGAGTGCGATGGCGGGGGGGGAGCGCGTCTTCGCCCTCCTCGACGCGGACGAGACGATTCCCGACACGCCCTCCCTCCCCATGCCGGCGAAGGTCGAGGGGCGGATCGAGCTAGACCATGTCTGGTTCGCGTATCGCGGGGACGAATGGGTGCTCAAGGATCTCAGCCTGTCGGTGGAACCGGGGGAGACCGTTGCCATCGTCGGGCCCACGGGCGCCGGAAAGACCACGATTGCCAACCTCGTCACGCGGCTGTGGGACGTGCAACGCGGCTCGATCCGGGTCGACGGCCGCGACGTTCGAGACCTGCCCCTGGACGGCCTCCGCCGTTCGATTCAACCCGTCCTGCAGGAGGTCTTCCTTTTCAACGACACCGTGGAGGAGAACATCAGGCTGGGCGAAGAAGTGACAATTGAAAGGATGCATGCCGCGGCGAGGGCGGTTCAGGCCGATCGTTTCGTCGAGGCGCTTCCCAAAGCCTATGCCACGGAACTCGCGGAGGGCGGGGCCAACCTTTCCCAGGGGCAGAGGCAGCTCCTCTCCTTCGCCCGCGTCCTGGCCCACGATCCGGCCGTCATCATCCTCGACGAGGCGACGAGCTCGGTGGACACCGAGACCGAGCAGATGGTGCAGCGGGGGCTGGAGGCACTCTTGTCGGGACGGACGGGCATCGTGATCGCGCATCGGCTGTCGACGATCCGCCACGCTGACCGCATCGTCGTGCTCGCGGAAGGCCGCGTCGCCGAGACGGGCACCCACGAGGAGCTGCTCGCCCGGCGGGGGATCTATTGGAACCTCTATCGCCTTCAGTTCGGGGGAGAGCTCGACGAGGTGGCCTAGCAAAGGGCCTAGTCGGGGGTCGCCAGGCGCTTTTCGCCTTCGAGGGCCCTGAGGGCGGTAATGTCCTGGCTCGATTCGAGGGTGCCGAGATAGGCCCCCTCGGCGTCGCGGATGGCTGTGTATCGGATGTGGACGAATCGGCCCCTGTGTTCGATCCAGAATTCTTCCGAGTCGCGGCGGCCCGAACGAAAAGATTCAATTAGGTCCAATACCCGGTCGACGCTGGCTGCGGGATGGCAGTTCCGGACATCGCGCCCGATGACCGAGGGCGAGCGGGGGAAAACACGCTCCGGCCCGTTGGAGAACCAGGCTACCCGATCCCGCGCGTCGATGAAGGTGAGGTCGACCACAAGGGCCTTGAGGAGGGCCTCGAGCTCGGTCGGCTGGAGGCTTCCGGCGTCGAGGGCAATGGCCTTGTCGCCCCGGCCGGCGGCCCCGGCCGCCCTCCCGCCCGGGGCCGCAGCGGATTGGCGGGGCGGCATGGCGGGCAGGCCTTGGGTAAAGTTCTCGGCTGCCGCTTCGGCGTCGAGGATCGTCAATTCCGCGTCGTCCAGAAAGGCGAATCCGAGGGCCTTCGATTCGGCGTAAAGTCCGAAGCGCTCGGATCGAGACAGGAGGGAGGCGACGAGGGGGAAGAGGATGCGCTCCTCGCGGAAGAGGATGGCGAAGGCCGCGAAAAAGAGGCGGCCGAAGGACGCGTTGAGCGATTGAAGGTCCGGTTTGAGCTCGCCGCCCGTGAGGCCCGCGATGGTCGCCATCTCCTCGCGGACCCGGTCGTGCATGGACCACATCAGGGTGACGCAGCGCCAGCGCGGGTGTTTGCGCTCGAAGACGGGAAAGAGAATATTCTCCTTCTTCTCGTAGTGGAGGCCGATGGGGGCGAGCCTCGCGATGCCCTCCGCGATGGCGCGCAGGGCCTCCGTCTCGCCGCCACCCTCCTTGTTGAGGGTCGCGAGCGCGGGGCGCATCGAATCGAGGAGGCTTCGAAGCCCCGCGTTCTCGGCGACGAGGGAGGCGAAAAAGGGATCGTCGGGAACGAAGTTTCCCCTTCCCAAGGTGGAGCCGAGGAGGTTGATCAGCTTCGATACCGCGGGATCGAGGAGGGAAAGCGGCAGCCCTTCGCCGATGAGAAGGTCGACGGCGATGGCCACGTCCTCGGCCGTTGCGGCGTCAATGGATGGCCGGGCTGATTCGATGTCAGCCGCGGAAAGAGGTGCCTGGACGAGGTGCCGAAGGAGCTCGGCCAATTCGGCCGGCCTCCGCGCCGCTTCATCTTTCAGTTCGAACATGTTCGCACTGTAGCCTTTCCCTGGAAATTGCGCGAGGGGCCCGGACCGCGGAGGATGAAGTGTGGCACCCAAATCCCCGGGCGGGGGAGGGCGGTACAGGAGGCGGCGGCACAGGAGGCGGCGGCACAGGGGAGGGCGGCAGGGCGACGCGCGTTGACCCCCGGCTCTTTCGACGCTAAGGTTTGTCGCACCCTCGCCTCAAAGGGCCGGGGTGAATCCCGAGGTGAACAGTGAAGATCCGCCTGATGACCCGCGCCCGCCTCCTCGCCGGCTTTCTGATTGTGGCTCTTATTGGCGCGGGAGTGGGGGGGCTCGGCATCATCTCAATGCGTACCATTTCGAGCCAGACTGGCAGCGCCATAGCGGAGACAATCGCGCCCCTCAAACGCGTTTTCGGGCTCTATTCAACCATGCTGGAAGTGCAGGTCCGGGTGCGCGATCTCTATTTGCAGAAGGGGCCCGCCCTTGAGGACAGCATAACGAGGTTGACCGCTGCCGACGATTTCATCCGGAAGGAGTCGAAGGCACTGCTTTCGGAGGCGAAGGACGACAGTATCAAGGCGGCCCTCGGCGCCTTCCCTCCTGTGTGGCAGGATTTCTCCTCGAATCTCGGCACCCTCTACGACGAGACGAGGAACGGCAGGGGCAAAGCCGACGCGTCCCGCATGTATTCGCTGACCGCCTCGCCGGAGCAATCGGCCCGCGGCGTCATGGACATGGTGGTCGACGCATACATGCGCCAGGCGGCCGATATCGAAACGCGGAACTCGAAGCTCGCCGACGCCGCCACCTTCGAGCTTGTGGCCTTCGTCGTGTTCGGCTTCCTCGTGTCCATAGCTCTGGGTCTCTTCGTTTCGACGCAAATTTCGAGACCCCTCGAGGCCGCGTCGAAGGTGGCGGCCTCCATTGCATCGGGGGACCTCGGGGTGGGCACATCGAAAAAGGACTTGGTGCGAGGAGATGAAGCGGGAGATCTCACTCGAGCCCTTGAGGCCATGCTGCGCGATCTCAACAAGGGATTCGGCGCCCTGGGTTCGACGGTCGGCTCCTTGAGGTCGGTGGGTGACGAACTGGCCACGAGCCTGGGGAGGATGGAAGCCGCCGTCGGGACGATCGGCGGCGATATTGAAAAGCTGCGCGGCGAGACCGGCGGGCAGAGCGCCGGAGTCGAGAAGACCGCGGCGACGGTACGCGAAATGGCGAAGATCATCGAAGGCCTCGACGCAGAGATCGGCGCCCAGGCGGAGGGCATTTCAGGATCGGCCGCCTCGGTGACGGGGCTCGTGGAAGGCATCGATGATGTGGCGGTTTCCGTGGACCGTCTGAGGGCGAGTTTCGCCCAACTTCTCACCTCGGCGGAGGACGGCCGGGGCAAGCTCGACAGGGTCACTGCGATCGTCGTCGGAATCGCCGCCCAGTCGGAAAAGCTCGGCGAAGCCAACAAAACGGTGTCGGGTATCGCGTCGCGCACCAACCTCCTCGCGATGAACGCCGCCATCGAGGCTGCCCATGCCGGCGACTCGGGTGCGGGTTTTGCCGTGGTCGCCGACGAGATCAGGAACCTGGCCGAGAGTTCAGCCGCGCAATCGCGCGAGATCAAGACAAATATTATAGCAATTAGGAAAGAAATTGGCGACGCCGCGTCGGGTGCCGAGGTTGCGCGCCAGGCTTTTGCCTCGGTCCAGGATTACATTTCGCGACTGGGGGAACTGGAGCGCGGCATCAATGCCACCCTCGAGGGCCAGCGCGCCGGTTCGGCCAGGATCCTCGACGCCTTGGCGGTCATGAAAAGGGGGAGCGAACGCGTGCTTTCGGATTCGCGCGAACTCAAGGCCGGATCGGGAGTCATCGGCGGAGAAATGGAAGAACTTCAAAAGACCATGGTCGCCTTCAAGGTCGCCATCGACGCCATCGCTGGGGAGGTTCTGGCCATTGGAGAATCCTCTGCAGCGGTCGAGGGCCTTTCGACCGCGAACGAGGAGGCTATCGCCGTGCTCGAGTCGCTCATTTCCCGCTATCGCCTCGCGGACACGAGTGCTTGAGCCAGGGCCGGGGCCGCGAGGCGCCACGCAACGCCACGTCGAAAACATGAGCTTGCCTCCGCGCCCGCGCCCGGCTACCTTGGTTCCATGAGCGGGAAAAAAGAGGCTCGCCCCTCGGACGACGGCACGGTGGTTGCGGCGAGAGCCATCCTCGAGGGCGGCGGCACAAAGGGCTGGAAAAAGATCCTCCCCTTCCTGGGACCGGCCTTCATCGCCAGCATCGCCTATGTCGATCCGGGGAATTTCGCGACGAACATCGAAGCCGGCTCGAAATTCGGCTACCTTCTCCTCTGGGTCATCTTCGCGAGCAACCTCATGGCCATGCTCATCCAGTCGCTTTCCGCCAAGCTCGGCATCGTGACGGGGCGCAACCTCGCCGAGCACTGTCGCGACAGCTTCCACCCCTACGCCATAAGGGGCCTCTGGATACTGATGGAACTCGTGGCCATGGCCACCGACCTCGCGGAGTTCATCGGCGCCGCACTGGGTTTCCAGCTCCTCTTCGGCTTTCCCCTCATCGTGGGGGGCGTTCTCGCCGCCTTCGCGACCTTCCTCATTCTCGGACTCGAACGCCGCGGCTTCCGCCCCCTCGAGGCGGTGATCACCGCCATCCTCGGCGTCATCGCGCTGTGCTATGTCTTCGAGACCCTCATCGATCGTCCCAATTGGGCGGCAATGGGCCTTTCCTTCGTGCCGCCCCGCTTCGAAGGCGGCGAAAGTGTCGTCCTGGCTGCGGGCATCCTTGGCGCGACCGTCATGCCCCACGCGATCTTCCTCCATTCGGCCCTGACCCAAGGAAGGATTCGCGTGACCGAGGAGGCCCATGTCCGCCGCCTCCTCGCCTTCGAGCGCATAGACGTCCTCATCGCCATGGGCGTCGCGAGCCTTGTGAACGCGGCCATGCTCGTGATGTCGGCCGCAACCTTCCACGCGAGCGGCCACTCCGACGTGGCCGATATCGGACAGGCGAGCCGCACGCTGGAGCCCCTTCTCGGCAAGGCTGCCAGCTGGATCTTCGGCCTGTCCCTCCTGGCCTCGGGGCTGGCTTCTTCGACGGTGGGCACGAGCGCCGGCCAGATCATCATGCAGGGCTTCGTCCGCAAGCAGATACCCGTATGGCTCAGGCGGGCCATCACAATTGTGCCCTCGATGATCGTCATCCTCATCGGTCTCGATCCGACGGCGACCCTCGTGGCGAGCCAGGTCCTCCTTTCCTTCGGTCTGCCCTTCGTCGTGATACCGCTGGTCGTGTTCACCTCGTCGAGGAGGCGCATGGGCGTCTTCGCCAATCGTCTGCCGACCCTCCTTGCTGCGATTCTCGCCTCGGCAGTGATCGTGGCGCTCAACCTCTATTTGATCGGCCGGGCCTTCGTCCCGGGGCCCTGAGCTCGGGCGAAAGGATGCAACGATGACAAGGATTCTCGTGCCCCTCGACGGATCGGCCCTCGCGGAACAGGCCCTGCCGGCCGCGGGTCGGATCGCCCTCGCCCTCGACGCGGAGCTCCTCCTCCTCCACGTGGTCGAAGCCTCGCCGCCGGAGGAGGTACACGGCCAGCGACACCTCGCGACAGCCGAGGCGGCTCGCGCCTACCTCGTCGACAGGGCCGCCGCCCTGTCGGGCATCAAGGCCGCCATCCATGTCCACGAGGAGGGCCGCCAGGACACGGCGAAGGCCATTGGCGAGCACGTCGAGGAGCTCCGTTCCGACCTCGTCGTCATCGCCACCCATGGCGATCACCGCTTCGGCCGCTTCCTCCAGGGCAGTGTCGCCCAACGCGCCCTTTTCTTCGGCGGCGCGCCCGTTCTCACCATCCCCGCGGAAACAGCGGCCGATCCTTCGGGATGGCGAAGCCTCGCCATCGCCGTCGACTCCAGCGGCGAGCACAAACTGCCCCTCGACTGGCTCGGCGATTTCGCGCGGAGCCTCGGCCTATCGGTCGAACTGCTCGCGGCGATGGACACGAAGAGGAGCCTTTCGGGGGAGGAAAGGGCCATTCAGCGGAGCATGCCTGGGGCGATGGCCCAGGCACTCGAGGCGGCCTTCCTCGAGGCGGAGGCCTGGCTTTCGGGTCTTGCGAGCGATCGGGGACTCGCGGGCCTCGCCGTTCGCAGCGAGCTCCTGCGCGGCAGTCCGGAGCGGGCCCTGCCGGAACGTCTGGCCCGAAGTCCGGGATCGATTCTCGTGATCGGAACCCATGGGCGGGCGGGCCTCGGTGCCCTCTGGGAGGGCAGCGTCGCCTCGAAGCTGCTGCCGCGCCTGTCGGGCCCCGTGCTCCTCGTCCGCCTCGGCTCCGTCACCTAACGAAGTCGGCTGCCCCCAAGCTGGCCTCGAAGGCCAGCGCGAGGGCATGATAGGGTCGATGATTTCCGCTCCATGCGGAAATCATCGCGCGAGGGCATGTTAGGGTCGATGATTTCCGCTCCATGCGGAAATCATCGCGCGAGGTTGGTGAGCCGACGAAGTCGGCTCACCAACCTCGCGAAGCCATCTGAGTCTCCAGTCCCTTCATCTCCAGGCCGCGCATGGCCTCTCCCAGGCCCTCGGAGAGCTCGGCGAGCTTGAGGGGATCCTGCCAGTGGATGACGGCCTGGACGATGGCCTTGGCGGTGCGCGCCGGGTTGGAGGATTTGAAGATGCCCGAGCCGACGAAGCAGCCTTCCGAGCCGAGCATCATCATGAGGGCGGCGTCGGCCGGGGTGGCGATGCCGCCTGCGACGAAGGTGACGACCGGGAGGCGGCCCTTCGCCCTGACCTCCTTTACGAGTTCGAGGGGAACCCGATATTCATTCGCCTTTTTCTGAAGTCCCGCCTCGTCGAGGCCGGCCAGCTCGAGGATTTGGCGATTGACCGTCTTGAGGTGGCGGACGGCTTCGACGACGTTGCCGGTGCCGGCCTCGCCCTTGGTGCGGATCATCGAGGCCCCCTCGTTGACGCGGCGCAGGGCCTCGCCGAGATCGCGGGCGCCGCAGACGAAGGGCACGGAATAGGCGCGCTTGTCGACATGGGCTTCCTCGTCGGCGGGGGTGAGGACCTCGGATTCGTCGATGAAGTCGACGCCGATGGCCTCGAGGATCTTGGCCTCGGCCAGATGGCCGATGCGCACCTTGGCCATCACGGGAATCGAGACGGCATCCATGATTTCTTTGATCATCTTGGGGTCGCTCATTCTGGCAACGCCGCCGTCACGGCGAATGTCGGACGGCACGCGCTCGAGGGCCATGACGGCGCAGGCACCGGCATTTTCGGCGATCTTCGCCTGCTCGGCGTTCGTGACGTCCATGATGACGCCGTTCTTGAACATCTCGGCAAAGCCTTTGTTGAGCTTTTCACGCATGATTGCCTCCTTGGGATTCGGCGCCCCG
>JAJXVS010000063.1:0-6020 GCA_021782015.1 bacterium | reverse complement strand
GCCTTCGAGGGGGCACCGCCCGCCGCTCGCTTTTTTTACACCGTGCCCCAGCTCCACAACCCAACGGGGCGCCTCCATTCGCTCGATGTTCGTCGCCGGATCGCGAAGGCCGCCGAGACCCTCGATTTCACTATTGTCGAGGACGATTATCTTTCCGAATTCGTTCCATCGAGGCTGCCTCGCTACATCGACCTCGCGCCGGATCGCACGCTCTGGATCAAATCCCTATCGAAAACCCTGGCGCCCGGCATCAGGATCGGCGTTCTCGCCGCCTCGCCGGCGCGCCTGGCCCCGATCGTCAAGCTGCGCGACGAGATCGACCAGGGGCCCTCCACCTGGCTGCAGCTCTTCGCGGCCGGGATGCTCGAGTCGGGCTTGTATGACAAACATCTGGCCAGGGTTGGCCAGGTCGCCGATCGAAGGCGGGCCGAACTTGTCGCGATGATCGGGGAACTTCCGGGTCTCAGGGTTGCCGGAGGCCTCCAGGGCTACAACCTTTGGGTTGAGGCGCCCGAGACGAGGGTGGCCGGCCCCCACCCCTGGGCAGAGGGCTGGCGTTTCGGTCGCGGCGAATCCACGCGGCGATGCTTCAGGCTTTCGTTGATGGGGATGGGCGAGGAGGATTGGCCCGAGGCGAAGGAGAGTCTCCGCCTCTGCTTTACGCGGGGCTTCGCTTCCGGTAGAGTCGCGCGGTGAGCATGCGCATTCTCTACGTGGGCGAGATCGTCGGCAAGGCCGGGGTTTTCACGGTAAAAAAGCTTCTCGGCGTCCTTCGCCGCGAATTCGGGGCGGATTTCGTCATCGGCAACGCCGACTCCGCAACGGGGGGGGCGGGGCTCGGGCGGCAGCACGCCGTGTGGCTTCGCAAGATCGGCATCGAAGCCATCACCCTTGGCGAGTGCACCTACTACAAGCGCGACATCGTGGAGCACCTGCCCCAGGCTTCCTACCTTCTCCGGCCCGCCAATTACCCGCATGGCAATCCGGGCCGCGGCTGGCGCGTCTTTACGACGCCCAAGGGGCCCCTCGCCGTGATCTCCCTCCTCGGGCAGGCCGGCTTCGCGCGCGTTCACCTCGCCAATCCCTTCCAGGCGATCACCGACATCGCCAAGCGCGCCCGCGAAGAGACGCCACGCATCATTCTCGATTTTCACGCGGCGACCACGGCCGAGAAGGAGACGATGGCCTTCCACGCCGACGGTCTCATCTCCGCGATGATCGGTTCGCACGCGAAGACCCTCACTGCCGACGCGCGAGTGCTCCGGGGCGGCACCGCGGCGATCACCGATGCGGGCCGCACGGGCTCGATGCTTTCCGTCGGAGGCCAGGACCCGGCGACCCGCGTCCGCGAGTTTCTCACCGGCATTCCAGCATGGGCCAAGGACGGCACGGCCGGCCTCGAACTCCAGGGCTGCGTCATCGACCTCGGCGACGACGGGAAAGCCATCGGTATTGAATCTTTCCGGCGCCCCCTCGATGTGCCCTTCGAGGACGGGGGCGAGCCGAAGGCCTAGGCCTTCGGCCCCGCGGGTCGACGGTCCGACGCGTCAGCCTCGCCGGCGGCTCAGGCCAGAAGCACCTTCGAGGCGAGATCGGCCGCCGCCTCTTTTCCGACGAGAATCGAGACGACGCTCCGCGCGAACTCGCCCGCGCAGCCCGCGCCCCGGGCCGTCACGAGATTTCCGTCGATCACGACGCGGTCGGGCACGAAGGTCGCGCCCGTCACCTGGGCCTCCGTGCCGGGATAGCCGGTGAAGCGCCGGCCCTGGAGGAGATTGCAGCCCCCGTGGAGGACGACGGCCGGTGCGGCGCAGATCGCCGCGACAAGTCCGCCGGCCGCGGCCTGGGCGCGGATGAGGGCGACGGCCTCGCGCGAGGCGGCGATATTGCGGGCCCCGACGCCGCCCCCCGGCACCACGACACAATCCCAGGCCTTCGCCGCCGAGCCCTCGTCGAGGGCGGCTTCCGCCTCCACCCGTATGTCGTGCGAGCCTCGAATCGATGTGCCGCCCACGCCCAGGACCGTGACCTCGACCCCGGCCCTCCTGAGATAGTCGATGGGGGTGATCGCCTCAACCTCCTCGAAACCCTCCGCGAGGATGACGCATGCCTTCTTCATTCAATTGGCTCCTTTTCGCCGCGGCTGGCGCCTACCACGCGGCCGACCCCGGCACCTACCACGCGGCCGAGGCTTGGGCCTACCACGCGGCCGACCCCGGCAGGCGCCTCACCTGGAGTTCGCCCTTGGGCGCGTCGTCCTCGTCCGTATGGCGTCGGCGCGCCCGTTCGTAGAATTCGTCCTGCGAGGAAAAACCGCCCTCGCGTCGCGGCGCTCCGCTCCACGAGCCGTCGGCTCGGAGGAGGCGGGCCCTCGCCTCGTCGCGGAAATAGGCGTCGAGAATGCCGCCGACCTCGGATCGCAGCGCCGGGTCGAGGACGGGAAACATGAGTTCCACGCGCTTTTCAAGGTTCCGGGACATCCAGTCCGCGCTCGAAAGGAATATCTCCTCGGCGCCGCCGTTGCCAAAGCGGATGATGCGGGAATGCTCCAGCCAGCGCCCTACGATACTGATAACACGTATGTTTTCCGAGAGGCCCGCGAGGCCGGGCACGAGGAGGCACACGCCGCGGATGTTGAGTCGTATGACGACCCCGGCGGCGCTGGCCCGGTAGAGGGCGTCGATGACCTCGGTGTCCGCGAGGGCATTGAGCTTGGCCTCGATGAGTCCCGGCGATTCAGGCGTCGAGCGGGCCGCCTCGCGGTCGATGAGGGCGATGATCCTGCGCTTGAGCTCGAAGGGAGCGGCGACGAGCCGGGCGAAGCTCTGCATGGCCGAATAGCCGGTGAGGAGATTGAAAAAGGCCGAGGCGTCGCGGCAGAGTTCCTCGTTGCAGGTGAAGAGGGAGAGATCGACGTAGAGGCGCGCCGTGCGATCGTTATAATTACCCGTAGATAGATGGAGATATCGGCGGATGGTGCCGCCCTCCTCCCTGCGGACCACGAGGGCGGCCTTCGCGTGGACCTTGAGCCGCGCCACGCCCCGGGTCACGATGGCCCCCGCCTGTTCGAGGCGGCTCGCCCAGGCGATGTTGCGCTCCTCGTCGAAGCGGGCCTTGAGCTCCATCACCACCGCGACCTGCTTGCCGTTGCGGGCCGCTCGGGTCAGGGCCCGCACGATCGGCGAATTGCCCGAGGTGCGGTAGAGGGTCATCTTGATCGCGAGCACCTGGGGGTCGTCGGCCGCCGCGTCGATGAAACGCAGGACGGGGTCGAAGGATTCGTAGGGCACGTGGAGGAGGCGGTCGGCGCGGAGGATCTCCTCCCAGAGCGTCGAGCCTTCGGGAACCTGGAGGGCGGGTACGGGCGGCTTAGGCTCGTAGCGCAGTCGGGCGAAGGCAGGGGAGCCCCCGAGCGATTCGGAGGATGCCAGGTCCATGAAATGCCGGAGCTCGATGGGTCCCTCGATTCTCGTGATGTCCTCTTCGTCCAGGCCGAGGAAGGAGGCGATCCTGTCGCCCAGCTCGCGCGGCCTCGCCGCGATGATCAGGCGCACGGGCCAGGAGTTCTGCCTGTCGGCGAGGACCTCCTCCATGGCGGTGACGAAGTCCTCGTCGCGCTCCTCGTCGACGCCGGCGTCGGCGTCGCGGATTACCTTGAATTGTATGGATTCGCGGAGCGTCCATCCCGGGAAGAGCCGGGAGCCGAAGCTTTCCACGAGGTCGTCGAGCAGGGCCAGGCGAAGGCCCGGGCCGTCAGTCGGCATGCGGATGAAGCGGTCGAGGTTGGGCGGCACCTGCACCACGGCGAGCCTGCGTTCGGGGGCTCCGTCGGGCCCCTCGTCCCCCTCGAGCACGAAGGCGACATGGACCCGGAGATTGCCGCTGCAGGGGAAGTCCTCGCCCTCCACGAGGGCCAGGGGCGTGAGGAGGGGAAATACGGCGTCGATAAAGGTCGACTCGAGCCAGCGGCGCTCGGCTGCGCTCCACAGCTGCGGAAAGGTCACTGCTATGCCTTCCCTGGCGAGGGAGGGGAGGACCGAGGCCATGAGGCAGTCGTAATGGCGCTTCCGGATTTCGCGGAGGCGCTCGGCGATGGCCGATATCGCCTCCTTCGGCGTCAGGCCCGACGGGTCGCGCTCCTCGCTTCCCTCGCGGGCGGCGACCTTGAGGGCCGACATGCGGACCATGTGGAATTCATCGAAATTGGAAGAGACTATCGCGAGGAACTTGAGCCGTTCCAAAAGCGGCGCGCCCGGATCGAGGGCCTCGTCGAGGACCCTCGAGTTGAAATCGAGCCAGGAAAGCTCTCGATTCAGGAACTTGCGTGACTTCATCCTTTTCCCCTATTCCGGAGCCGCTTCGTCGAGGCAGGCGATCGCGTCGTCCTCGGCGCAGTGCACACAATTACGACCATTTTTCTTTGCCCGGGCGAGGGCGGCATCGGCGCAGGCGACCAGGCCCTCCCCGTCGCTCGCGTCGTCGGGCGCCGTTGCGCAACCGAAACTCGCCGTGATGGACGGCCTCGGGGTGATGGACGGCCTCGCGGTGGCTGACGTCCTCTCTGTGGCTGACGGCCTCTCTGTGGCTGACGGCCTTGCCGTTCCAGCGCCCATGCCAAGCGCGGCTTCGACGGAAAGGCCTTCGATCGCCGCGCGGAGCCCTTCGGCGAATTCCGCGGCGGCCCCGCCCGAGGCGTCGGGAAGGAGGATCGAGAACTCGTCGCCCGAAAGCCTTGCCGACACGATGCCTTCGAAGCCCGAGGACGAGGCGAAGGATTGAACCAGGGCCCCTACCCGGGCGATCATCGCGTCGCCGGCCGCGTGCCCTCGCCTTTCGTTGAGCTCGTGGAAGCGGTCGAGATCGAAGGCGACGAGGGCGCAGGGCCTTCTCGCGTCGATGCCTCTCCCCTCGCGGGCGCGGATGGCCTCCTCCAGAAAGCGGCGGTTGAAAAGCCCGGTGGCCGCGTCGACGATGGCCTTGCGCCTCGCGTTTTCGCCCCAGCGCGCGAGGTCGCCGAGATAGCCCGCGGCCTCGTCCAGCCATGAGGCCATGTTGCGCGCCATGTTGCCGAGAAGCTTGACCGCGAGGCCGGGGTGTTCCCAGACGAGCCGGTGAAAATCGCTCGCGTCGAGGGCGAGGAGCGAGGCGTCGCTCTTCGCGTAGACCGTCGCGGATCGCACCGAGCCCTCGGCTATGGCCATCTCCCCCAGATGGCTGCCGCTCCGAAACTCGTACACCTCCCTATGCGCCCCGTCGTCTTCATGGACCCAGGCGCCCATCGTCCCGGTGCGGACGAAGTACATGGTGGTTCCGCCCTCGCCCTCGCGGAAGAGGGTCTCCCCACGGGCGAGCCGCGAGGGCTCGAGGAAGGCGGCGAAGATATTAAGTTCGAGCGGGCTCATGCCGGCGCAGACGGGAACGCCCGACAGGAAGGAAGCGATGTCGTTCAACCTGCGGCCTCCGCCGCCCGCCTTCGTTCGGGCAAGCCCGCGGGAGGCGCGGCCGAGGGTTCGCGCATCATGTAGGCTCTGCCTCCACCGTCGCGCCAGGCGCGTTGCAGAAGGCCGTACACCTCGTCGAAGAGGCGCAGTGGGTCCTGACCGTTATCCGGCCAGAAACCGAGGGCCATGCTGGGGCTCGGGTGGAAGCCCTCGCAGCCGGGGCCCGCGTCGAGCGAGGTGAAGGTCCGCGCAATGCGTCGCACGAGCTTACCGGCCTCCTCCCGGCCGCAGCGGGGAACGATCAGCGCCGTCTCGTTGCTCTTGATCCGCAGGGCGTGGCCCCGCCCGAGGTCCCGAGCCGTGTTGAGGAGAAGGGCCGCGATGGCCGACATGGCGGCGTCTCCTGCGGCGTGGCCCCGCTCGTCGACGAGCTCCTTGAAGCGGTCGGGCTTGATCAGGAGGAAGAGCGAAGGTGCCTCGAGCCGCCTGGCGAGCTCTTCCTCGAAAAAAGAGCGGGTCGCGAGTCCTGTCGGGGCGTCGGTATGGGATTGACGCCTGAGTTCACGAACCCATGGCTCG
>JAJXVS010000340.1 GCA_021782015.1 bacterium | reverse complement strand
GTAGGCCCAGACGGTCTTTTCGATCGAGTCGGTGAGGTTTTCGACGTAGTAGGAGCCGGCCAGGGGATCGATGGTCTCGGCGACGCCCGACTCGTAGGCGATGATCTGCTGGGTGCGCAGGGCGACGCGCACGGAATCCTCGGTGGGCAGGGCGAGGGCCTCGTCGCGCGAATTGGTGTGGAGGGACTGGGTGCCGCCAAGGACGGCTGCGAGGGCCTGGATCGTCACACGTATGACATTGTTTTCGGGCTGCTGGGCGGTCAGCGTGGAGCCGCCGGTCTGCGTATGGAAACGGAGCATCAGCGACTTGGGGTTCTTCGCGCCGAAGCGCTCCTTCATGATCCTGGCCCAGACTCGACGGGCCGCGCGGTATTTGGCCACTTCCTCGAAGAGGTCATTGTGCGCGTTGAAGAAAAAGGAAAGCCGCGGGCCGAAATCGTCGACGTCGAGGCCGGCCTTCATGGCCGCGTCGACGTAGGCGATGCCGTCGGCCAGGGTGAAGGCCACCTCCTGCACGGCCGTGGAGCCCGCCTCGCGGATGTGATAGCCGGAGATGGAAATCGTGTTCCAATTGGGAACTTCCTTCGCGCACCAGGCGAAGATGTCCGTGATGAGTCGCATGGAGTGGGCCGGCGGAAAGATATAGGTGCCGCGCGCCACGTATTCCTTGAGGATGTCGTTCTGGATGGTGCCGTTGAGGGCCGAGGCGGGAACGCCCTGCTTTTCGGCCACCGCGACGTACATCGCGAGAAGGATGGCCGCGGGAGCGTTGATCGTCATCGAGGTGGAGACCTTGTCGAGGGGTATGCCCGCGAAGAGGGTCTCCATGTCCTCCAGCGAATCGACGGCGACTCCGACCTTGCCCACCTCGCCGGCGGCGAGGGGGTGGTCGGAATCGTAGCCTATCTGCGTGGGAAGGTCGAAGGCGATCGAAAGCCCCGTCTGTCCCTGCTCGAGAAGGTACTTGTACCTTCTATTCGATTCTTCGGCGTTGCCGAAGCCGGCGTACTGGCGCATGGTCCAGAACCTGCCGCGGTACATCGTGCTTTGCACGCCCCGGGTGTAGGGATACTCGCCCGGGAAGCCGAGCTTGTCCCCGTAGGTTCCACCCGTGTCGAGAGGCGTGTAGAGCCGTTTTACCGGCACCTTCGAGCCCGTCACGAAAACCTTGGAACGTTCGGGGTGCCTGGCGAGGGCCTTTTCGACCCCCGCTTCCCAGGCGGCCTTCGCCTCGAAGAGGCCCGCCTCTTCGATTCCTGCCTCTTCGGCTTGTGCCTTGTTCAGGCCTTCTTTATCGTCCACGATATATCTATATTATTTTACTCCTGCCGCAAGTTCAAGCCCCGCATCGAGGGCCTTCACATTGAGCTCTTCTGTACCCTTGGGAACGCGGGCCAGAACGGCTTCCCTGAGCGTGGCGGCTGTGGCCACCTTGGACAGGCCCCCGAGAACGCCGAGGGCCACGATGTTGGCCACGACCTTCTTGCCGACCTTGGTGGCCGCGGTATCGAGGATGGGCAGAGAGACCGTATGCGCGGCGATGGCCGGGTCGAGGGCGACGGAAGTGTCGACGATAATGAGGCCCTTCTTCATCAGGGGCCCGTAAGTCTTGTAGGATTCCTGGGTAAGGGCGAGGAGGAAGTCGGGGTCGACAGCCTTGGGATAGTCGATGTCCTCGTCGGAGATGACGACCTCGGCCTTGCTCGAACCGCCCCGGGCCTCGGGGCCGTAGCTCTGGGTCTGCACGGCGTTCTTGCCGTCCTGGATGGCGGCCTCGGCGAGGACGATGCCCGCGAGGAGGAGGCCCTGGCCTCCCGAGCCGCTCAGTCTGAATTCGACGCGCATTCGCGGACCTCCCCGACGTAAGAATCGTACCGGCGCTGCACCTTGCCCACCAGTTCCTTGTACGAGGCCGCGTACTCGGGCGCGGCGGCATTGTGGAGTTCGCCGATCATGACCTTGCCGACCAGCTTTTCGGGCGCCATGACAGCCGCGGCCTTGACGTTGACCGTCTGGTCCTTGATCCAGTCGAGCATCTGCACGGCGTCGCCGATCTTGTTCTTGCGTCCGAAATAGGTGGGGCATCCGGAAAGGGCCTCGACCACCGAGAAGCCGTCGTTCATCAGGGCCTTCTCGATGAGGTCGACGGTGAGCGGAACGTGATAGGCCGAGCCGCGGCCGACATAGGTCGCGCCTGAGGCGATGGCGAGCTTGCAGAGGTCGAAGGGCCGCTCGACGTTGCCGTAGGGGGCCGTCGTGCCGAACATTCCGGTAGGCGTCATCGGCGAGTACTGGCCGCTCGTCATGCCGTAGATCTCGTTGTTCATCACGATCGTCGTAATACCGATGTTCCTCCGCGCCGCGTGGATGAAGTGGTTGCCGCCGATCGCGGTGCAGTCCCCGTCGCCGGTCATGACGATCACCTTGAGATCGGGTTTGGCCAGCTTGATGCCCGTCGCGTAGGCGATGGCGCGGCCGTGGGCCGTGTGGAGGGTGTCGAAGTCGAGGTAGCCGACCGCCCGCGAGGAACAGCCGATGCCCGAAACTATGACGACCTTGTTCTTGTCGAGGCCGAGTTTCTCGATGGCGCGCACGAGGGCGCCGGTGATGGCGCCGTGGCCGCAGCCGGGGCACCAGATATGCGGCAGTTTTTCCTTGCGGAAGTAATCGAGGGTTGCCATTACTTGCTCCCTTTGGCGGCGCCGTCGGAGGCCGGGCCCCTGATGGCGCGATAGATCTCGTCGGGATGGAAGAGCTCGCTGTTGACCTTGCCGAGCCTTTCCACCCTCACTTTGCTGCCCGACGAGGAGGAACCGATGGCCCGCTCGACCTCGAGGGCGACCTGGCCGAGATTCATCTCGGCCACGATGATGCGCTTCGCGTGGGACTCGAGGGCTTTTACGACCTTCTCCGGGAAGGGCCAGAGGGTCTTGAGGCGGAGGAAGCCGGCCTTGATCCCCTCTTTCCTGGCGCGGCGCACGGCGGAGAGGGCCGACATGGCGGAGGAGCCAAAGGAGAGCACAACGACCTCGCTGTCGTCGAGGGTTTCGCTCGCGTAGTCGACGATATCGTCAATGTTCTTTTCGACCTTGCGGGTGAGCCTCCTGAGGAGGGTGTCGGCCACCTGGGGCTTGCTGGTCGGAAAGCCCGCCTCGTCGTGGAAGAGGCCGGTGACGTGCCAGCGATAGCCCTCGCCGAAGGGCGCCATCAGGGGCACCCCGCCGTCGGGATCGGCCGCGTAAGGCTTGTAGCCGGCGGGGCTGGCCGGCGCCTTGCGCTTCACCTGCTTGATGCTGTGCGGATCGGGCAGGGTCACCTTCTCGCGCATGTGGCCGATGACCTCGTCGGTGAGGACGATGACCGGCACGCGATAGGTCTCGGCCAGCTCGAAGGCCCGCATCGTAAGGTCGAAGCACTCGCGCACGTTGCCGGGCGCCAGAGCGATGATCGGATGATCGCCATGGGTGCCCCAACGAGCCTGCATCACGTCGCCCTGGGCCGTCGAG
>JAJXVS010000062.1 GCA_021782015.1 bacterium | reverse complement strand
GCCACGAGCAGCTGGGTGATGCCGCCGATCGACCTCACAGGATGACGTATAGGAAGTTGGAGAGGTGAGGGGGCCTGTCGGCGGTGATGGAGAGCCCACTTTCCGCTGCGGCGGAAAGTGGTGCGCCAAGCCGCAGGCTTGGCGAAGGCCTCACAGGATGACGTATAGGAAGTTGGAGAGGTGAGGGGGCAATAATCGCCATTCCATGAGGAGGAGCGATGAAGGTTTTCATCGAAGCAGCGGCGGGCAGCCTCGTGCGGGGGCTCTACGACGAGGCGACATTCGAGCGCAAGGGTTCGCGCCCCGTCCTCCTTCCCTACCCCTGGCCCTACGGTTTCGTCCCCGGCAGCGCCGGGGTCTCGGGTGATGGCGAATGTAGGGATTGTTACGTTATTACCACGCGCCCTTTGACCGAGGGTGGACTTGTCGATTGCGAGGCCTTCGGTCTCCTCGAGATGTTCGAGGATGGCGAGGCCGACCATAAGCTGCTCGCCGCCTTCCCCGATGAAGTCCCGCCACCAGCAGAGGATCTGCTCCTGCGGCTTCGGGCCTTTATCACGGGCATCTTCGCGGCCTGGCCCGAGACGCGAGTGGAAATCAATGGAATTCTTCCGCCGCCTCGATGATCGGCCACTAGCGGCGACTCGCTTCACCGATGAGGCGCTTTGGCGTATAGTTCGCCCATGTCTGAACGCGCCCTAGGTCTTCTCGACATCTTCGGTCCGGTGATGATCGGGCCCTCCAGTTCGCACACGGCGGGGGTAGCCCGCATCGCCTTCTTGGCGAGGAAGATCCACGGCGGGCCCTTCGACCGTGCGCGGGTCCTCTTCCACGGCTCGCTGGCGAGCACCTGGAAGGGCCACGGCTCGGACAAGGCGGCCATCGCCGGCCTCCTAGGAATACTCCCCGAGGACGCGCGTCTGGGCTTCGCGCCAGAACTCGCCAAGCGCGAGGGGCTGAACATCGAGCTCGTCCCGGTCTTCGACAGTCCCGAGCGTTATCATCCTAACACTGTCGTTCTCGAACTCGAGAGCGGGGAGCGGCGGACGAGGGTGCGCGGGGCTTCGGTGGGCGGGGGCAAGGTGCGGCTCCAATCCATCAATGGGTTCAAGACCGAGCTCGACGGGGCCCTCGAGGCCCTTCTCGTTCTCCACCAGGATACGCGGGGCGTCATCGCCGGCGTGGCCGCCATTCTCGCGGCCTGGGGCTTCAACATCGCCTCGATGACCTCGCACCGCACGGACAAGGGTGATCTGGCCCTCCTCGTCGTCGAGGTGGACGGGATCGTGGCCTCGGGGGTGGTCCCGGCCCTCGCCGGGGTCCAGGGGGTGAAGGACGTGGTCTATGTGCCCTCGGCCTCGGGCGGAGGCAGGCTGTGAACTGGAAATTCTCGAACGCGGCGGAACTCCTCGGGCGCATCGGTGAGTCGGGCCTGGGCTACGCCGAGTGGCTCATCGCCCGCGACGCTTTCAACGCTGGCATCGAGGCTGAGGCCGTGCGCGCCGAGATAGGACGACGTATGATGATTTCGCGCAACGCGATCGAGCAGGGGGTCGCCTCGCCCAAGCGCTCTTTTTCTGGCCTCACCGAGGGGGCTGCCTTCAAGGTGGCCTCTTCGCCACTGCCTCCGCCGGTCGCCGATCGCTTCTTCGGCCTGGCCATAACCTACGCCCTCGCGGTGAACGAGGTGAACGCCTGCGGGGGCAGGGTGGTCGCCTTTCCCACGGCCGGGTCGAGCGGCATCGTGCCGGGGGTTCTCTGGGCCTGGCGTGACGCGCGAGAGCCGGGCTTGAACGCCGAATCGAAGCGACTCCAGGACGCCTTCGTCGCGGCCAGCGCCATCGGGGTCCTGATAGCCCAGCGGGCCACCCTCGCCGGGGCGGCGGGCGGCTGTCAGGCCGAGTGCGGCTCGGCTGGCGCGATGGCCGCCGCCGGCCTCGCCGTCCTCGAGGGCATGGACTTTGCGGACGCGATCGACGCGGCGGCCCTCTCGCTCAAGAACTCCCTCGGCCTCGCCTGCGATCCGGTGGCGGGCCTCGTCGAGGTGCCCTGCGTCAAGCGCAACGCCTTTTTGGCGGCCAACGCCATCACGGCCGTCACCCTGGCCAGGGCCGGGGTGCGTTCGGCCATTCCCTTCGACGAGGTGGTCGGGGCGATGAAGGCCATCGGCGACGCGATGCCTGCGGCGCTCAAGGAGACTGCCGAGGGGGGCCTCGCCGCGACGCCGACAGGTCGGGCCTGGAAGGAAAGGATTTTGTAGGGGGAGGTGGGCCCGCCTCCTGCACGCGGAGGGTGCCGGAGCCTTTCACCGAAGGGCGGTGCGGCCGCGCTTCTCGGTCGGCGCCCAGAATCCATAGGCCGCGAGGAGCTTGGCGAAGGCGGCGTAGTCCTCGGCGCGCACAACGACAGAGCCATCCTCGACGCGGAGCGCGAGGGCGCGAAACTTGGGATCGGCACGGAGGGCCTCGCGGGTGGCGGAGTCCTTGGGAAGTGGGACGATCCAGGCGGCGCGGCGCGAGGGCAGTGCCGCTGCCCTTTCGAGAACAAGGGCGAAGAAGCGCTCCCAGCGCGGCGAAGGCGCCCGATCCACGAGTCTTCGGAAGTCTTCGATGCGCTTTTCTATCGCCGCGATCGAATCACAACCAGTTATGAACTTCGCCTCGGTGATGCGCCAGCGCTCCTCTCCGAGGGGCGTGCCGATGGCGTCGAGGTAGAGGCGGAGTTCGAGGTGTTTGCCCCGGAAAGCGACGACGAGGAGTTCCGGATCGGCGATGGCCTCGTAGTGCGCCGTCTCGAGGGCGGGAGGATCCGCGTCGTAGCCGAGGCACCAGCGGCCGAGTTTCGTGAGGCGGAGGGCGACGAGGGCGTCGGCGGGGCTGATGGGGAGGAGCTGGCCCTTCTTGAGGAGGCGCCGGGGCGCTTCGCCTTCGGCGATTTCGACAAAGCCGAGAACGGCCAAGAGGTAGCAGTAGGCCTCGAAAAGGGGCCTGGCGAGGAGCTCTTTGCGCCAGGGGCCGTTCACCGCGAGCTGGGCATTCCACTCGCTCTCCTGGTCCAGGGGAGGGCTGAGGTCGAGGCGACTGCCGCGGAGATGGAGGGACCATCCCTCATCTTCGTCGTCGAAGCAGCGCATCGAGCAAAGGTGGACCCAAAACCAGTCGAACAAGCCTCGCGCGTCGACCCAGTCGTCCAGTTCCGCGAGGGCGTTGAGGCTGAGGCGCAGCTCCCTCCGGCTCGGCGGAGCCTCCCCGAAGAAATTGGTCTGCGTCCCGGGCTTGCGCGATAGGTGATCGTTGAGGACGGCCGTCTCGAGCCAGCGGCCCGAGCGGAGTTCCTCATTGGTATTTCCCTTGCCCGCCTGTTCGGAAAAGAACAGGGTAGCGAGCGATCGCAGGCCTTCGAGGGTCGAGCCGCCCTGAATCGCAAACTTTTTCCTGACACCGGGCCCGGCGAAGCAGGCCAGAAAACGAGCCAGGAGCTCAACGGAATCCAGGCCCAGGGCAGCCGCCTGGCCGAAGGGCGGAATACCCGAAGTCGAGCGAAGGCGGGCGATCTCGGTTTTATTGAAGCCCTTCTTGGAAAGATCCCAGGAATCGCGCGTGCCGTTTCCAAGGTCGAGGGCGCGGAGGAGGAGGGGCAGGCCGTCGATAATCCCCGCCTCGTTCGACCAGGTCGACCCGGGTTTTTTTTCGAGTGGTGCGAGGGTCCAGGCCTGGGGTTTGGGCATGAAGGGGAGGAAGAGTTCGCGGAGCCATCCGGGCATCGCGAGGAGGGGGCGGTCCGGGTGAACGACGAAGAAGCCGAGACGAATCCCGGGGGTGACCCGGTATTTCTGTCTGTACCCGTATGATTTTTCCTTCGCAACTATAACAATTCCATGGGCGGTCTCGATCGGTTTCGGATCGAACCATTCCTCGAAGGTCCCCAGCGTCACCGCGTCACGGAGGTGGGCGGGCAGCGCCGACCAAAGGGGCAGGAATTCCTCGGGCGTCTGGAAATCGAGGAGGCTGGCCAGAACGGCGCACAACTTTTCTTTGGGCTGCGGAAGCTTTTTTTCGCCCGTTAGCGCCTCGAAAATCGGGCCGAGTTCGTGGATGGTCAGACGCTGGAGCAATCCGACGATGCGGTCGACCTGGTGTTGGTCGCGTCGTTCTCCGGGCCGTGAGTTGCCACCATCCGTCAGTTTCCGGAAATAATAGTACGTAGTGCTCATGATTATCCCAGGAGATAGGCGATGTCGCCGGCATCGAGGGTCTTGGCGACTTCCGCGTCCGCGGCGAGGAGGGAGCCAACGAGACTCGCCTTGCGTTCCTGCAATTCGTACATGCGTTCTTCGATCGTCTCCTTGGCGATGAGCCGGTAGCAGAAGACGGGATTCTTCTGGCCGATGCGGTGGGTCCGGTCGATGGCCTGGGCTTCGGCCGCGCGATTCCACCAGGGGTCGAAGATGAAGACATAGTCGGCCGCCGTCAGGTTGAGGCCGAGACCGCCGGTCTTGAGAGTCATCGTCAGCACCGAGACCCCGGGATCGGTCTGAAAGCGTTCCACGATCGTGGCGCGATCCGATGTCGCACCCGTCATCACGAGGTTGCCGATGCCCTGGCCGGCGAGGTCCTCCGAAACGAGATCGACGGCGGCGAGGTAGTTCGTGAATACCAGAGCCTTGTGCCCCGCCTCGACGAGCTCTGGCACAAGTTCGCGGAGAAAGGCCCGTTTGGCCGACTGGCCCTCGACCGCTCCCTCGGTCTCGGGCAGGCTCGCGAAGCGTCGAAGTTCGGTCATCGCCGCGAGGACGAGGAAGGAACTCTTGGCGACGCCTTCCCTCTCGATGGCCGCGTCGACCCGAGCCTTGAGCTCCAGACGTCGCTTGTGGTAGGCGGCGAGATGGGCGGGCTCCAGTTCGACAAGGGCCGTCTGCTCGGTCTTCTCGGGAAGGTCGGCCAGGACGTCGGCCTTGCGGCGTCGAAGAATGAAGGGATAAATCCTGACGCGAAGGTCGCGAAGGGCATTTTCGTCGCCGCCTTCCTGGATGGGATGTTGCCAGCGCTTGAGGAAATCGCCCTGCGACCCGAAGAAGCCGGGATTGAGGAACTCGAAGAGACTCCAGAGTTCGCCGAGGTGGTTCTCCACCGGCGTTCCGCTCAGGGCGAGGCGGTGCCGCGCCTTGATGGCGGAAACGGCGCGATGGGCGAGGGTTTCCGAATTCTTGATGGTTTGCGACTCGTCGAGGATGAGCCACTCGAATTTGAGTTTCTCGAATTCCTCGAGATCGTTGCGCAGGGTCGCATAACTTGTGAGAACGATGGAGCGACCCTTTCCGGCGAGCTTGCCCGGATCGCGGTCGGGTCCATGATACACAAGGACGCGGAACTCGGGGGCAAAGCGCGCCAACTCCGAGGCCCAATTGAAGAGGAGGGATTTGGGCATGACGACGAGGGCGACCCACGCCTTCTTGCCCAGGGAGCGGAGGACAGAGATGGCCTGGAGTGTCTTGCCGAGTCCCATCTCGTCGGCGAGGCAGCCGTTCAAATCATGCTTCGCCAGCCAGGCTATCCACTTGGTTCCGAAGATCTGATAGGGACGAAGGGAGGCCCCCTTGGGCTCGGGGGGATCGGGCAAATCTCCGATCGAGTTGAACCCGCCGTAGAATGCGGACATGCGTTCCCAATGTTCGCCTTCGCCTTCGACCTCCGCCTGGCGTTCCAGGGCCGGCAGGTCGAAGGCCGAGATCTCGAAGAGATCCTGGGAACCCTTGGCCTTGCGGAGGAGCCTTTCGAAGCGCTCGATTTCGCGTTTGTCGGGAAAGGCCCGCGAACCGTCCGAGAGCATGATCGAGCCCTCGCGGCGGTAGGCCGCGAGGAATTTCGCGTACTCGAATTTCTCGCCCGCAATCTCGACGTCGGCGCGGCCGCCGAGAAAATCGATGCCGCTCGAGATGCGGAGCTTGAGGCGCGGTCTTGCGGGCAGGATCTTGTAGCGGCGCAGCTTGTCAGCCTCGAACAGCGCAAAGCCGGCGATGAGCCTGCCCATGTTTTCCGAAAGGAAGGATTCCACGAAATCGGGCTCGAAGACGAAACGGCCCGCCTCCTCGAAGACCGCGGTCTTGGCGGCCTTGCCCGACGAGGCGAGGAGGAGGCGGAATTCCTCGTCGGCGATGCGCGGAAAGACCAGCTCGAAAACGCGCATCGTCTTCGTCTCCGCGTCCATCTCGACGACCCGCGAAATGTCGCCTTCCTCGATGAAGCCGGGGGGAAAACCTTCCACCCAATTGAAAGGATACACGTGGAGATAGCCGTAGGAGTCGATCTCGCGAAAGAGGATGGCCGGTCGCGCGATGCGCAGGCCGCCCTTTTCCGTCCGCCAGCCCTGCCGTGAAGGCACCGAATCGGGCAGGCGCGAAAGACAGGTCGAAAGGTGGAGCACGAGGTCGCGGGCGGGCACGAAGGCGCTCAGGGCCTGGAGACCCATCCAATCGGGCCCGAGGTCCTCGACGCCGTAGACAAGATCGCCGAGGAGGAGGTGCCGCGGGCTCAAGGCCCGGGCGATCGCGGTTTCGGGTATCGCGTCGACATAGGCCTGGCCCATGACGCCGCTCGTGGCCTCGACCTCCTCGCCCGAGCCCTCCTCGATCGGTCGCAATATCACGGCCAGCCGTTCCGCTGTCGAAGGACGAACGCGGAATTCGAGGCGGCAGAGACCTTCGACGCTAGTGAGCCGGTCGCCCTCCTCGTTTTCGAGAATTCCCGCACCCAGGGCGAGATCGAGAAAACGGGCGGAGGGTCTGATGCCCATCGACTCGAAGCCGGAGATTCTCGAATGCTCCGTGCCGAAGGGAGTTCCCGAGGTCGGAGCCCCATTCGGTTCCTCTTCCCCCCAGGAAAATTCCGCTTCCTGGCGCAGCTTTTCTGTCGTGAATTCGCGGATGAGCTCGCGAAGAAGGCCGGCATGCCTGCGGTAATCCGCGCGACATTCGCGCCCTTTTTCGTCGGTGAGGACAACCCTCGCCTCGTCGCTCAGTCTCACGAGGACGGCTCGGATCGAGGCGGTCGGCCGGAATCGTCCCCCATCGCCCTCGCCGGGCATAACCGCGGGCAGCGTAGACGGTGGCGCGGAGGTGGACGCAGGCGCGGGCGAGGACGCAGGCGAGGGACCTTCCCCGGTCGAATCGCTCTTCTTGGGTTTCATCGAAAAGGAGCCTATCGGCGAGGCTCGACTCCCGCAAGAGGATCGAGGTGGCCCGGGGCTCCGCGTCGGCAGTATTCTCGGCAGGAGGTTTTCAAAGCGAAATGAATCTGGACCAATTGGAATTGCCAACCCATATTTTCACGGGCAGCGATATTTGGATCGAAGGCCCCGAGGCTCCCCGCGCGACAGTCCGAATGAAAAGACTCGTCGACCTTCCCGTGAACGCGCGGCGTCCCTTCGAATGGAATGGTCGACCCTACCTGGCTCTGGGACTCGAAGAGGCGCAGAGCGGGGCGGCACGCGCCCAGGGACTCTCCCGTCTTCCCATCAGACAGGGCCTCGCGCTCTGGAGCGACGAGGAATTGCGGCCGGCCCTCAAGGCCCTGGCCCTTCTCAACTGGCTCGCGACAAGCAGATTTTGCGGAGCCTGCGGGGCGGCCCTGGCCGCCGCCACCGCCACAGAGCCGGCCGCAGCCGCCTTCACAGGGCCCGCCGCCGCCACCGCCACAGGGCCGGCCGCCGCCAAGGGGAACCCCGCCAAGGGGGCCGCAGCCCTTGATCCCGACTCGAGCGCCCTCACCTGCCCGGCCTGCGGCCACGCCCATTTCCCGCGCATCTCGCCCGCCGTCATCGTCCTCGTGCGCAAGGAGGGCAAAGCCCTCCTCGCGCGCAATGCCCGCTTCCCACCTGGCGGCCGTTTCGGCCTCCTCGCCGGATTCGTGGAGGCCGGCGAGACCCTCGAAGAGGCGGCCGCCCGCGAAGTGCTCGAGGAATCGGGCCTAAGGATCGAGGCCCTTCGCTACGTCTCTTCACAACCCTGGCCCTTTCCCGACTCCCTGATGCTCGCCTTCACGGCTGAATGGGCTGGCGGCGAGGCCCGCCCCGATGGCCGGGAGATAGCGGAACTCCGCTGGTGCGGGCCCGACGAAATGCCCGACATCCCGCCGCGGGGTTCCGTCGCGAGACGGCTCATCGACGAATTTTGTCTCGGAAATTCCTGAGCCCCAACTGGCCTAGACCGGCCAAAACCCGAGGCCAAGGGTGCAAATTATTTTCTGATAACAAGTAAGGCTTCGCGCCGCCCCTCAATGGAAAAAACTATATACAATATTCTATATCTATAATTTAAGCTTGACAGAAGCTTTAACAGTTCCTAAAGTATTGAATTAATGAACAGTGACACGAAGCTTGTTGCCGACCCCGATTGCGGGACTGGGGACCTGGTGGGCAGCGAACTCGAGGGCTTCGCCACCGAGGCGCGCTGCATTCACGTGGCGGAAATTCTCTCCATGATCGCCAATCCCAAGCGACTCAAGATCCTCTGCCTCCTCACCGAGCGCGACCGGAGCGTCGACGAAATCGTCCAATCCGGAGGGTCCTCCATCTCGGCGACCTCCCAGCAACTCAAACTCCTCACCCTCGCAGGCTTCCTCGAAAGGCGCCGCGAGGGGCGCAACATCTTCTACCGGCTCAAAAACGAAAAGATACTTTCTCTGCTTCATTTTCTCAAGTCTTTGTATCTGGAAGATTTAGGCATTCTGTCCGAAGGGGCGCCGACAAGCGTGCCCTCGGCACTCTATACGAAGGGGGCATGAAGATGCTCGTAGCAGGTAACGCGACCGGGTTGCTCGAGAAAACGTTCGGCGCGCGTGTCAGGTTCGACAAGGTCGAGCGGATGCTGTATTCGCACGATGTCGGCGACATTCCCTATCTCATCAAGCCGCTTCTCGGCACGACCACGCCCGCGGGCGTCGTGCAGCCCGAGAGCGAGGCCGAGCTCATCTCCCTCGTGAGGTGGGCCAATGAGACAGGTACGGCGATCACGCCGCGAGCCAAGGCCACCTCAGGCTACGGCGGCGCGATTCCCGTCAAAGAAGGCATCGTCGTCGACTTCATCCGCATGCGCCAGGTCCTCGCCATCGACGAGACGGCCCTGACCGTCCGCGTCCAGCCGGGCCTCGGCTGGGAACCCCTCGACCGGGCCCTCGCGAAAAAGGGACTGACCCTGAGGCTCTACCCGACGAGCTATCCCTCCTCCACCGTCGGCGGCTGGGTCGCCCAGGGCGGGGCGGGCATCGGTTCCTTCGAGGCGGGCTGGTTCCGCGACAACATCGTCGCCGTCCGCGCCGTCCTCGCCAACGGCTCCGTGCGCGAGTTCAAGGGTGAGGACATCGACCTCATCTACGAGACGGGCGGCATCGTCGGCCTCATCACCGAGGTGACGGTAAAGGTCCAGAAGAAGAGCGACCTCGTCATCCTGGCCGCCTCCTCCCTCCAGTCCTCCTCGATCCAGAAACTCACCGAGGCGATCATCAAGGAAAACCTCCCCATCTGGTCGATCCTCTTCATCAACCCCAAGATGGCCGAGCTCAAGAACAAGACCCCCCACCCCGAGCACGACATCCACGAGGGCCAGTTCATCAAGATCCCCGAGGCCTACGTCGTCACGATCGCCTATCGCGTCGAAGACACAGCCACGGTCGCGGCCAGGCTCGACAGCCTCATCGCGAAAACGGGCCTCCAGAAGCTTTCGCAGGACGTCGCCGACCACGAGTGGGAAAACCGCTTCAAGGTCATGCAGGTCAAGCGCCTCGGTCCCTCCCTCGTCCCCGCCGAGGTCGTCGTCCCCCTCGCCCACCTCGAGGAATTCCTTGAAGACATGGACAAGAGCATCCATCAGCCTGTCGTCAAGGAAGGCATGCTCGTCAAAAAGGGCCGTGACGGCGCACCCGAGGTCGTCATCCTCGGCTTCATCCCCGCCGACCAGCGCAAGTTCACCTACCACTTCGTGTTCAGCCTCTCCCTCTCGATCATGAAGGTGGCCGAGCGCCACGGCGGCCGCGCCTACGCCACGGGCGTCTACTTCACCGGCAAGGCCAAATCGGTCTACGGCGAGGCGCGCCTCGCCAAGCTTCGCGCCTTCAAGAACGAGATCGACCCCAAGCGCATCATGAACCCGAAAAAGAACATCGAGGGCAACATCGTCTCCACCCTCGTGTCCTTCATCTCGAATTTCGAACCAATTACACGTTTCTTCGGCAACCAGGTCCTCACCAACGTCGGCGAGCGCATGACCGGCCCCAAGAAAGGCATCCCGGCCGACGTCGCCTGGCACGCCTACGGCTGCAGCCAGTGCGGCTACTGCGTCGACACCTGCGACCAGTTCTACGGCAGGTTATGGGAAAGCCAGTCGCCCCGCGGCAAATGGTACTGGCTCCGCCTCTTCATGGAAGGCAAGGTCAAGTGGGACCAGAAGGTCGTCGACACCTTCATGGTTTGTACTACCTGTGAACGCTGCTCCATCCGCTGCCCCGAGGGCATCCCCGTCGAGCCCTCCTGGATGAAGCTCCGCGGCAAGCTCATCACCGATGACAAGAAGATGACCTTCCCTCCCTTCGAGATGATGTCCGAGGCCCTCCTCTCCCAGGGCAACATCTGGGCCGGCCTCCGCAAGAACCGCTCCGACTGGTTCCCCAAGGCGCACCTCGCCAAGCACGGTCCCCAGGTCCAATCCAAGAACGTCTACTTCGCCGGCTGCACCGCCTCCTACGTCGAGGAGGACATCGGCAAGGGCGCCGTCGAGCTCCTCGACAAGGCCGGAATCGACTTCAAGTACCTCGGCGAGCAGGAAAACTGCTGCGGCACCCCCATGCTCGCCTCGGGTAAATGGGACACCTTCAAGGTGACGATGAAGCACAACATCGACCTCATGAAGGCCTCGGGAGCCGACACCGTCATCACCTCCTGCCCCGCCTGCGACATGATGTGGCGCCACGCCTACCCGAGCTGGGCCAAGAAACTCGGCATCGAATACAACATCACGACCAAGAGCTACACCGAGGTTCTCGCCGACGCGGTCAAGGACGGATCCCTCAAAATCCCGCCCCGCCCCGGCAAGAAGGAAAAGGTCACCTTCCACGACTCCTGCCACCTCGGCCGCGTCTCCGGTATCTTCGAGCCGCCCCGCGACCTCATCAAGGCCATCCCCAACGTCGAGTTCGTGGAAATGGAATCCAACCGAATGGAATCCAAGTGCTGCGGCTCCGTCCTCACCCTCATCAAGGACGCCGAGGTCGCCGCGGAAATCGGCAAGGACCGCCTCGACGAGGCGGTGGAAGTCGGGGCCGAGAAGGTCCTGGCGATCTGCCCCTGCTGCCAGGTCCAGCTCCGCGTCTCGGCCGACAAGAAAAAGCTACCCGTCGAGGTCGTCGACCTCGGCCGCTACGTCGCGGAGGCCTTCGGCATCGAGCTCCCCGACCCCATGCCCTCGGTTAGGAGCAATTGGGGCGTTTTCGAGCACATGATCGCCCTCATGACCCCCGAGGGCTTCGCCGATATCATGGCGACCATGTTCCCCGAACTCATGAAGGCCATGCCCCTCGGCATGGGCGGCATGATGAAGTTCATGGGCAAGCGCATGCCCTTCATGCTCGGCGTGATGAAGCCCATGTTCCCCATCCTCTTCCCCATCCTCCTGCCCGGCATGATGCCCAAGGTCATGGACACCATGCTCGCCCGGGTCGCGGACAAGGTTCCGATGCCCGAGCACATGGCCGCCCAGATGCCCGACCTCATGCCCAAGGTGATGGACAACCTCATGCCCCACATGATCGGCGACGTGGTGCCCCTGGTCACCCCGAGGATGATCGACTGGCTGAAAAGTAAGAGCGCATAACTAATAAGATGGCTGCCCGCACCGCGCGGGTGGCCATCTTTTTTTTGGGGGGGCACCGTCAAGGGTGGCTGGCGGCGGCGGTGCCTCGAACGAACGCCGATGAGCTCGCGGCCCCCCCTCGCTCCGAAGTTCGCGAGACGCGAACTTCTACGCTACCCCCCCTTTCGGGCGGAAAGGGGCTCGATCCTCTCAGAACAACTCGCCCTGCCGCGCCTTCTTCGCCTTGTCCGAATCCCCCGCCTTCGCGGCCGCGGCCTTTTCCGATTGCTTCGCGATGGCCTTGGCGACCCGCTCCGCGTCCCGGGGCCTTTGCAGGGCCTTCCATATCTCGAGGGCGGCCTCTCGATTCCCCGTCCTTTCGAGGGCCCGCGCCTCGATAAGACGGTCACCCGCCGCCTGGGCGGCCCTGAGGGCCAGGTGCCAGCGATTGCCCTTCGCGAAGGAGGCTGCGGCCTCGGCGTGGCGTCCCTTGTGCTCATACCACAGACCAACAACCGCGTCGACATCGAGGATTCGGACGAGTCCGTCGATAGCGTCGGCCTTCCCCGTAGCCTCGAGATAATCGAACACGGCAAAGCGCGTATCGACGGCGAAGAAGTAGGGAATGGTCGTCCATTCATTCAAGCCCTCGAGGGGCAGGGCACCTTCCATCTCCCTCCTTTCGAGGGTAGCGATCAGGGCCGCCAGGAGGGGGCTCGGCCCGTCCGTCCCGACGGCCGCTGCCTTCAGGTGGGGCAGAAAGCCGCGGATAAAGTCCTTGTGCTTCGGGTCCTTCGAAAAGGCCATTCGATTGAGGAAGAACAATCCGTTGAGATGACCGATCCTGATCAGATAGTCGACGATGTCGAACCGGAGCCCTTCGATGATACAGTTGTAAATTCTATCGTAGGTCTTCGGAAGGAAGGCGTCGACCTCCTCGCGTCGCTCCGGACTCCTCGCCAGAGGGTCGTCCAACCTGCGGGCCAGGAGCCCCATTATCGCGACATGCAGGCTCGGGCTCTCCGGCTCGTGGGCATACTCGTCCGCGACGGGATTGTGACCCATGATGAAGGCGTGCCCCAGCCTGAGGTCCGGCTTGGCCTCGATATACCTCTCGAGTTCCTCGAACTTATTGTAATTGGAAAGAAACTCGAAGGCCTCCTCGTCCCTGTCCCCCTTCATGAAAAGGGGAATGGCCGCCTTCACGTGACCGATGACGATGTAGCGGTTGAGAGCCCTGTCGATCTCGCCCTTGGCCTCGAAACTCGCCGCCTCCGCATTCAAGGCCTCGACGGCTTTCCGGTCAGGTTTCCTCGACGAGGCCATATAGAGCGACTCGCGGAGAAGCGCGACCGTCGCGGCATCGTGGAGCCCCGCGGCCTCGCGCTCCTTGGCGGCCCGGGCGTAAAGTCCCTTCTTCGCGAGAAAATCTGAGGCGCCCAGGTGGTCGCCCGCGTCGACGGCAGCCTCGGCGGCCAATTCCCATTCACGCGCCCGCCCATAGGCCTCGGCTGCCCGCCCGAAATCTTTGGCTGCCGAAAAGCGAACGCCCGCCTCGCCCGGTTTCTTCGCAAGGAGGGCCTCGGCCTCGGCGATTAGGGCCGGAACCCGGGCGGCGGCATCGATGGCGACCCAGCGGCTGTAAAAGCTACTCGCTCCATCGAGATCTCGGGCCGCAAGGCGCCTTTGGGCGAGCACATCGAAGCGGCCGAGTCGCATGAGGCAATCGACCTCCTTTTTGTAATCGTGGGCGAGCGCATACGAGCGATGCGCGGCCACGAGGTCGCCCGCTGCCTCGTAGGCCGCCGCAGCCCTTCCATGCAACTTCGCCTTGCGAAAGCATTCAGCTGCCTCGGCGTGGCGACCGGCGCGAGAGAGACACTCGCCGGCCTTGGGCCAGAGCTTCAACGCGACATAAAGCTCCGCGGCCTTCGGATCGGTCTCTGCGCGCGAAAGACATCGGGCTGCCGCCTTCTTGTCCTTGAGCTCCAGCCACAGACGGGCCGCCTCGAGCATTGCGCCCTTTTTTTCGAATCCGAGGGCCCGGCAGCGCGCGGCCCGCTTGGTGTCGCCGAGTTCGAGCCAGAGCGCGCCGGCCCTCTCCATATTTCCGGCCACCTCCCAGGCGCCGGCCGCTTCCTTTCGCAAGCCGGCGGCCTCGAGCCAGGGCGCGGCATCCTCGTGCCGGCCCGCCGCCAAAAGCCCGCGGCCCATGGCCCGAGCCTCAGCCGCCTCGTCGCCCGCGTTGCGGTAGCATTCGGCCGCGGCGAGCCAATGCCCCCGCTCGGCGTAATAATCGCCGCGCTCGCGCCATTCGGCCGGACTCGATACCCTCGTCCAATAGGTCTCGATCACCCCCGCCTCGGCGCTCGGCACGAAAAGGCCGGAAAATTCCTCCTGGCTCCAAAAATCCTTGTTGGCCTCGTAGATCACGAGGCCATTCCGCGCCCGCGTCACCGCGACATAATACAGATTGATCTCGTGGACGATGCGCGCCTCGCGCCCCAGGGCCGCCTTGTCATCGGACACAAGCCTCCGCCACAGCACCGAAAGCTCTCCCTCCGAAGGCGTGAGATTCCAGAGAAGAGTGGCGTCGAATTCGAGCCCCTTGCTCTCGGCGATCGTGAAGACGAACTCGCTCTTCGCCATCGCCCTCACCCTCTCCTTGGTCGCCGCGTCGCGGACAATCACCGCGTTGGCCGCCCCGGCCTTCGGCATCGAGCCGACGACACTCCCCTCGTTTGCCCCGCCGAGCAGACAGGGCAAAAGACCCGCGAATTTCCAGCGCTCCTTGTGCTCATCCGATTCGATGCCGGCGAGCCGCTTTTTGAGATCGAGCAAAGCATTTCCAATTGCGACGATCCCGCCGACCGAGCGGAAATTGAGGTCGAGACGAAAAAGCTCCGGCGGCTTGATCCCGCGTTCCCAGAAAAGGGAGCGAAGATCGGCCCAGCGAAAACCGCTCGGGTTGATGGTTTGCTTGACGTCGCCTGCGAGCACGAGGCGCGAAGGATCGGCCGCGAGGCGAAAAACCAGCTGGAAGTGCACGTTCGCGAAGTCCTGGGCCTCGTCGCAGACCACGAGATCCCAGGGCGAAAATTCCTTCGCCGTTCCGGCGCCCCGATCCTCGATCGCGTCGATAGCCGCGCGCGCGAGGTCGATGTCATCCCAGAGCCCCTTGTCGCGGAGAGCCGACTCGTACCATTCCGCCGCGGCATAGATGGAGTGCCGCGAAGACGCGAAGCGCGGAGCCCTCTTTGCGCCGAGAGCCTGGTATTCCTCAAAGGGAAGAATGGACCGACCCAGCGCCGCCCTTCGCTTGTCGAGCTGCTCGAGCACCATCCCGAAAAGGGAAACTGCGACATCGCGCCCCGCGAAGGACGGCGAGGCGAAATCCCCCGCGAAGGCCCCAAGAGAAGGATAGCCCCCACGGCGTTCGAGAAAGGCCTCGACCTTGGGCAGGAAACCGAGGAACTCCATCGCCTCCAAAAGCTCGCAGAGCTCCCCGCGGGCCAGGGTCGAAAGCCGCCCCCCTTCGAGCGCCTCGAGATGGGAGCCCAGGCGGTTGAGATTGAGCGAGGGCCGGGCTCCCTTGATGATGCCGCGAATCTCCTCCCAGGCGAGTTCGGGATCGAGATCCCCGAACTCCTTCCGATCGCGGAGCGACGACCCGAACCAGGCGAGGTCAGCCTCGCGCGCCGGATCGAAGCGGGAGGCGGCGCCCTCTCCCCGCGCCACGACGAGCTCGCGCACCAGGTCGCGCCAGGGCGCGAAGCGAGGCGGAATCGCGGGCGCGGCCTTCCTGCCCCGCGCCAGGCTTTCGTACAGGCGCCTGGAGTGTTCGGCGAGGAAAGGATGCCAGGTGAGAAAGAGACGCCGCTCGACACCAGGGAGGTTCCGGAGAAGATAATAGATAGCAATAGTCGTCTTCCCGCTGCCAGCCGTGCCGGAGAGCAAGAGAGGAGGCTCCCCCGACAGGGCCAGCCTTTGCGCCTCCGTAAGATGGAGCCGCAGATCGACCTCCGCCCCCTCGGCCTGGGCGAGGAGCCTCTCCCAATCTCCCTCCTCGACAACCCGCCAGCGCTGAGGACCGCAATCCTCGGCCGCCACCGCCTCGAAGGCCTCCTGAGTGTACCAATCCGGATCGAGGGACCCGAGATCGAGATCCTTCTCCTCCCTCTCCTCGATCCCCTCGAAAGACAAAAAAGGAGCGTCGCCCGGAAGGATGGCCGTCTTCGCCCGATTGACATCATCGTGGCTTTCGATGCCCCAGGCGTAAATTCTGGCTACCCCATCCTCGCGTCCGAGAGTAAAGAGCAGCCTGTCCCCCTTCGAAACCCGCGCCTCGAAAACCACGGCTCCCGAACCCTTCAACTTCTTGACGCGAAGCCCACCATCCCACAGCCCCGATGCGAGGTAATCGAACTTCTCGCGCAGGCGCTCAAGCTCCCGGCGAGACACCGATGCGAGGTGCCGCTTGAGCGTGTCTGAAACGAGAAGGACAAATGAGGACGACATGGTCGCATGATAGGAGCAGAAAAGAAGAAAAGGGAAGACAGGAGGGCAGCAAGCCCGCGCCGCCGCCTCACCTGCCCAGGACGGCCGGCCACATACCCAGGACTGCCGCCTCACCTGCCCGCCTTCCCTCATTCCTCA
>JAJXVS010000339.1 GCA_021782015.1 bacterium | reverse complement strand
ATACCAGTTCCCATTCCAAACACGGAAGTCAAGCCCTTCAACGCCGATGGTACTGCCTTCGCGGCGGGAGAGTAGGTCGTCGCCAGGCTTTTTTTTTTGCCCAAAGGGATTGTTGGGGGACGGACCACAGCTTTGGCATCACGGGGAAACCCGCTATCGCGTCGCAGTTCTTGCTTGCCCTGTTGCAGGATGCTACACTAAACCAAGCATTATCTCCCGGGGGATCAGATGAATGAACGTGACAGCCAGCTGCAACTCGTCACCTTCCAGATAAGCGAAGAATTCTATGGCATCGACATAATGGACGTGAAGGAGATAGTCCGGGTGCAGGACGTCCGGTCCATTCCCAACGCTCCTGGATATGTGGAAGGCCTATTCAACCTCCGCGGTGAAATCATCCCGATCATTTCCTTGCACAAGCGATTTCACCTCAAAAAGGCCGTCTTGGGTGAGGAAGAGGACTTGCTGTCCGGCTTCATTATCATTGATATCGACGGGATGAAGTTGGGTGTCATCATCGATCGGGTGGAGCGGGTTGTCACCATAGAAGCCGCCGATATTCAGCCCCCCCCAAAAATGATTTCCGGAATAGGCTCAGAGTACATCCAAGGTGTGGTGAACCGGGAAGAGGGGTATCTCATTCTTCTCGATATACGAAAATTGTTTAGCGCCAAGGAACTCAAGAAAATCAGTGAAATGAGGGCATAAGGCAAGGGCCGATGAGTATACCCGTCTTCAGTTCCTATATTAAGCGCAAGGACATGGATAGCGTTCTATCCTGCTTGATGACCGATTCGGTGGGTCCCGGTGTCTATCATGAGCGATTCCAGAAAGCGGCGCGTGAATATTTCGGTTTTGAATATTGTCTCCTCTCTCGATCACCGATCGATGGCATGACGCTCGCCCTGAAGGCGCTTGGATCCGGTACTAGTGAGGTCGCAGTGCTATCGGCCCTCGCGCCTCGCTGGATCGGGTACGCGCTGAAGGAACATGGCGTTGAAATCGCCTGGGCTGATGTTTCACAGGAAACCGCCAATCCTTCAGCTTCTGACTGTGTCGCAGCCATGGACGCCTTGGGCCGACGGGCCACCCTCCTTGTCTTGGCGGGGGGCGGCGGAAGCATCGCAGAGGACAGCGAATATCAGGAGCTAGGGCTGCCGCAAATCGAAGACGTGACCAGAAGTCTCGGAGCGACGCGAGGTGGCGAGCAAAGAATCTTTTCGTCAACGCTGAGTCTTCTGAGTCTTGAGTCTGGGTCTTTGCTGACCTCGGGCGGCGGCTCCATGCTCTTCGCCTCGGGCAAGAGGGAGGCGACGGTCCTCCGCAATTTGGCGGATGGACTTCTCCCCGAATTGAGAATGACCGATTACAATGCTTCTTTGGGACTTGCCCAACTGCGCGATTTGGAAAAGGGGCTGGGGAAGAGGAGGGAACTCCGAAGTCTCTTTCTGCAATCGATTGCCGGCAAGAAATATCGGACTTTTGCGCAAGGCGGCGACGCCGAGCCAGGCTGCTTTAGTTTTCCGGTCGTACTGGAAAGTTCCATAAAGGATGCCATCGCGTATGCGCGCAAAAAGGACGTGGAGACCGAACTAGCTTTTGTCGAATCGTGCGTCTCTGCAGGCCTCGTCCCCGAGGGGAGATGTCCGAACGCCCGATCGCTCGCCATGCGAACCCTTCTGTTTCCTCTCCATCAACGGATAGGGAATGCCGGCGCCCAGAAGATCGCCAGGGTGCTTGCGACCCTGCCTTGAAGGCGGCGCGATGACGCGACGCGTCCTCATTATCGCCAACCTGCAGAAGGAAGGGGCTGAGTCCTCCGCAAGGGAAATCGGCGCCTATCTCGAAACACTCGGCATAGCTTCGCAGATAGCGATATCCTCAAATCCGACCGAGCCCTACCCGGATGCCCGAGGGATCGATCTCGTCGTCTCGCTCGGCGGCGACGGGACGGTGCTCTACGCGGCCCGGGTGGCTGCGCCCCTGGGTATTCCGATCCTCCCCTTCAATCTCGGAAGGCTCGGATTCATCGCGGGTTTCGGGCGTGACGATTGGGAGATTTGCATCGATTCGTGGATGGCCGGACGGCTTGGGCTTTCGGCCCGGGTCATGCTATCGATCGTCGTTGAGCGCGGTGACCAGCAAATCGGATCCTTCAGCGCCTTGAACGACGGCGTTGTATCGGGCCAGGGAATCGCCAAGGTGATTGCCCTGGACCTCCGCGCGGACGGATTCCCTCTGGGTATCTATCGCTCGGACGGGATGATCATCGCCACACCGACGGGCTCGACGGCCTACAACCTCGCGGCGGGCGGGCCGGTCCTGCATCCGGAAACGGATTCGATCGTCATCAATCCGATCTGTCCCTTCACGCTTTCCCACCGTCCCCTCGTCGTGCCGGCCAGCGAAAGAATCGAGCTCCGCGTCGAAGAGGGGAGGCGAACCTCGGTGATGCTCACCGTCGACGGGCAAGAGACGCTTCTTTTGGAGCCCCACGACAGGGTGCTTTTCTCCAAGGCGAAACGCAAGGCGCTCTTGCACGTGCCAGAGCATTCTTCCTTTTACGAGGTTCTCCGCAAGAAACTGAACTGGTCGGGAGGAAGCGATGCTTGAAGAACTCAGCGTTCGCGACTTTGCCATCATCGACAGGCTCACGGTCAGCTTCCCCCCTGGATTCACCATCCTTTCGGGAGAGACGGGCGCGGGTAAATCGCTTTTAATTGGTGCAATCGGTTTTTTGCTGGGGGCAAAGGCCGACACCGGCATCATACGGGCGGGAGCCGAGGAGGCCCTCGTCGTCGGCCAGTTCGACCTTTCCGGCCGCGTCGAGGCGCAGGAATGGGCGAGAGCCCGGGGCGTCGAACCGGACGAGGGGCGGGTCGTCATCAGGAGGAGCATCCGGAACAATGGGCGGGGGCAGGTATTCATCCAGGGCCAGCCGGCCCTCCGCGCCGACCTCCTTGCACTGACGGCCATGCTCGTGGACCTGCATGGCCAACATGAGCAGCAATCCCTCCTTCAGCCGGAAATGCACCGACTCCTTCTCGATCGTTTCGCAGGACTGGAGAAGCCAGTCGAATCCTTCGCCTCGATTTTCGAACATTTGGCCCAAAAGAAGAGGGACTTCGCCGCGGCCGAGGCCTCGAGCAAGGAACGCCTGCGCGAAATGGATTTCCTCGAGTTCACGGTCAAGGAAATCGAGGGAGCCCGGCTCCGGCGCGGCGAACTCGAGGAACTGGAAAACGAGGAGCGCCTTCTTTCACAGCATGAAAAACTCTTCGAAAGCGTTGAATCGGCCCATTTAGGTTTGAGTGAGGGCGAAGGAGGCGGTGCGCTTCCCCTTCTTCGTCGCGTTCGGACGGCTCTCGAGGCCTGTGCCTCGATCGATCCTTCCCTTGGAGCGCTGGCGAGAAGGCTCGACGACGCCTTTTACGATATCGAGGATATTTCGGATTCGCTGCGATCCTACGCGTCTGGGCTTCGGTTTTCTCCCGGGAGGCTTGAGGAAGTCCAATCCCGCCTT
>JAJXVS010000061.1:14692-16549 GCA_021782015.1 bacterium | reverse complement strand
TGTCCCTGAGTTCGAGATCGAGGGCGTACAAGGTGCGTTCCTCGAAGGCGCGGTCGAAGACCTCGCCTATCGAGGCGAAGCCGGCCTCCTCGAAGCCGCGAAGAAGGGCCTCATGCCCCCAAACCGAGCCGTCGGCGAAAAGCGCGATCGGCTGAAAAGCATGGCGCAGCTTCGAAAGCGCCTGTTTCCAAAAATCCGATAATCCCGTATGTATGCTGTGCATCGCTTTCACTCCGCGGCGAATATCCTTCGCGGAAGGGCTGAAAGCGGTTAGGTCACCGTTACCTTTCGATTAATCCGCAAGGGCCTCCCGACCTCCACCGCGGCGCGACCGCCCGCCACTCCGCTCGCCGTTCCGCCCGCTACTCCGCCCGCGGCCGGCTTTCGCGCTCTCCCGCCTCGATTGACAGAGGATTGCGCGGCGGATAGCCTTGCTTTTCTACGCGAAGAAGCGACGTGGCGATTCGGCGCCCCGGCGCACCTGGCGGGAACGCCCAAGGAGAATGACCCATGGTACGATTCAGCGGCTGTTATACGGCGATTGTCACCCCCTTCCACGACAATCTCGAGGTCGACTACGAGGGATTGAAGCGACTCGTGGAATTCCAGCTCGACGCAAAAGTCGACGGAATCCTCGCCTGCGGCACCACCGGGGAAAGTCCGACCCTCGACTGGAGCGAGCACAACAAGGTCACGGAGCGCGTCTTCGAATTCAGCCACGGCAAGGGACAGACGATCGCCGGCACCGGCAGCAACAGCACCCAGGAGGCCATCGAGGGCACGGTCCACGCCGCCCACATGGGCATCACGGCCGTCCTCCTCGTCGATCCCTATTATAACGGTCCGAGCAGCCTCGAGATCCGCCGCGAATACGTCGAACCCATAGCCACGGCCTTTCCCGACATCCAGATGATCCCCTACATCATCCCCGGCAGGACGGGAGCCCAGCTCCTCCCCCAGGACCTCGCCCAACTCGCCGCCGATTGCCCCAACGTGCGCACCGTCAAGGAGGCCACGGGAGACCTCGACAACATGCGCCTGACGCGCAAGCTCTGCGGCAAGGACTTCGACATCATGTCGGGCGACGACGACAAGACCCTCACAATGATGACCGATCCGGCCATCAAGGCCGCGGGTGTCATCTCGGTCATGAGCAACATTGCGCCCAAGGCTGTGGGCGATCTCGCCCGCCTGGTGCTCGCCGGAAAGGCGGCCGAGGCGGAAAAGCTGAACGCCGCCCTCGCCCCCCTCTTCGCCGTCATCACCGTCAAGACCCAGGAGCAGACGCCCTACGGACCCGTCCTTTGCAGGGCCCGAAACCCCCTGGCGACGAAGACCCTGATGAACGTCCTCGGCATGCCCTCGGGCCCCTGCAGGCAGCCCCTCGGCAAGATGACCCGAGCCGGCCTCGATGTCGTCCTCGAGGCCGCGCGCAAGGTCAACGAGGAGCATCCCGAAATCCTCAGGCCGATCGAGGAACACTTCGGCGTGAAGTTGAACGATCGACTTCGCGACGAGAAGGTCCTCGAAGGCCTGTACTACCGCAAATAGCGGCGCCCTGCCGGACGCACCAAAAATAAACGCCGCCCTTGAGGCGGCGCGTTGTCGCCGCCGATCCGAGTTCGGCGACGGCGACATAAAGGAAGGGGCGGGAGTGCCGAAGGCAAATGTCCGTTAGGACGCGTTATACGAATCGCCGCGCGTCGACGGCAGGAGTCTTTGTCGACTCCGTGATCGGACTGCGATCGGCGGCCGCTACCCTTCCACAAGATCGAGTCTATTGCGGCCCTGTTCATATTGCGAGAGCCGAATGCTAAAAGACGGTTAAATGAGGGGAATTTTCAGCCAAAATCGCGA
>JAJXVS010000061.1:0-14592 GCA_021782015.1 bacterium | reverse complement strand
CGACGTCCGCGCTGTTCGTGGCCGGCGGTCGGATCGAGCGAAACAAGCCAGATCTCGCCGCGTTCCATCAAAGAATCTCACGACCGACAGGAATGGCGTCAAGCCATTCGCGATCTTCGGCGGATCTCTCGGCCGTGGTATCACATTGGGAAAGCAGCTCATCCAGCGAATAGTGTGGCCGCAGCCTCGGTTCGATGACCAGATGGCCGCTGTCGACGGCGATCCCAACGGAGGCTCCCGCTTGAAGATGCAGGAGTTCGAGAAGTGCCGGCGGAACGGCCAACATAACCGATCCTCCTACCTTGCGAAGATTCGTCGTATACATCGAGCCCTCCTTGTTATACTGGAATATAACACAAGAATGCTTGGAAGTTGTTAGCGCTTCCCACAGGTGGCGCGGCTAGATCGAGGCTGAACCCGCCTGAATAGTCACGAGGAGCTTACTTGAGGGGAATTTTCAGCCAAAATCGCGAGCCCTCGCCCTCCCAGCTCTCGACCCCCGACTCGCCTCCGTGGGCGAGAGCGACATGCTTGACGATGGAGAGGCCAAGGCCTGTGCCCCCCAACTCCCTGCTCCGCGCCTTGTCCACCGTGTAAAAGCGTTCGAAGAGACGGGGAATATCGCGGGCGGGAATACCCGGGCCGTGGTCGCGAACCTCAAGCAGAAGGAAACTGCCCTCGACGCCCGCTTTGGTTGCACCCGCATCGCTTGCGCCGGCTTCGCTTGCGCCCGCATCGGCCGCGGCATCCCCGGCCTGCGTCACATCCGCATCCCCGGCCTTCGCGGCCTCCACCGCCTTCGCGGCCTCCACCGCCTTTCCCATTCTCGCGCGAAGCTCGATCGTCGAAGCGGCGGGCGTGTATTTCACCGCGTTGTCCAGGAGGTTGACGAGGGCCTGGACGAGAAGGCCGCCGTGGACCTTCGCCCCGAGTCCGGCCTCGACTTCCGTCGAGATGGACATCCTTTTGGCCTCGGCCCGGGGGCTGACGGCATCGACGGCCTCTTTGACGAGGGAGGCGATGTCCTCTCGCTTGAGTTCGAGGCCAGCCCCCGTCTCCTGTTCGAGCCGGGCGAGGGCGAGGAGGTCGGCGATCAGATTCTCCATGCGAAGGGCGTTGCGCCCGATTATATCCACATAACGCTGAGCTTTTTCGGGGTCGGCGAGGGCTCCCTCCGCGAGGGTTTCGGCAAAGCCCTTGATCACCTGGACGGGGGTGCGGAGTTCATGCGAGACGTTGGCGACAAAATCGCGACGAACGCGTTCGAGGCGGCGCACCTGGGTGATGTCGTCGAGGACGAGGACGAGGCCGCCGCTCCCACCCGAGCCGCTGCCACCCGAGCTGCTGCCACCCGAGCCGCCACTACCTCTTGTGCCGCCCCCACTTCCCGAATCCCCCCCGATTCCGCTCCCCGAATCGTCGCCTTCGACACCGGAAAAGGGCGTGGCCAGGGCCCGAAACCATCGCTCCCCTCCCTTGCCGTAGAGGGCGAGTTCCCGTTCGAGGGGTCCGCCGTCCTCGCGGCAATCGACGGCCAAGGTGGCGAGCTCGACCGAGCGGGTCGCCTCGACGAGGGGCAGCCCCCGACCGCCGCCCGTTTCCGGAAGCCCGAAGAGGCGCCGCGCGGCGCGGTTGGCCATTCTGAGGGCGAGGGACGCGTCGAGGGCGAGAACCGCCTCCGACATGCCGTCGAGAATCGCCGACCTTTCCCTTCCCTCGAGAATTTCCTTACTATTGCGACCTTCGAGCTCGCCGAACATGGCGTCGAGGGCCCCGGCAAGGCTGCGCAGTTCGTCGGGGCCCGAAGCCAGATCGGCCAGCCTGATTTCATCGCGGGCCCGGGGCGCCCCTTCCGCATGCGGCCCCCCCGAACCTGGCCCGCTCCCCGAACCCGGCGGGCCCCGCGAACTCGGGCCGCCTCCGAAAGCCCGGGCCGCCTCCGAAAGCCGGCGCAAGGGCGCGGCGATGCCCCGCGCGAAAATGCCCGAGGCGATAGCCGCGGCCAGAGCGGCCGCGAGCGGCAGGAGAAGGAAGAGATAGCGCCCCGACCCCAGCCGTGAGCGGAGGGTCGGCAGGTCGACGGCGATGCGCAGGACCCCCCTGACCCGACCGTCGCGCCCATCGGCGAGGGCTTCGGCCGCGTAATAGAGCTCGCGACCAAGGGTGACGGAGCTTCGCCTGGCGATGCCGGTGCCTCCCCCCAGGGCCCTCCGCATCTCGGGCTTTTCGCCGAGATTTTCCATCTTCGCCGGATCGGACCGCGAGTCGGCGAGTACGACCCCGTCGGGACGCATCAGGGTCACCCGGTAACCGGAGGCCGAATCCAGGCGGTTCGCCCAGGCCGAAGCCCCGGACGAAGGGAAATCGTACCAGGCATCGGCCTGGGGCGGCATGGCCGTCGCGAGGGCCCTCACGGTAGAGCCGAGGGTCTCGCCCAATACGGCGCTGTACAGTCCGTCCACGGCCGCCAGGGCCACGAGTCCCACGATGAGGGCGATGAGAATGGCGGCAGGAACGAAGGAGGCGAGACTGCGGCGAAAAATGCTGGCCACGAATCAATCCCTGAAGCGGTAGCCAACTCCGCGCACCGTCTCGATCCATTCACTCGCCGGGCCGAGTTTCTTGCGGAGCTGGAGCACCTGCACATCGACCGAGCGATCCGTCACCGGATAGTCGTGCCCCTTCACCGCGTCGATTATCCCGCCCCGCGAGAAAACGCGGCCGGGGCTGCCCATGAGGAGGGCGAGGATGGCGAACTCGGTGGCAGATAGTTCGACCCGGGCCCCCTCGCAGAAAAGCTCGTGTCGCTCCGCATCGATGACCAGGGGCCCGCGCTCCAGTCTGCCGTCTCCGCGGGTCGCCGCCTCGCGGCTTTCCTCTACGCGCCTGAGAGCGACGCGGATGCGCGCGGCGAGAACCTTCGGGCTGAAGGGCTTGACCACGTAATCGTCGGCCCCGAGCTCCAGGCCTGTGATGACATCCGAATCCTCGCCGCGTGCCGTCGTCATGATGACGGGGATCGAGGCCGTCCCGGAATCCGCCTTGATGCGCCTGAGCACGGCCAGGCCGTCGAGGCCCGGCAGCATGATGTCGAGGACCACCAGGTCGGGCCTCCGGGAGGCGAGGAGGGACAGCCCCCCCTCGCCGTCCTCGGCCTCGAGGATGGTCCAGCCCTCCCGCTCGAAGGAGACGAGGAGGAGCTCCCTGATTTCGGGATCGTCCTCGATGACGAGAATGGCCGCCTTCGCCACGGCCGGGCCTAGGAGTTGAGTTCCACGTGCTCGCCCTCGACCATGAAGACGACGGCCTCGCAGATATTCGTCATGTGGTCGCCGACGCGCTCCAGAAAGCCGGAATTGGAAAGAAGCCTCGTCGCCCGGTCGACCTGTTCGGGTCGCTCGCGGATGAGCTCGATGACATCCTTGACGACCTCCTTGTTGAGGCGGTCGATCTCCTCGTCCATGGCGGCCACCTCGCGGGCCTTGGGCGCATCGTTGTTCAAGTAGGCGTCGACGGCGCCCCGAATCATCGCGCAGCAGCGCTCCACCATCGCGTCGAGTTTTTCCACCTGCCTGAAGGCGGGCTCCTCCTTGAACTTGATGGCGAGCTTGGCGAGGTGCATGGCGTGGTCGCCGGCCCGCTCGAGATTGTAGGTCACCTTGAAGACCGTTACGAGCTCACGGAGGTCGTGGGCTACCGGCTGCTGGGTCGCGATCAAGGCGGCCGCCTGATCCTCGATCTTGATCTGGAGGGCGTCGACGACGGCGTCGCTCGCCTTGGCGTCCCTTGCCAGCTCGACGTCCCTTGTCTTGAGGGCCTCGATGGCCTTGCGGAAATTCTCCTCGACCTTGGCGCCCATGGTGAGGATGTCGTGGTTGAGCCGCGTCAGTTCTTCGACGAAATGTATGCGAGTCTGCATCTGTTCCCCGATCAGCCGAGACGGCCGGAAATGTAGTCTTCCGTCCGCTTGTCGGAAGGCGTCATGAAGATTTGTCGAGTCGGCCCCGACTCGACGAGGTGGCCGACGTGGCGCTCGTCGGCGATGAAAAAGGCGGTGATGTCCGAGGCGCGAGCGGCCTGCTGCATGTTGTGCGTCACGAGAACGATAGTGTAGCGCGTCTTGAGTTCGAAGAGGAGGTCCTCGATCTTCATCGTCGCGGTGGGGTCGAGGGCCGAGGCGGGCTCGTCGAGGAGGAGGATCTCCGGCTCGATGGCGATGGCCCGTGCGATGCAGAGGCGCTGCTGCTGGCCCCCCGAGAGGGCCGTGCCGGAGTCGTGGAGCTTGTCCTTCACCTCGTCCCAGAGGGCCACGGCGCGCAGGGACTTCTCGACGACCTCGTCGTATTCGCGCTTGGACTTCCGCTTCAAGTTCAGCTTGAGGCCCGTGATCACGTTCTCGTAGATGGAGCGGGTCGGAAAGGGATTCGGCTTCTGGAAGACCATGCCGATGTTGCGCCTGATCCGCGTAGGATTGGCGTCGGAGGCGTAGATATCCTTGCCGTCGACGAGGACTGAACCCGTGACGCTCGCCCCCCTGATCACCTCGTGCATGCGATTGAGGCAGCGGATCATCGTCGACTTGCCGCAGCCCGAGGGTCCGATGATGGCAGTCACCACGCCGGGGTTGATGTCGAAATCGATATTCTCGAGGGCCTGGTGCGTACCGTAATAGGCGCTCAGTTTCCTGATCTGGATTCCCTTGCCGACGTCCGCTCCGGACCCGTCTGCGGCCACGGCCGCAGACCCCCGATCCTGGATCACGTCGGAGAGAGAGCGCATCATCCTACCTTCGGAGGCCGGGGCCCCTGTCGCCTGGCCGTCATTGGGACTCATGTTTCCACCTTCGGGTAAAGAACTTCACGGCTCCGCTCAAAATGCCGACGAGGCCGATAAGGACCAGGGTGGAAGCCCAGGCCTTGGCGTGCCAATCGTCGTAGGGCGAGACCGCGTAGGTATAGATCTGCAGCGGCATGGCCGCCATGGGTTTGCGGAGGTCGAAGTTGAAGAAGGAATTGCCGAGGGCCGTGAGAAGGAGGGGCGCCGTCTCCCCCGCGGCCCGGGCCACCGACAGCATGATGCCGGTGAGGATGCCCGGGAGGACTGTCGGTATTACGATGAATACGACGACCTTCCATTTGGGCGTTCCCAGGGCGAGGGCCGCCTCGCGAAGGCTGTCGGGCACGAGTTTGAGTATCTCCTCGACGCCGCGGGCGATGATCGGAATCATGATGATCGCCAGGGCCAGGGACCCCGCGATGCCCGAGTAGCCGGTGAGATTGCGCACGACGAGGGCCCAGACGAAAACGCCGACGACGATCGAGGGTAGCTCGGCCAAAAGCTCGACGGCGAAGCGGACGACCTCCGCGAAACGGCCGCGGCCGAACTCCACGATGTAGATCGCCGTGCCGACGCCGAAGGGGATGGCTATGACCGCCGCGAGGAGGAGCATCATGACCGTCCCCATGATGGCCTGGGCGATGCCGCCCCCGCTCTCGCCGTAGGGCTTGGGGATCTTGGTGAAGAAATCGGCATTCAACGAGCCGATGCCGTTGACGACGACGTGGCCCACGATGACGAAAAGTATTGCCACCGAGGCGAAGGCGAGGATCGACGCGACCGCGATGCTTGCGGCTCCGGCGGCACGCCGCCTTAGGAATTTGCCGCCTTCGGGATCCCTACGCATTGTTTGCTCCCGTCCTTCTCGTGAGTCGCGACACGAGGAAACGCGAGGCGATGTTGAAGACCGAGGCCACGAGGAGAAGGACGAGGCCCAGCTCGACGATGGCGCTGAAGTAGATTTCCGAGTCAGCCTCGGTGAACTGGTTGGCGATGGCGCTCGCGATCGTGTAGCCCGGCGTGAAAAGGGAGGCGCCGATCTTGGTCGAGCTGTTGCCGATCACCATCGTCACCGCCATGGTCTCGCCGATGGCCCTCGCCAGCCCGAGCATCGCCGCGCCGATGATGCCGCCCCGGGCGTAGGGAAGGATGGCCTGCGACAACACTTCCCATCTCGTCGCCCCGAGGGCAAGCATGCCCTCCTTCTGAAGCCTGGGCACCTGGGCGATGATCTCGCGCGAAAGGGAGAGGATGGTGGGTAATATCATAATTGATAGGACTACTCCGCCGGTGAGGAGGTCCTGGCCGAAGGGCGGGCCGTCGACCAGGGCTCCCAGGATCGGAATGTGCCCCAGGATTTGCTGAAGAAAGGGTTCGACCGTTCCGCGCATCAGGGGCACGAGGACGAAGAGCCCCCAGATGCCGTAGGCGACGCTGGGGATGGCGACGAGGAGCTCGATGATGAAGGAGACCGGCTTGCCGAGCCACGAAGGGGCGTACTCGGAGACGAAGATCGCCGAGCCGAGGGCCAGGGGAGTGGCGATGACAAGGGCGATGACCGAGGTGACCACCGTGCCGAAAATGTAGGGCAGGGCGCCGAAGTTGAGGTGATTGATCTCGGTTTCCACGGGGTTCCAGATCGAGCCCGAAAGAAAACCGAGGCCGAAACGCTTGATCGACGGCATCGAATCGATCGTGAGAAGGACCACGAAACCGACGACGAGAAGGATGACGACCGACGACATGGCGGCGACAAGGGCCGCGAAGACCCGGTCACCCGGATCCGCGGCCCTCGCCGCACCACGTCGCGAAAAGATGCTGCGCGACATGATGCCTCTTTGACGGGATTCTAGTAGTTTGCGAGTTCGGAGGGAAGGGCGGGAGCCCCGTTCACCGTGATGGTCTTGAGGAGGGCGCTCGCCTTCTTGATCGCGTCGACAGGGAGGGGCACGTAGAGGAGGGACTCGGCATAGGCCTGTCCATCGTGGAGGTTCCACCAGAGAAGGCGGGTGAGGGCCGTGGCCTTGGCTGCATCGGTCTGCTGCTGATAGACGAGAATCCAGGTGAAGCCGGAAATCGGCCAGGCTTGGGGATTGGCGCTGTTGACCATCATGACGCGGAGATCCGGGGGGAGGGTCACGCCGGAGGCGGCCATCGACACGGCCTTGGCGGTGGGTTCCATCCACTTACCGGCGGCGTTCTTGACCTGTCCGACGGGAAGCTTGTTCTGGACGGCATAGGCCTCCTCGACATAACCCATCGAATAGGGGGTCTGCTTCACGTTTCCTGCCACACCCTCATTCCCCTTGCCGCCGAGACCGACCGGCCACTGAACGGAGGTGCCGTAACCAACCGAGTTCTTCCACTTGTCGCTGACGGCGGTCAGGTAGCTCGTCCAGATGTTGGTGGTGCCCGACCCGTCGGAGCGGTGCACAACGACGATGTAGCGGTCGATCTTCGCGAGCTCCGGATTGTCGGCCACGAGCTTGGGATCGTTCCACTTGGTAATATCGCCGAGGTAGATGCCGGAAAGGGTGTCGGCAGTGAAGCGGAGAACCTTCTCCGACCTGGAAAGCTCGGGAATGTTATAAGTGGGAACGACAGCGCCCATGGTCATGGGAAGGTGGAGGAGCTTGCCGCCCTTGGCAGCGGCGAGCTGGTCGTCCTTCATCGGTGCATCCGAGGCACCGAAATCGACGGTCATGTCGTTGATGCTCTTGATGCCACCGCCCGAACCGATGCCCTGGTAGTTGACCTGGACACCGATCTTCTTGGCATACTCGCTGAACCACTTCGTGTACAGGACGGCCGGGAAGGTCGCGCCCGCGCCGGTGAGGCTCTTGGCCTCGTCCGCCACGCCCGCGGTCACGAGACCGGAACCCGGCACGGCTTGGGCGATCGCCGCAGAAGCGACGAGAGCGACAAGGCCGACGATAATCGCAATCTTCTTCATCTTCATCCTCCGGATGGAAAGCGTTGTTCCCGGGAAACTGCGATTCCCTGGGGAACAGGTGGGAGGATAAGGGGACTCCATGATGACTTCGCGAGGCGAATGTTAGAAACGTGTTAATGAAACCAATCCTCGAATCGAGCGAAATTGATCGAGCGGTCCCGGCCGCGCCTCCGCCCCTTCGACCCTACCCTTCGCGCCTCATCGTCGAGACCACCTCGCGCTGCAATCTCCAGTGCGCGATGTGCGTCAAACAGAGCTCCGGCGCGGCCTCGGCCGACGGGGACCTCGGCATCGACACCTTCAAAGCCCTGATTCCGGCCTTCCATAATCTCGAATCCCTCGTCCTCAACGGCGTGGGCGAACCCCTCCTCCATCCCTCGCTCGAGACCTTCATCAGAGTTGCCCGGGAGGCCATGCCGACCACGGCCAGCATTGGATTCCAGACGAACGGCCTCCTCCTCAACCGGCGGCGGGCCCTCTCCCTCCTCGACGCAGGACTCGATCGCATGAGCATTTCCGTCGACGCCCTCGACCCCAGGCTCCTCCGCGAGATCAGGGCCGGCGACTCCATCGAATCGGTGGAGCGGGCCTTCGACTCCCTCCGCGCCGCCAAGGACGAACTCAGGCGGCCCGATTTCCGCATCGGCATGGAATTCGTCGCAATGCGGCCCAATTTAGGCCAGCTGCCCGCCCTCGTGGAATGGGCGGCGAGGCGCGACGTGGCCTTCATCCTCGTGAGCCACCTCTTCCCCTACGACCGCTCATCCCTCCCCCTTGCGGCCTGGGACCCCAACCTCGACCTCGCTGTCGACCTTCTCGTGAAATATCGGGAAAAGGGCCGCGCCGCGGGCGTCGACATCGGCTCCTACGGCCGGGTCTTCATGAAATACGCCAAGTCGCCCGAGGACGAGCGCATCGTGCGACTCGTCGGCGACATGCAGGCCGAGGCCATCGAATTGGGCATAACACTCAATATCGAAAAACTCTTGGCCGCCGACCTCGACCTCTTCGAATCGACCAGGCGCGCCTTCGCCGAGGCCCAGGCCATCGCCGCCCGCGAGGGCATCGATCTCGCTCTCCCGACTGCCCTGCCCCGGAAGGTCCGCTCCTGCGATTTCGTCGAATCGGGAGCCGCCTTCGTTTCCTGGAAGGGCGATGTCCACCCCTGCTACTTCCTCTGGCACCGCTATTCCTGCTACATTGGAGGCATCGAAAAGCGCGTCGCCCCCAAGGTCTTCGGCAGGCTCGGCGCCGCCGCCACTGGCGCCACCGACCCCAACCATGCCGCCCCCAAGCCCGGCGCCCATGGGGGCCGCGACATCCTCGACATCTGGAACGATCCCGCCTTCGCCGCCTTTCGCCGAAACGTAACGCGTTATGAATATCCCTATTGTTTTAATTGCAACCTCGCCCTCTGCGACTACGTCCAGGACGAGAATTCCGAGCAGGACTGCCACATCAACGCCGAACCCTGCGCCGCCTGCATGTGGTGCCTCGGCATCTTCAACTGCATGACATGAGGGCCGGCCCGCTAGCCAGAGGGTGGGCGCGCTAGCCTGAGGGTGGGCCACGAGGCGCCGCCCAAAAACCCGACGGATCGAGGCTCGAACCCCGACCCGTCGGTTTTCATGTTTTATTAATTGTTTCTTTTCTTAATTGACGAGTTCTATCGCGTCCTCGGGCACATACCAGTTTTCGCCGCCGGCGATGCCCGTGTAGAGTACGAGGCCGGAAAGCCTCGTTTCCTTGCCGTTCACGATGGCGACGCTCTTGTTCTGCCGGAACTTGAGCTCCTTGGAGCCCTTCATCACGACGAGAACCGGGTTGGCCTTGTCGGAGAAGTCGAAGCGCACGGCGGCTCCCTTGGCGGCGAAGGCCGCGGGGGCGAGCTGGAACTGCCGCGCCGTCAGGGCTCTGAGATCGGTCCCGAGGAGCTTTTCCATGTAGCGGGCGATGTCGGTGTTCATGACGACGCCCATCGGCCGTTCAGCCGTCTTGGGCGAATAGACATAGAGTTCGATATCCTCGCCGGTGTGTCCGCCGGTGGTAAATCCGAGCTTGGCGGCCGCAGCCATCTTGGCGCCGAGGACGGCCTGGCAAACGTAGCGGAGATCATTCGCGTCCTTGGCTGCCTTGATCTTTGCGATTTCGTCGTCGCTGACCGTGAGTCCGAAGTACTGAGCGACGACCTCGGCGATGTCGCTCCGATCGGCATTGATGAGGTCGGCCACTCCCTGAGCCGTCCTGGTCGCCTTCTTGAGCGGGTCGACGACGGCGGAAAGCTTGAGAGTGTCGTAGCCGGAGGAGGTCGAGGCGTTGCCGATCGAAATACCCGAGTTGCCATGATCCGTCACGACGATGACGACGGTGTTCTTGTCCTTCTTCGCGTAATCGACGGCCACGGTCACGGCCTTGTCGAAGGCATTGATGTCGCCGACGATGCCGACGGGGTCGTTCGCATGGGCCGCCCAATCGATGAGTGAGCCCTCGACCATCAGTACAAAGCCTTTTTTATTGGAAGAGAGGGTCGCGATCGCCTTGTCGGTCATTTCGGAAATGCTGGGCACAAGGGCCGGATCGCGGTCCAGGTCATAGCCGAGATCGGTACTCCCGTTCATGCCGAAAAATCCCCAAAGCTTCGCGGACTTGCTCGCCTTCATGGCGGCGGTGTCGGTGACTACGTCATAATTGGCTTTGATCACCTTGACCAAATCTTCCTTGTCCTTGCGCACATCGGGCTGGAAAAATTTCTGGCCGCCACCGAGAACAACATCGAAGCCTGCATAGACTTCCTGTTCCCCGATGTTGCCGGTCTGGGCGGTGATGCCGCAGGCGTAGGCCGTTCCGGCAGGGGCGGAATCGTTGATGATGGCGTCGCTCGGATAGGAGCGGACGAGAGCGCAGGCGAGCTCGTCCATCGCAAGCGGCTTCACTCCGCCGTCGACCCAACGGGTCAGGGTCGTCCCCGCGACGCTCATGCCGTCGGGAATCATGATGATCACATTTTTAGCCGGCCCGACATTGGCCGGCACCTGGGCCCAAAGAGGCGCCGCAATCCCGATCGCGACAATCAGGGCCGAAAGATTTTTCCTCCGCATACATTCCTCCCGAAGGCCGGCCGGGCATTTCGGACTCCTCAACCGCCATCGCGAGAAATGTCATATCGTCCTGTTGCGGCGTGCCGTCGCGCCAGGCGTCGAAGGCCCTCGGCAAGAATGCCTGGAGGCGCTCCTTCGCCCTGGATGCCCGGGCCACCAGGGAGGCGAAGCGCCTTTCGCCGAATTCCTCGCCCTCGGGGTTCTCCTGCTCCGTGATGCCGTCGCTGTAGGCGACGAGGAGGTCGCCGGCCTTGAGATTCCACACGCTGATGAGGGGCTTGATCTCGTGCTCGATGCCCACCGGGAGATTGGATTGTTTTCCCCGGAGCGGGTAGGCCTTTCCGCCCCGGAACAAAAAGGCGTGCGAATGTCCCATATCGGCGACGAGAAGCCGCCTTGTCGAGGCTTCGTAGATCATGAATATACCTGTTAGGTATTTTTCCAGATGGAAACTCGCGATGACCGATTCGTTGATCCTGACGAGGAGCTCCTCGAGACCCGAGGAGAAATCGTACATCTGCAACATGCCCCAAACCATGGCGACAATAAGGGAGGCGGCGACTCCCTTTCCCGACACATCGCAGAGCGCGAGAAAGGCGCGACCGTCGGGAAGGAGCCTCGAGAAATAGAAATCGCCGCCCACTCCCTTGGCCGACCGCGACCAGGCTTCCATAAACCATCCGGTGCCGCCGGTCAGCTCCTTGCCTGCCATCAGTCGATCCTGGAGCTGGCCCGCCAGTCTGATATCCTCGCTCGTCATCCTGGAAAGAAAGTTGGCGAGATCCTGACTTCCGAGGATCCCGAGAAAGTGGCCACTCCCATCGACCAGGGGAAAGTAAAGCGTGCCCGGGTCATCCACTCCATGGAGCACGGACTCGGCTATCCCGAAGAGCTCGGCCTGCGCGTCGATCACCGACGCGTGTTCAGCAACCTCCGAGATGGGAGCCCGCTTCAGAAGGTCCCGACCGAAGGGTTTGCCGACGAGGTCGAAGAGGTGGTCGCGTCGCACGATACCCGTGACGCGGTCTTCCATATCGAGGACGGCCACGACGACGGTTTCGGGCTCTTCCTGGAAGGCGGCGATAAGCGACAAAACAGGCGTCGACTCGCGTGCGGCCCGAAAATGCCGCGCTGCTCGGAGAATTGAAGTCGAATAGATTCGCTTTTCCGGCGCCGTGATGAGACAGGACGCCTGTGCGGGGCTCTCGGTCATGGACCCAATATGACTGTCGATTATTAGTTCCCGATGATGAATGCGTCATTATTCATTTTCTCTCGATACCCTGACGCGAATCGAACCGAAGTCCCCTACCTTCCGCCTCGGGAGGAATCCACGATGGAAGTCCAATTGAGAGAGGTCGACGCGACGGGATTTGAGACCCTCCGTATCCTCGGCGAATGCGATTTGTACAACGCGCAGCATTTGACCAGGGCGGCCCTGGAGCGCCTCGCCAGGGGGGTCACGCACCTGCGCATCGACATGGCTGGCGTCAGCTACCTCGACAGTACGGGGGTGGGCGCCATCATCCGCCTTGTGCAATCGGCGAAAAAGATGGGCCGCGAACTGCGCTTCAGCGGCATCTCCGGCACTCCGAGGAGGGTACTCGTCATGTCCAACATTATCAGTATTATGAAAGAAGACGCCACGCCCGAGGCTAAGAAATGAAACCCCTCATCATCCGCAAACTCATCGTCGACGAGGGCAACGAGCTCTTCGACGCGCAGGGCATGAAGTACGTCGAATTCCCCAGCGAATTCGAGGGAATCAGGAGCTTCACCGCCAAGGTTCTCGAGGACTGTCCCGAACGCTTCCTCGAGGGCAACCTCCTCGAACAGCAGCTTTCGGAGATCATCAAGAACGGCATCAAGCACGGCAACGGCTGCGATCCGCGCAAAAGGCTTCGCGTCTGGTACGATCTCCGGAAGAGAGTCCGCTTCATCGTGGAGGACGAGGGTCCCGGCTTCGTCGATCTTGATAACTGGAATGATTTTTTCAAACGCAGGCAAACGGCCCTATTCAACGAGGACTTCGACGCCTTTCTGGCCCTCGCGAGCTGGCGCGGCCCCCGGAGCGACGACTCCGACGGCGGAAACAGCCTCGTCGCGGCCCTAGAATACTGGAACGGCGGCATGATCTACAGCGCAAGGCGCAACAAAGTTGGGGTCGTGCGCTGGTTCAGCCACGGCTCGGACTGAAGGCCGCGACCCCAGCCTCAATAGACGCGGTTCTTTGCGGGCGGGGGACCGAGGAGGTCGATTCTCGCGAAGACCTCGTCGAGGGATGTTCTCCGAATCACATGCCGCGAATAGGGAGTCGCGGGAATCTCCGCGTGCTCGAGCGATTCCAGGTTGACATATTCGCGCGGCCCCTTGGCTCCCGTCCACTGCACGAGGGCAATGGTCCCGGACTCGATCTCGATCGCGGTCACGCCATGCCGCCCGGTCGCGCATCCGGAATTGAAAAGGCTTGGCACGACGATATCCCCGTCGTCGTACAGGCTCCCCGAAAGCCTGAGATCCTTGTCTCGCTTTCGCATCCTCCCGAGTTCCATGCGATAGACGGCGATGATCGCATCGATCCTCGCCTTGCCTCCCGCGTCGCTCCCGGGCCAGGTCCGCACCAGCTCCTCGATGGCCCAGCGAAGACTGTCATATTTGGACAATGATTCGAAAAGGGGCCGATGCGTATGACCGGCGATCGATACTAGGCCCAGACGCCTCGACGCGCGATAGATCCGTCGCTCGGTCCGAAAGCGGCGACGCGAATCGCCTGAAATGCTCGTATTCCTGATCGAGAGCGGCTTCGCGAGGTAGCGGACGATGAACTCCGAAAGATAGTCGAACTCCATGAAGAACCGCGAGGCCTGGTGGCCATGGAAGGCGAAGAGCGTGCGGCCCTTCCAATCGAGGGCGAGGCCATGGGACAGCTCGTAGGGATAGTCGTCGCGGGCGAGAAGCGCGAGATCATGGTTGCCGAGGATACGCCGCAATTTCCCGGCGTCGTCGAACTCGTCGAAGAGCCCGTAGAGCCCCTTCCATGCCTCTCGGACCTCCCGATAGCGGAACTTGGACAGATCTTCGATGTCGCCGTTCAAGACGAGGCTGTGGCCCTTGGGGAGGTACCACTTCGCCAGCGCGTTTTGGACAATGCCTCGATTCGGGGCGAGATCGTCCTTTCGGCCGCCGTCGCCGAGGTGGAGGTCGCTCAAGAATACATAGCGCGACTCCGGACCGACAGTCTCTTTGGGCGACTCCTCCAGCAGGTGCCGGAATGATGTGAGGAATTCCCGGAAATTCATTATTCGACCTCCGCGGCGGGCCATCGGGGCTGGACCCCTCGGGCCGGACCATGCGGACCCTGACAGTGCCTGGTCAGGCGGAGATTCGGGAATTGTCAGTATTCGGTGAATAAGGAAACCGCGGCCCTGCACCGCGCGGCACTGCACCAGGCGACCCTGCCACCGGGCGGCCACGGCCGCAACACCCGCAGCCGCGCCCCTGCCACCCTACTCCCGAGGCCCTCGATAGTTGCACTCAAGCGCGGTATCGAGTAATTGGAAGCCACGCTTTTCAAGGATTGGGCGGCTCATCGGGCTCGCGTCGATGGTGAGAAACCTGCAGCCACGCTCGATGGCTTCGGCCGCGCGCGCTGCGACAAGCGCCGTGTAAATCCCTCGCTCACGGTAGGCAGGCAACGTAGCCCCT
>JAJXVS010000060.1 GCA_021782015.1 bacterium | reverse complement strand
TAGAAGCCAGCCATAGCTGGTTCAACCGCTTCAGGAAGCTCCTGGTTCGCTATGAGAAGCTCGAACGAAGCTATGTCGCCCTCTGCCAACTTGCCGCTGCGATCATCGCATTCCGAAAGATCTCACTCACGGAGAACATTATTTACGGATAAGCCCTAAGAGTGGCCCGACTGGGAGTTCCCCGACTGAGGCCCGCGAGGACGAAAAAGCCCGCCATGACGGCGGGCTTTGTTTTTGTTGGTAACTCGATGCGCGGCGCAGTGCCACGGCGCGTTTCCGCAGCGTGGTGCCACGGCGCACGGTGGTGCGCCCGCTGGCTTTACTTAGAGACCGACTGTCCCTGCATGCCCTCGAGGAGCTGCGGGAGGTACCAAATCTGCTTTTCGGTGGCGGCCCTAGTCTCGAAACGAGAAGATGTATTGATGATATAACATTTTTGGCAATTTCGCATTGACAACATCAGGTAGGGAATTGGAGAATATTACGACCAAAGTATGAATTAACCCAAGAGGTGTCGAAGTGTCAAGAAAGACATTTGGCAAATCCAGGGCACTTGCTGGAGCGCTTCTTCTCTCATTACTTGTGCTAGCCTGCGGGCCCAAAGGGCCCAAGGCGGCTCCTGTCTCCAATTCCCAGCCCGCGGCATCAATCACCGCTGCCAGTTCGACGACCCAAGCCGCTAATAAAGAGCCGAAACCAGCTCCCCGCCCCGCCCTCTATACTGCCCTCATTACATATATCTCCGGCTCGGTCAAGGTCGAGCTATCTGGCATGATCGTAGACGCGGAACTCGGGGAAGAAATACCCGTCGCTGCCATCCTCAAGACAGGCAGAGGCGCGCAGTGCGACCTCCAGTTTGGATCGCTCGCTACACTCAGGGTGCTCGAAAACACGACCGTCCGGATAGGTGACATCGATGTTGGCGAAAGCCGCCGAGTATCTTCGGCGGGTCTTGTGGCCGGCTCCGTGGCGGCCAAAGTATCCAAACTCTCAAGCAAGGACCGGTTCAATGTGGCCACCGAGCAGACTGTCTGCGGTGTCCGAGGTACCGAGTTCATCATCTCCGTTGGGAAGAGCGGTTCGACGAAAGTCTCGGTTAAGGAAGGTTCCGTCGCCCTCCTTCCGCCCGCCTTCGATCCGGGCAAAATCGAGCAGAAGGCATTGGGTTCAGCCCTCGCGCCGGCGGTTGAAGCTGTCTTCAACGCGATGATGGAAGTAGCTCCGCACGTCGGGGCTGCCCAAGAGGCGACAGTGGCCGGGAAGGATCTAGCAAAGGCTACTGAGGCCTACGAAGTCATCGCCACATCGCTAGACAAGGCTGTCGAGGAAGCGATCCGCGTTTCGCCCGAGACAGACGTGCCTGGGGCCAAAATTCCAGGCGAAGCGGCATCGCCCGGGGCTCCGGCACCGACGGAAGAAACCTCGATCCCAACGCCGCTGGCGGCCGCACAGACCTTTGACGTCAATGCCTTCCTGTCCGCCCCGGAGATAAAGCGCTCGCTCGCCACGATAACCACCAGTTCAGCGCCGATCACGAAGAAAACCTCGCGAGTCAGCTCCGCAAGTATGAAAGCGCAAGAAACCTTTGCTTCGATGCTCATCTTTGAAGTACCCGCTCCTGACGCAGCCCCGGTCACCTCAGGTGTCGATGCAAATTCGGCGAAAGAAAATAATCCGGAGGCGTCGACTGCGATCGCAACCACTCCAACAAAAGCCGCAGCGGCGACGCCCTCGGTTGTCCTCGTGCCGGTGTTAATCAGGACTGAGCCCGCCGAGGCTGAAATATGGATCGATGGCCTCCGTATGGGAGTAGGCTCGGCGTCGGTTCTGCGACCAAAAGGAAGCCACCTAACAGTGACAGCCAGGCTCAAGGGTTACGAGGATACCACCCTTTCAGTCGTCGCGGACGAAACGAAGAGCAGTGCCGTACTGATCTCCCTCCGAGCAGTCTCCATGAGTTCCGAGGCGGCCACGCCGACGGCGTTGAGAAAATCCACCCCGGCTTCCTCGGAGTCTCAGAACCCGATGGCGTCAAGCTCAACTGCCGCGCCGATCGCTCCAGAAGCCGGAACTGCCGCTGCGCAAGATAGCCGGCGACTAGCCCCTCAAGCTGAAGCAGCCGCCAAAACCCCGACTGACCTTCTGCCCGTCCTCATTAGGACAGATCCGGCGAACGCCGAGTTATGGATAGACGGGCAATTGATCGACACAGCAGCGCCGCCTCTTCGTCCCCGAGGGAGCCATCTCCATGTAGTTGCCAAGCTCGATGGTTATGAGGATGTCAGCCTCGACCTCACTGTCGACGAGACGATCGGGCGGGGCAAAGCCATATCGCTCAAGCCTGTTGCACCACCGCCTCTACCAAAACCAGCCCCCGCGAAATTCCAGATCGAGGCGACCCCTTCTGATGCCCTCGTATCCATTTCCGGGCAGCCAGCGATGCAGGGGACCCTGTCGGGTATTTTCCCCTCGGAGCAGCCGATTCATTATTCGGTGTCGCTGGAAGGCTACAAAACCGCGACAGGCGATCTTGCCCCGAAGCATGGCCAGACATCGACGGCGTCGATAAAGCTCGCGGCGCTGCAAGTCTTCGCGCGCTATTCAGCGGGCTCCGCGAAGGCTGTCGGTACGGCAGTCGCGGCGGCCGATGCGGCGTATTTCCTCGATGCGTCTGGCAATCTGTTCAAAGTGGGAACCAAGGGGTTCTTGTGGAAGACAGCCACCGGCAACAGCCTCGCCGACAACGCGAGGCCGGTGCTTGGCAAGAATGTTGCCTATGTGTGCGGCGACAAGAATCTCTGTCTCGTATCCCTTTCAACAGGTTCCATCATCGCGACGAAAGATCTCGATACCGGCGATTCCGGTCTCTTCGGGAGGCGGCCGATCGTAGCGGGCGATGTGATTTACCTATCCGCTTCCGACGGTCTCCGCGTTCTCGATGCCACGACGGGAGCGGCAAAAAAATCGATCCCCGTCGCGGGATCGGATATGTCACTTGCCGCGACCGATGGAAAGCTCGTCTTTGTCGACAGGACAGGCCACCTCATCGAGTTCGATGCATCCTCTGGCACAACGAATCTATCGATCGCGACCAAGGCGGTGCAGCCGGTCGCCCTCGAGACCACGATAGCAAACGGCAAGGCCTACTTCGCCGACCGGAAAGGCCTCGTCTGTGCGGTCGATCTGTCAGCGGGCACTCTAATTTGGGCGAAGCCCGCCTTCGCCTCCGCCAAGGGCGTCTTCGACGACCTCCTCCTCGCGGGAGGGGCGATCTGGTGCTACACCAAGGGGTCCGTGGCGGCCTTGTCAGCGACGAACGGGAACCTTGTCGCCCCGACAATCACCGGTGTGGCCGCTCCGCCTTTTCTTGCAGAAGGCCTCGTTTGGGTACCGATGCAAGACGGCAACCTCGTAGCCCACGATCCAAGCAACTCCCGCGTCCTGAAAAGTCTGAAAGCCGATGGCCTCTTCTCGGCCAGGCCGGTTGAGGTAAACGGACTCTTCATCTGCCCTATGGCCGACGGCGAGGTTGAGGTATTGAATCCGCTGGCGGCCAAATAACCTCGGAGAGCCAGGCGAAAATGGTGATCGCGTTCCGACACATCGGACCAATTGGGCGCCTTCTGTCGACTTGGGTCCGCGTGATCCTGAGGGTTGCGGCGCTGACCCTCGTAATCTGCATTATTGCTCCCCTAACCGCGCAAGACCTGGCTCCCAAGGCTCGCATCGCGGTGGTTCCCCTCTCGAACCAGAGCGCCGATGCCAATCTCGACATCGTAGGCCACGCGGTTGCAGACACCATCACCCTCAGCCTCAGGCTCCTTGGCAAGTACAAAGTCGAAACGATGCCCGGTCTCGACTCCTCCGCAACGCCCGAGGCTCTCAAAGCCTTCGCCGATTCGGAGCGTCTCGATTCCATTGTCACAGGCTCCGTCGCCAAGGCCCCGGATGGCTCCTACCTCTTCACCGTCCGCCTCTTCGACCGCCAAAACGATACCTTCACAATTAGCAGTTCCGCCGCAGCCGCCTCGGTCCTCGACGTCTTCGACGCCGCCGACAACCTCACGAAGAGCTTCCTCGAATCCCTGTCCGGCACGCACATCGGCTTCGGCTCCGTCCAATTCGAGAACGGAGGAGAAAAGGGGGAGTACATCGTTTCCGTCGATGGTGTCGAAGTTGGGCGCAACCTCGCCGGTCTACCCAAATTGCTCAACGGCCGACACCGGATCGAGGTGGTCCAAACCCGCCTCTTCGGTAAATTGCAGCTCGCAAGCCTTGACGCCGACATCGTCGAGGATGAGACGACAACCGTCGCTTTCGCCGTTCCTTACATGACCGATGCAGAAAAGGCGAAGGTAGACGGACTCTTCGACCAGGCCGACAAAGCCACCTACGACCGCATCGAAGGCGACGCCGCGGCCATCCTCGACGAGCTGGCCGGCATCGTCGCCAACAGCTCCTGGTGCCCGCGATGGAAGGAGCTCGGCGCGCGGGTTGATGCGATGCGACCAGCGGCGAACATCATGAAGGTGCGATTCGCCGTCGAAGCCGCTCCCCTCGCACCGGATCCTGCGATACTCACGCCGCTTCGTCCCATCCTCGCAGGCCTTGGAGACGGCGAAGCCGCCGTGGGAAACCGGCGCATCGTCGCTGAGACCGCTGATATCGAGGCGACCCTCCTCGAATATGCCGCCGCAGCCGCTGCGGAAAAGCGGAACTGGGCGAGTGTCGCCACGATCTACGACGGGATGAAGGGTATCCTCGACCTCGCCGACACCAAGGTAGCCGAATACTACAAGTCGCGTATCGATACCTATTCGCGCGTCCTCGCGGCCTATCTCGGCAAATCGATCAAGCCCTCGAAGGTCGCGCCTTGGCTCATCGGCGGAGGATTGACCCTGGCCGCTGCCGGAGCGACCATCTTCGCCACTGGCCTCGATTCGATTTACGCGAGTAAGGCCGACGCCCTCCTCTCGCAATACAAAGCCGCGGCGGACTCGACGACCGCGACGAACCTTCACGATAGTATCTCTACCGATCTTGCGATCGCCAACACCGCTGCCATCGGCAAATGGGTGGGTGTGAGCGTCGGCACCCTGCTGGCGACCATGGGCGGAGTATCAGCCGCCCGGACAAATCCGAAACATGTCTTCGACGAGTACGCCACAGGCCTGTTCGCCGGATCGAAGGCCGACCTCGCGCGTTTCAAAAAGGCGTTGACCACGCGAATGACCAACTGGGTCATCATCTCGCCGTTGACGAATGTCGCATACCGCGTCAACGACTCGACGAAGCTGAGCTTCCCCGCGGTGATCAGGCCCTCGGCAGACATCGCCGTGCGACTCGCAGACCCGAGCGCCGCCGGCCCGCTCGAAATATCGGCGCACGGAAAGAGAAGCCAGGGTCTCGTCTTCGTCGATCCATGGGACGTAGCGGAGTGGAAGGCGCCGGCCGTTCCGAGGGAGGTGCTGCCGGGGTGGGTGGCAGAGCAGCCTGCACCTGCTCCGACCGCCGCAGCGGCACAGGAAAACAAAGTCGCTCCAACTAAAATCGCGGCTGGTGCGAAATCGCCACTCTTGAGAGGGGGCATTGGTGCCGGGTTCGGATATGGAAGTTGGTCCAATGGCGATACGTGGCTGCCTTTCGCGCCAACCTCTGACGCTGCCAGTTTTTGGGCCAGCGCAGACATTGAAGTTCGGCTGGAGATCATAAGATTAATCAAGGACAGGCCGATCGCGATTTATGCAGGGGCAGACGCGGGGATCCAATACGGTCATGGATTCTTGGTAATTCCAATTCTGGATATGATAGGCGAAAATACTGAGACCGGATGGCGAATTGGCTTCCTGCCCTATTTTGGCGCATCCTCAAACTTCTACTTCTTTGCCTGGGGATTCGAGTTTGGATATCTTGGGAGAATATTCGGCATCTCCGCGAGCACAATTAGGCAGCAACCTGGTTCCGCAACAAACCCGGGAAGCAGCCTACAATCAGTAGGTTTATCCCTAAGCTATCGCATCAGGTAGAAGCTTGATATCTGCAGGATTGGATATCCAAGTCGCGGCTACTCCCTCAAAAAGGAGAATTCCCAGCCAGGATCGCGGAGTCAGAGAGACACAAGGCAGACTCATCCCAGCGAAACGGCAAGCTTCGGCGAAGCCGTCGTCTTGATCTCCTCTGTCCACGTGCCGTTTCCGGTAGTCGGCGCTCAAGAGTGCGAACCCGATGACCCGAAACCTTGACCATTGACTTGCTAGATCTTAATCTTCCTTCATGAGCCTTGAGATTTTTGCCGAGTACGATAAAGAAACAGGGGCTGGGGTCGCGAGGAATGACGAACTCTGCTTGGCCACCAAAGCCGAAACTCTCGAGGTTCTCGCGTATAAACTTCAGGAAATGATGTCACCGCCGAACAGAAGGCAACGGCAAGCGCACGGCAACTTTGGCAATAGTCTTCAAGCTTTGTAGGGAAGCCGAGAAGGGCTGGCGAAGGCTGGGCGGCTTCAAGTTTATCCCCCTCGTTGAGGCGAGTGTCAAGTTTGTGAATGGTGTGCAGGTTCAAGATGCTGCGGCATGACCGGAAAATCGTTCGGAATTTCCGTCCACAATAATTGACACTATCTCCCCTATCTTTGAGCTCGGCCCTGCCCCAAGAGCCTCTCATGGCGGGAGCGGCATCGCGTAGCATGACGTGAAGACATTCAGGGCCCTGTCCGCTCCGCCAATGACATAAAGTGTACCGCTCACTACAATCAGACCGGGACCCCGCATCTTGATCGGCAAAGGAGGGAGCCGCGCGAAGGAATGAGCGACCGGGTTGTACCGGATGATTTGGTCGCTGTAGTCGTTGATGTAGTACAGGTACAAAGATCCGTCCGAGCAGGCGGTAAAGTCGTCGATCGCCACCGGCATATGGTCCTGAACGACCCAAGTGTTTGACGACGGGTCATACGCTTCAATTAGGTCGAGAATATGAGTTCCGTCGAATCCACCTAGCCGATAGATCTTGCCTGCATGAGCCACTGCCGCCCCAAAGATGCCGGGAGATGCGGCAGCTAATCCAGTCGTCCAAGAATCAGTTGAAATATGATATGCCCACGTATCTTGCTGATATGCTGGGTTTCCGACTCCTGTTCCACCGACCACATATATTATGTCTCCAAGTCGAGTATTCCCGGGCATGCCAAAACGTCTTTCTGAAGATTCGGGTCCGATAGTGGACCTATGAGATAATCCGGTACTCGTATCGAAAATCTCGAACCAGGGTCCAAAATCGTAGAAGAGGCTTGATCCATATATTGCATAAACTTGACCAGAACTTCCCCAGCCGGTATTGGCAAGCGGTGTCCATAAGTTGACGGCAATATCATATTTCTCAATAGTCATTTGACTATCAATCCCAGCCCCCCCGTGTTCTGCGTAGATCATAGTTCCATCATTTCCTATGCCCATGTCGCATCTGCCTTCATTCATCGAAGCCAGAACGGACCAAGCACCCGAAAGAAGAGGCAGTGCTGATACAGGAGACTGTATGGCATATACCGCGCTCACCACGGCCGAGAGGCCAGTCGTATTAGACTCCGCCACCGCTTTTATCGTCACTCTTGTCGCATCCCCCGCCACTGCCAGAGGCCCCGAGTAAACGGTTGATGAAGTCGTCGGCATCGTCCCGTCTGTCGTATAGTAGATTGTCGCTCCGGATGTCGCGCAGCTCAAGGTGACGCTCTGGTCAGTCGAATAGCTGCCCCCTGGAGGGTCAAAGGTCGGCATAGCAGTTGCTGGATAATTGATTACATAGTCTGCGTTTCCCACCGAGGATTGCGACGCGGTCCCTACAAACGCCACGGCTTTGATGCCAATCGATGTCCCATTGCCCACCACCGCGATCGCCCCCGTATACTTCGTCGACCCCGTCGTCGGCGTCGTCCCGTCCGTCGTGTAGTAGATCGTCGACCCGGGTGTCGCGCAGCTGATGGTAACGCTTTGGTCGGTCGAGTAGGTGCCCGCGGCGGGCGAGAAGGTCGTGCCAGCGAGCGCGCTGTTTCGGCTAACGACCCGAAACCCGAAATCGATGGGATTGGAACTCTGAATATAATAGAAACGATAAGAAGCCGTGCAGTAGTTCGGGATGACATCCAGATTGCCGCCGCGCCCCACCCTGCCCGGCCCGGAGGAGGGACCCGTCGGATCGGTTGTCGTTCCATTCGAGTAAGCGCCGTACCAATCCCAGCACCACTCTCTCACGTTCCCGCACATGTCATACAACCCAAGCTCATTCGCCGCTTTCGTTCCGACGCTATGGCTCGCATTGCCGGAATTGTCGACATACCACGCGACATCGTCTATCGTATTCGATCCCGCGTAGGTATAGCCGCGCGTCAGGTTCCCTCCCCGCGCGGCGAACTCCCACTCCGCCTCGGTCGGCAATCGGTAGCCGTTCTTGGTCATATCCATCGTCACTGTCGCGCTCGTTATCGGAAAGCCTGTCGCCGGTGTCCTGCCGGCAATCGCATAGACATCCGAAAGTCCGTCGCGTTCCGAAAGTTTGTTGCAGAATTCGACCGCGTCATACCAGGAAACCGAATCCACGGGCCGGCTGGAATCACCGACGAAATGGCTCGAATTCGATCCGGTAACCACCTGGTACTGCGCCTGCGTGATCTCCGTCGCGCTCATCCTGAAGCTCGAGACCGTCACGTCCGAAATGCCGTTATTGAAATTGCCGCCCTGGACGTCCACCATCGTCGGGGTCGCGATTGGTGTTGCCGTCGGCCCCACGCTCTCGGCCGTATCGCCAAGGAGTATGACTTTGATGCCGGAAACGGCATGCCCGATCGGGGGTCGCAAGCCTATGACTGATGAACTCGCCCCCTGGAGGGTCGACGATTTTCCATCTACGGCGAGTATGTTGCTGCCATCGGCATTGCCTGAGGCGATCGCATCGAGCGGGCGGTTGTCCTGATCGAGCACCGCGTCGACCTGGTAATCGCCTTGGCGCGAAGTGACGGCGTAATATGAATAGGTACCCGGAAACCAGGCGCTCGTTTTCGAGCTGCCGAGGAGTGTGGCCCCGAACAATTCCGGATGATAAAGACCATTCTGCAGAGCGTCGCGTGATTGGCTGAGGAGGGCTTCGGTCCCTCCATAGACAATGAAACCCTGCGTCGAAGCGGAAGGATTGTAACTGCTCCCCTTCGAATCGTAGGGGTTGTCGAAACTCGGGGTCGGATAGGGGCAGGAGGTCGCGATCAGAGACGACAGGGCGACGAGGGAGCGGATTCCGACGTAGTGTTTCCACTTCATTTCCATTTCGAACCTCATGGCATATCGGCCCTAATTGGAGCGACAATTTAGGATCTTTCGACGAGATTACAGCCTCTCCCGCCCATAGTCAATGCGAAATCCTGGCCAGTCGCACGTGGGCTGTGTCCCCCTTGGATCCCGGGGCTTTCATACTTGGACGAATTGTTGGAAGCATGATCGGGAAGTACGGGGAAGAGCAGGGGTCAATGCCGCCTAGTATGATGGCGCTTGGGCGAGCAAGAAACTCGCGCTCACACAAGCGTTTCAGGCCCGACAACGACCCCCAAGGATCATTCTATTGTTGAACTATTTGTGAATATTAATATCGCCGCTACCGCTTATTTCTCATTATTATGAGAGGACAGATGCCCGCTCACCGAGCAGCCACCACAAAGACAAAGCCCGCCACCTCGGCGGGCTTTGTCTTTTCCTATGCGATGCGCGGTGCCGCGCTTGCCGGGTTTACTTCGAAACGCTCTGTCCCTGCATGCCCTCGAGGAGCTGCGGGAGGTACCAAATCTGCTTTTCGGTGGCGGCCTGGCCGGAGCTCAGGTACTGGCTGCCGTCCTGGAGGTTGAGGGGGCCCTTCCAGAGGTTGAGGCCGCCGGCGAGTTCCTTGACGAACTTGTCGACAGCGGCCGAGGCTTCGGGGCTGAGGGTGCCCTTGTTGAAGCCGACGGCGGACTTGTCGGGATCGTTGATGTTCTTCCAATCCGGCCCGTTCCACTCCCAGTGGGACTTCCAGGAACCGTTCATGGCGGACTTGGCGGCGAGGGCGATGGCGGGGCCCCAGTTGAAGTAGGGCACGCCGAGGGAGACTCCCTTTCCTTCATTAATAGCGTCTTTGTAGTCGTAGGGGATGGCCCAGACGGTCTGGCCCTTGGCCTGGTACTTGGCGGCCTCGGCGACGGCCTCGGTGGTGTCGATGCCGGAGATCACGACGTCATAGCCGGAATTGAAGAAATCGTCGGCGACCTGGGTGGGATCGGAGGTAACGCCGGGGATGTTGAACCAGAAGCCGATCCAGGTGACCTTGAAGTCGAGCTTGGAAAGGGGCTGGTGGCGGAAATTTACCCAGGCATACTTCGCGCCGAGGAAGGCGGAGGAGGCGAGGCGGCGGGTCTCATCGTTGATGAGGGGGCCGAGGAAGCCAATCTTGCCGTTCTGGGTGGTCATCGCGGCGGCGACGCCGGCGATCATCTTCATGTATTCCATCTTGCCCATGATGCAGACCATGTTCGGCAGGTCGTGGAAGTTCTTGCCCTCCTTCCAGGTGGTGTCGCCCGAGAGGAAGATGACGAAGATGTCGGGATGGGCTGTCGCGAATTTGACGGCCTCGTCGCTCATGTCGTCGGAATTGAAGATGACGAGTCTGGCGCCCTGGTTCACGAGGCTCTCCGCGAGCTGGGAGGCTGTCGTGCCGGGGCGGTCGGCCGGGTTCACCTTGTCGACATAGACCATTTTCGTGCCGGAAACCTTGGCGACCGCATAGGAAAGGCCGTCATAGGTCGCCTGGCTCCAGCCGTGGTCGTTGTAGGGACCCACGAGGAGGATTCCCACGGTCAGGTTCTTGCCTGCCGGCGCGGGTTGGCCCCAGGCCGCCGCCCCCACGAGGAGGACGAGGCCGAGAAGGGCGAGTTTCGCCATTCTGTTCATCAAAGCTCTCCTTTTGCCGCCCCCTGGTACTTCGACGGGGCGAACTACTTTCGCTAATAGGTATAGCAGCAGAAATGGCCGGCCACAAGCGCGCTTTTGGTCGAATCGACGGCCCCTGGCCATGGGAGGGGGGCGGCGGCGGCGGCCACCGGCAGGGCGGGCGCGGGGGCGGCAGGCGGGAAGTTGGGGTGGCGGCCGCGAGCAGCCGGGGCCGGGTTGGCGGCGAGCGGCGGGGCTGGATGGTGGGCGGGCGCGGGGGCGGCCCCGGGGCGAGCGTGTCGGACGGCGGCCGGCGGGGCCTACTTTCTCAGGATCCCGGCGATCGAGAGATCGTCATACTGTTCGTCTTCCTTTATCCCCCTAAACCGGACATAATTGGGATCTTCGATGAGGATCTCCTTTCCCGAGGCGTCCTGCCTTCCGCTCTTGATCTCGATGGTCTCGCGCTTGCGGAATACGAGGTCGTACTGGTCGAAGCAGCGCTTCAGGAAGCTGTCGATGCGCTTGTCCACGAGGACGGCCTCTTCGTCGCCGGCCTTCCAGTCATAGATCGAAAAGACCTTGCCCACGGCGAGGTAGGCGATGACCCGTTCCTCGAGGCTGCCCTCGGCCTTCGTGAAGTCGAAGCTCATCTTGAGATCCCTGTCGCTCTCGTGGTCGTGGTGGAGATGGAAGACCTCTCGCTTGTCGTAGGCCTCGATGTATTCGTCGAGGCGGTCGGGGCCCAGGTGCTCGGCCTCGGCGTCGCGGTCGTGGTGCGGATGGACGTCCTCGGCCCCCGGAAGTTCGGTGCATTTCCGCACCACGCCCGTCTCGTCGCGGAATCGATGGATGGGATCTTCCATGCCGTCGGAATAGAGGAGGAGGATGTCGCCGCGCGCGAGTTGCTTCCTGTAGGGATAGAAGCCGGTGCCCTTGAGTTCCATGAGTTCGCGGTCGATGAGGCCCGAGGCGGGGGAGCTCTTGTTGATGTCGCTCTGGAAGGGTTCGGAGACGGTGCGCCCGGTGGCGGCCCGCCAGACGCGGAACATGTTGTCGCCCGCGTGGCAGAAGTCGACGAGGCCGTCGGTCATCGAGATGACACCAATTGTGAAGGCAGCGAATTTGCCCCGGTACTTGCGGTCGACGAGGAAGTCGTTGATGCGATAGGTCAGGTCCACGAGTTTGAAGCCGGACACCTTCGAGAGGGCCGGCCAGTCGCGAAAATGGTTGATGACCATCGTGCCCACCTGGACCATGATGAAGGCGGCGGACACGTCCTTTCCGGAGACATCGCATTTTATAAAGTAGTAGTACCTTCCGTCGTTCCCGAGGGGCTCGAAGTTCCAGTAGTCGCCCGACACGCGCTTGGCGCCCTTGTAATAGCCGAACAATTCATATTTGGGAGTATCCTGGCGGCTGATGGTGAGCTTCTGGCCCATCTCCCCGACGCTCAGGGGTATGAAGTGGTTCTGGATGTCCGAGCCTTCGATGAGGGCCTTGGACTGCTTGGCGCCGTCGACCAGCTCGATGGCCAGGGCATTGGCCGCGCCCGCGAGGTCGGAGAGTTCGTCGCGGGAGGTCACGGCGACTTTGTAGCCCTCGAGTTCCGCCTTGTCCTCGGTGTCGCGCATCGTCTCGATCGCGAGGATGACGCTTCGGATGGGCTTGACGATGCTCCGCGAGAGGAGGAAGGCGCCGATGATGCCGACGAGGAGGACGAGGGCGGCGATGCCCGCCGTGCCGATGACGAGGGCCCTGGTGCGCGTGGCGACGTCGGCGACGATGATGGCGGTGTTGGCCTGGAGGCGCACCATGCCGCGCCAGAGCCGCTGGTCGCCGGGGCGGTATTCGAGGATGGGCTTGTAGAAATGGTAGCTCCTCGCCGTCCGGCCGAGGTTGGCCGCATCGAAAGTCGGGATGGAGCCTACGGCCTCGTCCGAAATGGTGCGGAGGCGGTCGCGGATGGTGCGGTCGATGTCGTCGAGGGCGGCGTTGATGCGCTGGCGGTCGGCGTCGCCGGTGGCGCCCGCGGGAAGGGCCGTCTTCTGTTTCTGAAGCCCATCCTTTTTCGCGAGGTCGCCCGCGATTGCCTCGCGGGCCTTTTGCTCGAGTTCTTCGGCCATGGCGGGCACCTTGGCCGCGAGGGGGTCGACCTTGGGGTTCATGGGCGAGACGCCGAGATCGAGGCGCGAGGTGGTTATCTTCTTCGCGATGTCGGGGTCGTTGCTCGCGAAGACGATGTCGCGACCGGCCACCTTGGGGTCCTGGGAATTGCCCGTAATTGTGATGTATTCGGCCCCGGGCATGGCCTTGGCCTCGTTGGGGAGGAATCCGAGCTGGGTGACCGCGCCTTCGCGGTCGAGGAAGAATCGGCCGCCCTGGGCGACCGATTCCAGGAGGACGCTCGCCGCGTCGCCGAGGCCCCGGGCGAGGGCCTGGCTCTGGTTCCGCACCATCGTCGTGCCTAGGGAGAAGGCGACGAGGAGGACGACGAAGAGGACGAGTATGGCGATGAAGAAGGTGAACTTGACGCGGAGGCCGAGGCCTCGACGGCGCCCCCTCCGGATCTCCTTTTCTCGCGCCGCGCTGGGCATGGGACCTCCATTGACGAATGCCAGGACCTGGGACCTGACAGTCCGCGCCTCGCGGACGACCGAAAGGGCCTGCCCCATGGAGAGCAGGATGCCGAGTCCAAAGAACAGGATGGAACCGACTATGATGATGTCGTAGATCGACAGGGGGCTCGAAGGGGGCGAGGCGAGGAGCCACGAGGGTTTCCACGCGTATTCGATGCCGTACTTAAGGGTCCCCGAGACATCGATGACGATGCGTCCCGGCGCCCAGTAGAGGCCGCGCACCGGATGCACGATGCCGACCCAGTAGGTGCCCGCCGGCACGTCGGCGATGTCGACGCCGACGATGCTCCGGTTGTCCGCGATGCGGAAGCCGCCGGTCGCGGCCTCGCGGGTCACCTGGGGCGGGGCGTTCCGGTCGCTGGCCAGGAGGATTTGCCGCACCGCTCCCTGGTCGAGGAAGCCGCGACCGTCGATGGCGAGGGTGCGACGCCCGATGAGGTCCGTCGTCTGGACGATATTCGTCACAAGTGTGAAGGGTATCTGCCGAGTCGCCCTGAGCACGATGGTGGAGGTGTCCGACACGTTGCCCGTGGTGTCGATGGCGGAGACCGAGTACATCCAGTAGCCGTTGTCGATGTTCGACTGTGGTATGTCGGTGCCGGCGGTGCGGATCGCCGGAGGCGGGCGCGGAAGGCCGTAATAGTCCACGAGGGCGGCCTGGTCGGGGTTGGAGCCGCCCTTGGCGCGCTCAGCCTTCATGTAGCTCGCGGGGACGTTCGCTGGATCAAGGGGGCCGAGGGCTGTCCAGCTGTAGCCCGCGATGTCCGGGGCCACCGAGGGCAGCCAGCGCACGTCGAAGGTATTCGAGGCGAGGCTGCCGTCGGGCCCCAGGTCGGGCGTGAGGATGATCGGCGCCTCGGGGGGCGTCCGGTCGCGGAAATAGGTGAGGGCCGTCGGTGTCGAGCGGTTGCCCGCCCCGTCCTCCACCGAAAGGTCGAGGAGCCAGGCTCCGTCGGAGGGAACGTCGAGCGAGATCGTGGAGGGCGCCCCCTCCTGCACCTGGCCGGAAGTCCAGACCTCGGCCCTTGTGGGCGCCGACCCCGGCGGCGTGGCGAGGGGCTGGTCCCCGATTCGTTTCCAGGTCCAGGCCAGCCTCGCGATCCCTGCCGGGCTCGGGGGCATAGCGATGCGGACGGCGATTTTCAGGTCCCTCGACCGGGAACCGGGTGAGTAATTGGGAATGGCTATCCGCGGCGGATCGACGTGGAGCACCGGTTCGAGGAGGAAGATTCGCGAGCGGTTCACTGGATTGAGGCGGGTACCCGCGTTGTCGTCGTATTCCCACAATGCGTAGAGTCTGCCCTTCACCGTGACGGCGTGGGCGAAGGAGGTTGCGCCGGATCGCGTAGGATCGGCCATGGCCGTGAGGCCGAGGGCGTCGGGAGCGCTCCAGCCGCCCTGATCGAGGCGGCGCCGCCACACCTCGTTGGCGGCGAGCCGGTCATCCAGGTAGATGACCGTCGGCTGGCCCGCGTCGAGGAGGAAGTCGGCGAGGATGCTCGGTCCTGTCGGCGAGGAGACGTAGGAGAAGCTCTTCGGGTCGACCCTTCCCGTGGCGTCGAGCGAAGCGGCGGCGATCCTGACAGTGGTCGAGCTCGTGAGGCGCCGCTGCCAGGCGAGATGGAGAAGGCCGCCTGCGGATAGGAGGCGCGGCGCCTGATTGTCATAATTGCCCGAGGTCGGCGAGGTGGGCGAGGTCGATTCGCGGAAGTCGGTGAGCGGCTTCGCGGCCGACCAGGTCAGGCCGCCGTCCTCGGAATGCTTGATGTACAGCCACCAATGCGAGGGTGTCACGTCGTCACCGAGGATTTGGTGCTGGAACACGACCCAGTCGCTGGCTCCCAGGATGGCGGCGCTCGGCAGGTAGTTGTTGACGAGGGCCTCTGCGTCGGCGACGAGGGCCTGGGGCGCGTTCCAGGTTCTGCCGTCGGCGCTCGCGGCGACCGCGATCGTGTTGGTGTTGGCGACGCCCACCGCGGTGTCGCCGCCGATGTGGGCTCGCGTGAGGAATAGGAGCCAGCCCCCCGAGGCGCTCGGGAAGAGGCGCGGGCCGACCGAGGTTTCGCCCGAGTGCACGACGCCGGTCCGCGAAAAGCCGGCTCCTCCGTCCGTCGAGACGATGACGGAAAAGTCCTTGGCCGAGGTTGCCGTCGCGATGCCGAGATCGCCCGCGGGGCTGACGGCGGCCGAATAGAGGACGGGCTCGGTGCCCCGATACTCGATGGGGCCGACAACCCGCGAGGTCGACCATTGGCCGTCGACCAATCGCGAGAGGCTCACCCAGGCCTGGCCGCGGTCGCCGTTTTCCTGGGCCTCCTGACGGATGATGACGGGGACGCCCTTGGCCACGAGAAGGGTCGGGGCGATGGACTCGCCGAGTGAACGCGGCGGCTCCGAAAAATCCCGCGCGGCGGGAACTTCGGCGGCCGCGGTCTGCGATGAGGCGCCTTGGGCCGCGGCGAGGGAAAGAACGAGGATGGCCGCCGCGACTGGCCGCCGGAACCATCCGGACGCCGGCCGCGTGCCGATGGGGCGGCGCTCCGCTCCATGGCGGGAGCCCTTCACGTCGGAGGAGCCCTTCACGTCGGAGGAGCCCTTCACGTCGCGGGAGGGGCGCTCCGCTCCATGGCGGGGGCGAAGCTCCATCGTGGAGGGGCGGGGTGGCGGGACGGTTGTGGATATTCGCATCAGTAATTCAGCTGGTTGAGCTGCTGGTCGAGGAGGAGAACGTCGCGCGACCTCGTCGCGTCGTTCGAGAGAAGGACATTGAGGGTGTCGCGCGCCTGGTTGTACTGCCCCTGCGAGAAGTAGAGTCGCGCGTCGGCCAGGCGGCGTGCGTCTTCGACACCGAGAACCTTGTCAGGGCCCACCCCCCGGAGCGTCTGGATGTTGAGCGACAGCGTCTGGGCATCCCTGTTGTTCGGATCGAGGGTGAGGGCCTGCGTGACGAGCCTTTCGGCCTGGGCCAGATCGGCCTGCCGTCCCGTCTTGATAAGCTGCCGGGCCTGAT
>JAJXVS010000059.1 GCA_021782015.1 bacterium | reverse complement strand
GGGGTAGGTGCCGCGCGGGGTGCCGGCCGCGCGGGGTGCCGGCCGCCGCTCCGTCACGGGTCGCCGGCCGCGCGGGTTGCCGGGTGGCGCGGGGTGCCGCCCGCCGCTCCGTTACGGCGCACGGAGAGTTCCGGCCTACCTTCGTCAGAACAGGGAAAGCTGGCTTTCGCTGGCTTCGATGCCGGCGATGATCGAGGGCAGCTCCGCGAGGCTATGGATGCGCAGGAAGGGCTGGTCGCCATAGCGGTCGAATTCGTCGAGGAGGATGCCATGGCCACCCTCTTCCACGAAACCCCTCACGTACTTCGGCAGGTCGTCGACGAGGAGGCTCTCGGCAGCCACGACACCGCAGTCGGCGAGCACCCGTCTGATGGCCTCGCCATGGGGCTTTCCCTTGAGGCCATTAAAGCGGATGTCATAGACGCGGTCGAAAAGATCGCCGACGCCGAGCTTGTCGAGGACGCGATCGGCGTGCTCCATCGGTGAATTGGTGAAGATGACCTTGGGAAGCGGCATCGATTCGAGGAGGCGCCGAAGCCCCGGGTCGCGCTGGATGGCCGATTCCTCGCCCTCGGGATGGATGGCGGCGAACCAGGATTCACTTTCGGTAAAGCCGTGCTCGGCCATCAGCCACTCGAGGGTGGTGCCATAGCGCCGGGTCCGCTCGCGCCGCATCTCCGCAGCCTCGGAGAGGCCAAGATCGAGGGTTCTGGCGACAAAGCTGTTCATGCGGACGACAATGTCCCTGTCCATGCCTACCGTGTCGGAGTACAGGGTATTGTCGAGATCGAAGAGGAGAATCCGAAGCATAAAGGGATAATCGCATGGGCCGAGGACAGCAAACAAGGAGCCCGAAACCTGGGAGGTTGTCGGACTTATTACCGCGCAACACAAAAGAAACATTTATTTGAGCGCTTTTTCGCGGAGAGCGGCCATCCTCGGCCCAAAATTGGCTCGTCAGGTCGGCCCATACAGGAAGTATGGGCCTCAATCCTCACCAATTTTGGTCTCAAGGCTCTCTCGCTCTCCGCGAAAATCCTAAGTCCGACAGCCTCCTAGGACCTCCCGTCCCTTCCCGACCTGGCCGAATCGATGAGGTGACCGATGGCGAGTACGGGATGCCGCGCGAGCATCCGCGGCCCCGAATGGCGCATCACCGCGCGAACCCTGTCGCGCATGTCGCGGCGGTAGCAGTGGACCTGGCACTTGGCGCAGACAGGTTTGTCCGCCCCGAAACGACACCTTTCCACCCGAAGCAGGGCATAGTCGCGCAACTCGGCGCATTCGGGACAGAGCTCCACCTTCGACCCATGCAGATTGTGACAATAGAGATGAATCATCGTTTCGATGGTCCTGGCCTCTCGCTCGAGTCTCGTCACCTCTCCCCTCCTGCAGCTCCGCTTGCCCCGCCGCACTTCCATTCTGTCCCGATTCCTGGCTTCGGATAAAGGATGGGAAGGCTGGGCGACAGCCCTGCCTTGAGCGCGGCAACCCGGCGATTGTACACTGGGCCATGGCTTCCGCCCCGACCATCCCACCCGCTTTTCTCAATTTCGATGAGGGCAGTGTCTTTCTTGTCAAGATCCATCCGGTCGAGGCCAGCCGAGGTCTCTTGATCCCCGGCCATCGTCTGGAAGCCTTTCGCAATATCTTTGTCCCATCCTGGAAACTCGAGCTCCTCGACGAGAAGGGAGGAAGGTTTCCACTGCGGAAGGTGCCCCTGTCGGGCAGTGACGCCTGGCTCTTCTTCCTCCTTTTCGGAAAGGCGCTTTTCCTCGACGAACTCAAGGCGAACGACCCTAAGAACCTGACGGCCATCGAACAGGCCGAGGGCAAATTGGAAAATGCCCTCCTTCGCATAGGGGCCTTCGACTTGGGCGATTTCTATGCCAGCCACGGGGTGGAGGCCGGCGACTACCTCTGTTTCCGTCAGGCCGACGGCGAAGGCATCCAGTTTGTCATCGAAACGCTCCGCGCGAGCAGCATCGATCCCGTCGACAGGGCTCGCCATTTCGCAGGCATGGGCCTTGGCTTTAAGAAGGCCATGGAGAACCTGCGTTTCCCGGGCCTACTCGGAAGAACCCTGCGCGAAGCCCTGCGCTGCGCCCCGGAGGAGCTGCGCCTCGAGCCCCGGATCGCGATTTCGGATTTCATAAACGAGGGCGGGCTTATGGAAATGCAGGAATACATGGGCGTGGATTTCCTGTGGGAACACCTGGACGATCCGGACGCCTTTTTCGAGCCCCTTCTGGCCGAGGCGACGGAAAAAGCGAAGGCGGTCAAACCCCCCTCGTCCCGCGCCCCTGGCTCGTCCCGCGCCCCCCGCTCGTCCCGCGTCTCCGGCTCCAAATCCAAAAGATCGCGTCGACGGCCCCCCCCTCTCCACTTTTTCACGGTCGAGGCGAGGATCGATGCCATTTATCCACCCATCCGCAGGCTTCTTTCCGTTCCGGGCAACAGGACCCTCGGGGAGCTTCATGACATACTTCAGCTGGTCTTCGGTTGGTCGGGCTCCCACCTTCACGGCTTTGTCATCGGGGAAAAGATATACGGAGAACCCTCGGACGAAGACTCGGAGCCGGTAGAGGACGAGGCCTCGGTCAGGCTCGATGAGCTGGGCCTCCGGAAGGGCAGTCATTTCCACTACGACTACGACTATGGCGACGATTGGCGGCACGAACTGCACATAAAAGGCGTGGCGAAGGCAATTCCGGAGCTGGCGGATCGCGTCACCTGCCTTGAAGGCTCTCGCGCCGGGCCGCCTGAGGACTCGGGCGGGGTTCCGGGCTACGGCAATCTCATGGATATCTGGGAGAAACAGCCTCGTTTGCGAAGCGAAGAGGAAAGGGCCTATCTGAGCTGGGCAGACGCGAGCTGTGGAGACGGGAAATGGGACCCCGAGCACTTCGACCTCGCAAAGCTCCAGTCCGCCCTCGACCGCCTGAACTGAGCACCGATCCATGGCATCCCGAAACCTGGTCTACGAGGTCCTCGCGCTCCGCTCGAAGGAGACGCCGGCGGGTACCCGCGTTCTCACGATGCTCTCCGCCGAGGCCGGCATCATCGATGCCTTCGTTTTCGGCGGGCCGAAATCGAAGCTACGATCCCTGGCCACTCCCTGGGGAGCCGGCAGGGCCTTCCTCTACCGCGATCCGGTGCGCGACTATCTCAAGCTCTCCGATTTCGCGGTCGATCGACCCTTTTCGGGACTGCGCGATAACCTGCGCAAACTCCTCGCTGCGAGCCTGCTGGGCGAGCTCCTCATCAAGACCTCGGGCGGGGGCGGCGATTTCGGCAGGGTTCTCGAACTCTCCATCGATTGTCTCTCGGGCATCGAGGGCCTTCCCGAGGCCAAGACCGACTATCCCCTCCTCCTGTTCATCTGGCGCCTTGTGGAGCTGATCGGCCTCCTTCCCGACGTGGAGAGCTGCGTGTTTTGCGCTCGCGGCATCGAGGCGAGTGAATCGCGCTGCTGGATCCCGCGCGAAGGCGGCTTTGCCTGCGTCGATTGCCGCCCCGATGAGGGCGGCGGAGAGGAATCGCCCCGCCTCTCGGCTGGCGCCTATCGTTGGCTCGAGCGCTCCAGGGGCCTCTCCTCGCTGGAGGCGAGCGCCGTCGGCCTCGACTCCCGCTCGCACGGAGGCCTCAGGCGCCTCTGCTTCGGCCTGGCCCGCGAGGCTGTCGAAGGCCCCCTCGAATCGCTGGCGACGGGCCAGGGCATCCTCTGAGCCGCAGACGTATCTTCATCCAGGTTTTTTTGCTACGATGCCACCTTTGGAGGATCAGCATGCGCGCAGTCGACGTAATAATGAAGAAACGCTCGGGCGGCGAACTCGACCGCGGGGAACTCGCAACCATCATCGAAGGCTATGTGGCCGGTTCCGTGCCGGACTACCAGGTCGCGGCCTGGGCCATGGCCGTCTTCTTCAAGGGAATGACGCCGCGCGAGACGGCCACCCTCACCGAACTCATGCTCGATTCGGGCAAGCGCATGAATCTTTCGGGGCTCGACGGCTCAGCCTCCCCCTTCGTGGACAAGCACTCGACAGGCGGCGTCGGCGACAAGGTCTCGCTCATCCTCGCGCCCCTGGCGGCCAGCCTCGGGCTCCGCGTGCCCATGATGTCGGGCCGGGCCCTGGGCCATACGGGCGGGACCCTCGACAAGCTCGAATCCATCCCCGGCTACCGCACCGGCCTCAGCGAAGGCGATTTCCGCGACGGCATTCGGAACGACGGCTACGCCATGACGGGACAGACCGCGGAAATCGTGCCCGCCGACAAGAAACTCTATGCCCTCCGCGACGTCACCGGCACCGTCGAATCCATTCCCCTCATAACTGCTTCCATCCTTTCCAAGAAGGTAGCCGAGGGGGCCGATGCCCTCGTCTTTGACATCAAGTGCGGGCCCGGCGCCTTCATGAAAACTATCGCCGAGGCCGAGGCCCTGGCCCAGAGCCTCGTCCGAACGGGGTCGGCCATGGGCAAGCGCATCATCGGCGTCATCACCGACATGTCCGAGCCCCTGGGCGCGACGGTGGGCAATTTCTTCGAGGTCGAGGAAAGCCTCGACTGCCTCGAGGGCAGGGGGCCAGCCGACCTTATGGAGGTCACCCTGAGGCTCACGGCCTGGATGCTCGTCGCGGGCGGAAAGGTGGCCACCGTCGAAGAGGGCATCGCCTCCTGCCGCGACGCCCTCGCCACGGGAGGGCCTCGCGAGCGCTTTCTCGCCAACGTCCGGCGACAGGGCGGCGACGTCGAGCGCCTCCTCGCCTTGCGGGGCAACTATCGCTCGAAGTTCAGCTTCGAGCTCAGGGCTCCCGCCTCCGGCTTTATCGCCTCGATCGACGCATGGAAGATCGGCCTCGCCTCCGTCAACCTCGGCGTCGGCCGCAACACCTCGGCCGATACCGTCAGTCCCGACGTCGGCCTGATCTTCTCGAAGAAATCGGGCGACCGGGTCGAAAAGGGCGAGACCGTCGCCACCGTCTTCGGCAAGGACGAGGCCAGCCTCGCGGCATCCCGTCCCCTCGTCGAGGCCGCCCTCGCCATCGAACCGGCAGCTCCGCCTAAAAAAAGCCTAATTATTAAGGAAATAATGTCGTGACGAAGTGGATCAAGAAGGACGCGAACCAGGTCCAGGTGCGGACCCTCGCCAAACGCTTCGAACTCGACCTCCTCAGCGCCTCCATCCTCGTCCGAAGGGGCGTCACCGAGCCCTCCGACCTCCTCTGGTTCCTGGAGGACGACCCTCGTTACCTTCACAATCCCTTCCTCTTCGAAGGCATGGAGGACGCCGTCGACCGTATCCAGAATGCCATCGACGACGCCGAGAAGGTCCTCGTCTTCGGCGATCGGGACGTCGACGGGGTGACGAGCACGACCCTCCTCGTCGAGGCCCTGCGGGAGCTCGGTCTGGAAACCTCCTGGAAATTGCCTGGCCAGGCCGATCCCTACGGCCTGTCCCTGGCAGCCGTCGACGCCTTCGCGGCCGAGGGCGGCACACTCATCCTCACCGTCGATTGCGGCATCTCGAACCACGCCGAGATCGAGCACGCGGCGAGCCTCGGCATCGACGTCATTGTCGTCGACCACCACCTCCTCAAGGCCGATGCCCCGCCCCCGGCCCTCGCCGTCATCGACCCGAAACTAGAAGGTTCGGGGTACCCCTTCCGCGACCTCGCCGGCTGCGGCGTCGCCTGGAAACTCGTGTCGGCCCTCAAGCTCGCCAGATCGGGCATCTACAAACAGAGCATCGCCCTCCTCAACGTGGTGCCCCTCCCCGGTTCGACCCTCGGCGCCGACGGGGGTCCGCCGCGGGACAGTTACCTCGTCGAAGCCGTGCGTCTCACCAACTTGGTCGAGACGGCGCGCATTCGAGAGACCATCGTCCCCGGCATGATCGACTTCTCCTCGACGCGGCTCCTCCCCTTCCTCCAGGGCCGGCAAATACTCGTCTGGGACGCCGACCTCCAGAAGCGCCTCTTCGGCAAGGCCTTCGGACCTGGCGTCGAACTCGAATGCGGCGACGCCCGCGACGAAATCGGGCAGGTCATCCCGCAGACGCGCGGCATGAGCCTCCTCCGGCTCCGCGAGGCATCGAAGGTCGGCCGCTACAAAGCCGGCGATTTCGAGGAGATCGACGCCCTCGAAAGCCTCTTCGTATCGGCGGCCCTCCGCAAGGCCCAGTGGTTCGGCGACGACGACCTTTCGCGGCTCCAGCTCGTCGCCCTCGGCACCATCGCCGACATCATGCCGCTTCGCGGCGAGAATCGCATAATTGTCAAGAAAGGGCTCGAGGCCCTCAACAAGAAGCCGAGGCCCGGCCTCTCCGAACTCCTCGTCAAGACCCAACTCATCGGACGCAAGCTCGGCGCCACCGAAGCCTCCTGGCAGCTCACCCCCGTCATCAACGCCGCCGGACGCATGGGCTCGGCCCAGACGGCCGCCAAACTCCTCCTCTCGCAGGACCCCGCCGAGAGGGAGGCCCTCGCCGACGAGCTCATGGCCATGAACCAGGAACGCCGGCGCCTCGGAGGCCTGGGCTGGGACCTCGTCTACCCCCTGGCCAAAGAAAGCCTGGAGACCCATGGCGGCAAGCTCGTTGTCGTCGGGTCGGCCCAGATCAACCGCGGCATCACCGGCATCATCGCCTCGCGCGTCGCCTCCACCTTCGAGGTGCCCGCCGTCGTCGCCTGCTTCATGCCCGACGGGCCGGTCGTCGCCTCCATGCGCACCGCGCGGGGCTTCGTCCTCTCGGCCTTCCTCGAACAGTCGGCCGACCTCTTTATCGATTATGGCGGCCACGACGCCGCTGCCGGCTTCAGCCTCCTTCCCGAAAATTGGCCCGCCTTCCTCGAAAGGGCACAGGGTTTTTCGTCCTTCATCGAACTTGCCGAGCCCGATTCCACCATCGCCGTGGACGCCGAATTGCCCCATGATTGGCTCCGCCCCGACCTCACCCAGACCACCGAGCGCTTCGAACCCTATGGCGAGGGGAACCCGCCACTCGTCTTCATGTCGAAAAGCGTCCCGATCTCGAACGCGGAAATCGTCGGCCGTCAGGAAAAGGCCCACCTCAAACTCACCCTCGACTTCGGCAAGCATCCCTGGCCGGCCCTCCTCTGGAGCGGCGCCGATCGCCTCGACCGCGATTTTTCCATCCACGACCGGATCGACCTCGTTTACAAGGTGACCATCAACCGCTGGAACGGCCAGGAACAACCACAAATCGAGATACTCGACGCCCGGCGAAGCGGCAGCGTCGAAACGGCCGAGGCCGGCGCCACTTGACCAAAGCGCCTCCCTTTGGTAGCTTCCTACTCGCCCAACGGCATTCCCCGGTTGTGTAATGGTAGCACAGCAGACTCTGGATCTGTTTGTGGGGGTTCGAATCCTCCCTGGGGAAAAACCCGGCGCAAGCCTGTGAAACAAGAGAAGCAGAGACCATTCCTGTTAGTTTGAGGCATACGACGTGGAAGTGCGGATCCGCAGCAGTACTGCGGATTCATCCCGATAACGAATGCGATTCCCCCTCTGAACCCGGGAATCGCCCGAGAAGAGGAAAATCTCAAAGAGATTCCCCTCTTCTCGTCGGCCCCTTCGTCTATCGGTTAGGACAAAAGATTCTCAATCTTTAAAGAGGGGTTCGACTCCCCTAGGGGCTAAAAGACCCGAAGATCATCGATCTTCGGGTCTTTTACTTTTTGAGGGGAGTCGAACCCGGAGTGGACGTTCTGAGCGGAGCGAGGACGAGGCGCATGGATGCGCCGAGAGTCCACGGAGCGAAGCCTAACGAGCGAAGCGAGTGTCAGGCGGCCCTGGAGGCTGAGCGCAGGATGCGTGAAGCCGGAAGGGTCGACTCCCCTAGGGGCCAACAAACGCTTGAGTCATGCGGCATCGTGGCGCGGCACCGCCTGCAATTGGATGCCGAGCGCTGCGACGACTTTGAGCACCGTGGCGAAGCTTGGATTGCCGTCGGCGGAAAGGGCTTTGTAGAGGCTCTCCCGCGCGAGGCCGGTTTCTGCTGCGATCTGGGTCATCCCGCGAGCGCGGGCGATGTCGCCGAGGGCAGCGGCGAAGAGGGCGGGATCGTCCTCTTCAAGGGCCGCCTCAAGATAATCGGCGACCTTCCTGTCGCTATCGAGGTACTCGGAGGGATCCCACTCCGTGGTCTTCACGCTTCCCATATCATTCCTCCAAATCCTTGGCGAGCGCCTTCGCCGTTTGGATGTCGCGATCCTGCGTTGACTTGTCCCCACCGGCGAGAAGGATGACAAACTCGGCGCCTCGACGTGCGAAATAGACGCGATAACCAGGACCGTAGTCGATGCGAAGTTCGGAAACTCCTTCACCTACAGACTTGGAATCGCCAACATTGCCGAGCGAAAGCCGGCGTATGCGGATGTTGATCCGAGCCTGGGCTCGCTCGTCGCGAAGACCCTGAATCCAAGTCCGGAAAGTTCCGGTTTCACGCACCATCATCAGTAACAAATGTATCCCATAGAATACACTATGTCAATCCTCGTACCTGGCCTCTTAGGTCGGGCATCGTCAAGTTTCGCCATAGTTGCATGGTGGATTCGTATCGGGTTTCGCCACATGTTTCGTGACGCTACCCGGAATCCGAATCGGATATCACGGTCTTCCAAGAGGAACTGATACGAAAATTCCCCTAGGGGAGTCGGCGAAGCCGACTTCGAACCGGGAGCGGCGTCCCGAGCGAGAGGGTCCGGAAATGAGGTGGAAGGCTAAAGCAGAATAGCCGATTGACTACTCAATTCCACAATCGAGATACCGCGTAAAGCGGAATGTCCGACAGCGATGATTCCTCCCGCCAAGGTGAAAGGGAGACTCGATAGCAGCGAGCCGGTGCAAACTTATCGCGGTAGCTCTTGAGACTCTTGGCTTGGAGGTTCTCCGCAGCCTTCACCTCTACGGGGGAAATGTCCGCACCCCGTTGAACGATGAAATCGACTTCGGCTTCGGCCCGTTCTGCTGACCAGTAATATGCTTCCACCTGGGCATGAGGGCCAGCTCCTGTGCGACGAATTGCTCGGTGAGTGCTCCCTTTAATTCCTCGAAAGCCTCATCCCCATAGACCAAGGCCTGGACCGGCACGCTCGCATGGCATGCGAGTAGCCCAACATCGAGCATGTAGAGTTTGAAAGCTCCTTGTTCTGCATAGGACTTGAGGGGGAGTCCAGGCTTGGCCACTCTCCGTACTTTGTGGAGCAGCCCCGCGTCGCAAAGTCAATCGACGGCAACCTCGTATTCCCGAGCACGCGCGCCATCCCGCACGACACCATACACAAGCTTCCGCTGTTCTCGCGCAAGCTGGGCTGGAACCGAATTCCACACCGCCCGAATGCGCGGCACGATGCCGCTGGCCGCATATTTGGAGAAATCGCGTTCGTAGGCATTAAGAAGATTTGTCTGGACCTGCCGTACATTCACGAAGTCCCTAAAACGAAGGATACACAAATGTCAAACGACTAATGGGTAAAACATCATGCTTATCAAACGACTTTCCGCCTATTTCGATCTCGAATTCCTCTCAAGAGCCCGAGCATTCCGCAACTCTCCCGCTTCTTGCGCCAGGGGACCTCCCGCTCTACACTTGGCGGCACTTCCTCGAAGGCGAGGTTGTGAGAGAAGGATCATGTCTATTCAAGAAAGCGAGATTTCAGCCAACGACCCCGCAACAATCAGCCGGAACCTCGACCGGATCGCAACCCTCCAAGTGACAGACACCGGCCTCTTTGTCCTGGCCGTCCATTCCTTCGTGGAGGGCTGGATTCGGGACCGCTTCGGATTCGGAACCGAGATGCTCACCTTCTCATTCATGATGAACCATTTCATCGCCTACGCGAAGAAGAAGACCGGCGACTATGTTCCTGGCCTGGCTTCCCTCGATGCCATGATCACGGCCCATGACGAGACCCATTCCGTCCGCCATCATTTCCACGACCTTGACAGGACTTCCGCCGAGACGGCGACACAACACCTCGAGCGCTTCTGCATGCTCGCGGGCGCCGGCGCCCCTGAGAAGCTCGAAGAGATACGTCGCTTCCTTGAGCTTTGGGATGAACGGAAGCCCCTGCCGGTCTTGATCGAAGAGAACCGGCGACTGGCCCTCCTTCGTGGCAAGGATGCGGAAGAGCGTCGGGCCCTCGTCGAGGGCGTCGCGGCGAAACAGGTACTGGACCAGAAGATCGAGATCCTTGCCGCATCGCTGATCGCAAAGGACAGGCGCATCGAGGAACTCGAGGGCATCGCCGAGGCGCGGGGCGAGAAGGCCCAGAACGAGCGGCATGAACGAGCCTCCATCGAAGCCGAGCTGCGGGCTGCCAGGAAGGAACTGGAGGGCTTCCGCAAGGAGGGGGAGTACATCGGCCTGATGCGGAGGATGACCGCCTATACCCGCACCCGTGCCGATTACGAGCGCATGATCATCCACCTGACACCCGAGCAGAACAAGGTCCTCGAACAGATCAAGCTGGACTCCGACTTCCTCGTGAAGGGCGCGGCCGGGACAGGGAAGACTCTGGTACTGCTGAAGGCTATCGAGAAGGCCAAGACGGGTGGCGTGGACAAGCGCCTGGGCTTTGACGAGCTCTCGGGCTCGGTGGCCCTCCTGACCTACAACCAGACCCTGGTCCGCTACGACCGATACGTTGCCTCCATCCTCTCCACCGAGAATCGCGCGGACAAGATCATGACGGCCGATGCCTTCATCCAGGAGCGCCTTGCGGCGATCGAAAGCGGCGCCCACATGGACTACGACTGCATCAAGGCCCTGTCCGAAAAATACAGTCCCGAAGGAATCTCGCCCAAGGAAGTCGAGGCAGAGGCGGAGCTCATCATCTGGGGCAACGATGTCCCCTACGAGACCTATGTCAACGAAAGCTATGAGCGGACGGGGATGAAAAAGGCCAAAGGTCCCAAAGAACGCGCGAAACTCTGGGCGGCGGCCGAAGCGATGGCGGCAGAAATGGAAGTGGCGAAGGGCTATTCCAAGGGCTATTCGCGCATCAAACTCCTCCGGGCCATCGAGGCATCGCCTGCCGATCCTCGCTTGCGTTGCGTGGACTACATCTTCATCGATGAGGCCCAGGATCTCGCGGCAGCCGATCTCAAGGCCCTCAAGGGCTGCGCCCGCCGTTGCGTCATCCTCGCGGGTGATGCCGACCAGTCGATCTATCAGCCGGGCTTCTCCTTCAAACAGGCAGGCCTCGATGTCGTCGGCAAATCGCGGATACTCAGATCCAATTTCCGCAACAGCATTCCTATCCACGAACTCGCGGAACGCTACCGGGCCCTCATGCCGGGGCTCGACAAGGACAACCAGCCGAGCGCGGTCCGCCCTGGTCCACCGCCTGAACTCCTCCAGGCCAAGGACCGCAACGCCTTGTTCGACCTCCTCCTGGCTCGCATGCGCTTTTTCCTGAAGTCCCTCGACTACTCGCCTGAAAATATTGCCGTCATAGTACCCATGAACGAAGACATCAAGTTCGTGATCGAAGGCCTTCGCGGCGCGGGGATCGACGCCGCCAATATCCATCCACAGGCCTTCGACTTCGCCAGTGAGGGTCAGGTCCGCATTTCCACCCTCCATTCGGCGAAGGGCCTCGATTTCCCGGTCGTCTTCCTCTTCCTCCCACGCAGGCCCTGGTTTGGCTCCGGCTATGGCGAGGATGCCGTCGAGCGCATGACACGAAACCTGATCTACGTCGGCGCGACCCGCGCCATGGAACACCTCAACGTCTTTGCCCTCGAGGAGCCGGGCAGCGCAGCGGTCGCCGACTTGGTGGCCGCCTTCTCTTCCGACCAGTTTCCCGCAGAGGCCGAGGCATGAATGCCGTCCCCGTCCCCTTCCCCCTTTCCGATGCCCAATCGAACATCATCAACCATCGAGGCTGTGACCTTCAGATCATAGCCTGCGCCGGCGCCGGCAAGACCGAGGCGGTCTCGCGCCGGGTAGCTGCCTTGCTGGCGGAAGGCATCGAGCCCGCGGCGATCATCGCCTTCACCTTTACCGAAAAGGCCGGCGCAGAGCTCAAGGAACGGATCTATCGCCGGAGTGAGGAACTCCTCGGGAAGGATTTCCTCGACAGGCTTGGCCCCATGTATGTCGGCACCATCCATGGCTGGTGCTTCCGGGTTCTCCAGGACAAGGTTCCCCGCTTTGGAAACTACGAGGTCATCGACGAACATCGCCATGCCGCCCTCCTGAGCAGGGAAGCAAGGACCCTCGAGCTCAAAGAACTCGCGGGGCGGCACTGGGATGGTATCCGAGCCTGGGAACGGATCATCGACATCGCAGGCAACGAACTCATGAGCGAGGTTGAGCTCGAGGAGTCGGGCTACCTCGAACGATATAGGACCTATTGCGATCTTATGGACCGATTCCACTTCCTCACCTTCTCGCGCATCATCGCGGAGACTGTGAAGGCCCTTGAAGATCCGGCCCTCGGTCCGCGCATTCGCGGTTCTATCAGGCACCTCATCGTCGATGAGTACCAGGACATCAACCCCGCCCAGGAGCGCCTGATCTCCCTCATCGCCGCGCCTCCCGTGGAGCTCTGCGTGGTGGGTGATGACGACCAGGCAATCTACCAGTGGCGTGGCTCCGATGTGCGCAACATCATCACCTTCGCGAACAGGCACTCCGATCTCAGGCTCGTGCGCCTCCTTGAGAACAGGCGGAGCAGGCCTGAGATCGTCACGAGCGCTTCGGGATTTGCCGCTTCGATCCCCGATCGCCTGCGGAAGATGATGACCCCGGTTCGTGAGAGTTCAGGTCCGGCCTTGCATCTCTGGTCTGCCATGACCGATGTGGAAGAGGCTGAAGCGATAGCCCATACCATAGAGGCTCTTCATGGTGATGGCTCGCGCTACGGCGAAATCGCCATCCTCCTCCGCTCTGTTCGTGGAGCCGGCGCTCCGATTATCGAAGCCCTCGGGAAACGTGGTATTCCCGTGGCCGCCGGGGGACGTACCGGGCTATTCATGGTGAAGGAACTTGCCGCCATAGGCGAGCTTTATGCCTACCTCGCATCCTTCCAATGGCGCGACGGAGCCTTCGGTCCATCACGGGAAGCCGACCTCACAAGTGTGGCCGCAAAGCTATCCGCGCGTTTCCCCCTTCATGAGGCAGAGGAAGTCATCGCCTTTATAAAGGACTGGAAGAGCTACTACGAGCGCCTGAACTCAAAGCCCATCGACCTCGTCGGTGACTACTACCACTTCCTCGACTGGCTCGGCGTGCCTGAGACCCTCGACCCGGACTCTAGCGGCGATGCCGCGCTCTTAGGATCGATCGCCCGCTTTTCCACCCTCCTCGCCGACTACGAGCACATCACACGTCGTGGCCGCTACGTCGACGAGAGCGGTGGAAGGACCTACCTACCTGGACATGACCGGGGAAAGGGGTACTGGTTCGGACTCGGAAACTATCTTCTGCATTATGCCTTTGGCGCCTATGAGGACTTTGAAGGGGAGGACGGACAAGGCGCAGATGCCGTGCAGATCCTCACCGTCCACCAGGCCAAGGGCCTCGAGTGGTCGGTGGTCTTCCTTCCGAGCCTTGTGGCAGGGCGCTTCCCCTCGGGCAAAACAGGGATGGACGATGACTCTCCCTTCCCCGAAAGCGTCTTCCCCCTCGAAAAAAGGGAGCGCTATGCCGGAACCGATGGAGACGAGCGGCGGCTCTTCTACACCGCCATGACCCGTGCCCGCGACATGCTCTATTGCTCCGCCTTCGAGAAGAAAAAGAACAGGTTCAGCCCCTCACCCTATCTCCTCGAACTGGCCAAGGGGCAGCCCTTGGGAAACTCCCTCGATCTGCCGCTTCCCCTACGCGATCGGGCCGCTTCGGATCAGGTTCGCGATCCTGTCGAGCTTTCCTTTTCCGATATCGCTAATTGGGAAGATTGCGGTTACCGCTTCCGCCTGGGCAAGGCCTTCGGTTTCCAGAACATCCTCGCCGAGGAGCTGGGCTACGGCAACGCCGTTCACCATGTCCTCCGGAATCTCGCCGAGGTCACTATCCATGAAGGAAAGATCCCCTCGACCGACGAAGCTAAGGCCCTGGTCGAGCGCGAATTCTACGCGCCCTTCGCCAACCCCTCCAGCCATGAGCGGATGCGGGCCTCGGCCCAAAAGCTCGTGGAGCGCTATCTGGAGCACTACGGCGACGACCTCAAACGCATCTGGGCAGTGGAGCGCCCCTTCGAGCTCCATACCGACGATGGCCTCCTTTCAGGCCGCGCCGATGTGATTCTCGATAGAGAGGGCGGGGAATCGGGCAGCCTGGCCGTGGTCGACTACAAGGTCGCCGCCAGGGAGGACCTCGAGGCTCGCTACGAATGGCAGCTCCGCGTCTACTCGCATGCCGCCCAACGGGAAGGTTGGGACGTCAGGGGAGCCTACCTCCATGCATTGCGGGAGGGAGAACGCTCGAGCGTCAGCCTCGGTGAACCTGAACTTTCGGAGGCTGTAGCCAAGGCGCGCGCGGCCCTGGCCAGGATTCGTGCCGGAGCCTTCCCTCCCAAGCCGGCAGAAAAGAAGTGCGCCGCCTGTGACTACCGGGAAGTCTGCGGAAAACGCGCCAACAATGACGCCGATCAGGGCTGAGAATAGCCAGCCTGAAAGGCTCGCGAACCGCTTATTCGAACAGTTCCGCGTGCGTTCCAGTGCGTACAAAGATTATGCTTTGACTCGTTCCGCGACTGGACAGCCTGTAGATCAGCAGGAAATCGCCTCCGATATGACACTCTCGATGATCTTCCCACTCGCCAGCGAGCTGATGATCCTTCCATTCCGGCCCAAGAGGGCCGTTATTGGCGATAGGAGCCCTTGTCGATTTCATCGAGAAGCTCCTGCGCATTCGCAAAACGAGCGTGTTCCATGGATCGCGCCTCTTTCATGGCTGCGCGCGTCTCCGTATTCGGTACCTTGAGCGCGAACGGAAGCTGTTTCTCGGCCGCGACGCGCGTCAAAAAAACTCGCACCGCATCGGACACAGACAGCCCCATAGCTGCTAGGGTTTCCGTAGCCTGCGCTTTTACATTCTCGTCTATCCGCACGTGAACCATCTTTGTGGCGACCATAGCTCCTCATTCGGGAGGGAGAGCGCTCGAGTGTTAGCTTGGGCGAGAAGGTGCTTTCGGAAGCCGTCGACAAAGCCCGGAAAACGTGCTACCCAAGCGGCCGACCGCGACGTATAATGCATTGCCTAGTCTTGAATACCACGGAGGACGCCATGGCTGACACCCTGTCTCTCGATGGCCTTCCCCCCGATGCCCGCCGGGCGCTTGTCGAGATCCATGAGCGCCGATAGGGCCTTTCTCTGTAAGTTTTCCCCTTCTTGCGGGGTTGTGGAGGAAGAGCCATGAGCCAACCGGCCTCGGTCATGACTGAAGAAAAGGCTTTTGACCTCATCCGCGGAACATTGCGAGGCAGCACCCAGCCGCTCGCCTCCCTTGGGGTCTTGCAGCCGGGCCCGTGGTAACGCGAGACCGGAAACAATTCCGGTATGGAAAATTCATTGTCATCCAGACCCAATCGAAGTCGAGGGTAGCGCGATGTTGAAACAGGATGTCGAGAATAGACTGATCGGATTGGCAGAGAATCTTCGGACTCTCGGAATTCGCCGCATCGGAATATTCGGTTCGACCGTCCGAGGTGATGCACGTCCGGATTCGGATGTCGATCTTCTCGTGGAGTTTGTCGATGGACGGAAAACCTTCGACGCATACATGGACGTGGCGGATATTCTTGAAGCCGGATTCCCGGTTCATGTCGATGTCTTGACTCCCGAATCCTTCGATCCCCGGCGAAGGGCGCGCATTGAAAAGGAAGCGATCTACTATGAAATCGGCGCGTGACCTCCTCGAAGATATCCTTGAAGAATGCCACTTCCTGATCAGCCAGCGAGAAAGCCTGGACCTGTACTCATTCATGTCCGATGAAGTCAAAAAGAGGGCGTTTGCCCGGAGCGTCGAGATCATCGGGGAGGCGGTAAAGGGTCTGCCGAATGAGATCGTGACAGCCCACCCCGGCATACCTTGGCGGCGAATCGCCGGAATGAGAGACCGGCTGATTCACGCCTATTTCGCGGTCGACTATGCGATCCTCTTCGATGTCACCACAACCAGCGTTCCAGAACTAGCCCGACAAATCGACGAGTTGCTAAAGTCCATGGACATTGACTGATCACATAAAGGAGCCCTCCATGCCGCGCGGCCGACCATCAAAGAATCCCGCCAGCCCCTCCTCCACCGCCCCCAAGGCTTTCACCCACGACTCCTCCACCCGTACAGGCCTCCCCGCAGGCGGCACCGCCGGCAGAAAAGAAGTGCGCCGCCTGTGACTACCGGGAAATCTGTGGAAAACGTCCTACCCAATCCCGAGACCGCGACATATAATGCCTTGCCCAGACTTGAATACCACGGAGGATGCAATGGCTGACAGCCTTCATGTCGACCCACTAGTTTACCTCCGCTCCCGGCGCGAGGAGCTTGCCCGTACCTACGGAATCACCTCCCTTTGGGTCTTTGGAAGCCGGGCCCGTGGTGACGCGAGGCCAGACAGTGACATCGATGTCCTCATCGAGGCAGAAAAGCCGTACCGCTTCGATCTCCTCGGCCTTATCGCCCTCGAGCAGGAGATGAGCG
>JAJXVS010000058.1 GCA_021782015.1 bacterium | reverse complement strand
CGCCGGGCTGGCCGGGAAGGCCTGCGGCCGCCCCTGCTCGAAGCGGCGGAACCTCGATCTTCTCCACCACGACGATCCGCTCCGCAGCCCCGGGCGCCCTGGGCGCCTCAAGCACCTCGGGCGCCTCACTCACCTCGGGCACCCCACTCGCCTCAAGCGCCCCACTCGCCTCGGGCGCCCCACTCGCCCCGGGCACCCCACTCGCCTCAAGCGCCCCACCCACCTCAGTCCCCACTCGTCGCCTCCGCAGTCTTGGCGGCCCCCGCGGCCTCCGCAGTCTTGGCGGCCCCCGCGGCCTCCGCAGTCTTGGCGGCCTCCGCAGTCTTGGCGGCCGCGGCGTCTTTCGCGATGCCCTGTTCCGTTTCCGACAATTGCGCCTCGAGGGCCTGGAGACTGGCTATTTCAGCATAGAAGCCCGCGGCCTCGGCGAGAAGTTCGGCATGACTGCCGCGTTGCACGATACGGCCCGATTCGAGCACGATGATCGTATCGGCATGGCGCAGGGTCGAGACGCGATGCGAGACGATGATGTTCGTTCTTCCTCGCCGTTCTTCGAGGAGGGCGGCGAGGATGCGCTCCTCGGTATCGGCGTCCACGGCCGAAAGGGCGTCGTCGAGGACGAGTATTTCGGGGTCGACCGCCAGGGCCCGCGCGATGGCCACGCGCTGCTTCTGCCCGCCGGACAGGGTAAGACCGCGCTCGCCCACGACCGTCTCCCAACCCTCGGGAAAGCCCGCAACATCCTCGTCGAGGGCCGCGATCGAGGCGACGCGCGCGAAGCGCTCCGCGCCGAGATCGCCCTTGCCGAAGCGGAGGTTAGCCGCTATGGAATCGGAAAAGAGAAAGGAATCCTGGGGCACGAAACCGAAGGCGCTGCGCAAGGCCGAAAGGGTGAGGCCGCGCACGTCCCGGCCGCCCATGAAGACGCTTCCAGAAGGCGGATCGATCAGGCGCGGCAGAACCTTGAGCAGGGTCGATTTGCCAGAACCGACGCGGCCGAGAATGCCCAGAGTCGTGCCGCGGGGCACCGCGAGATCGATGCCGGCGAGGGCCGGGACCGGGGCATCTTCATAATTATAATGGAGATTTCTCATCTCGATGTCCCCCTCGGGCCTCTCGTCCACGGCCCCGGGCAGCGTGGCGATGGAGGGCTTGGCGTCCAGCACCTCGTTGACCCGCCGGAGACTCGCGGCGCCGCGCTGGATTGTATTCACGGTGAAGCCCGCGCCCATCATGGGCCAGATGAGCATGTCCAGGTAGGCGAGGAGGGCCACGATTTCGCCGGGACTCATGTGGTTGCCGACGACGGCAGAGCCGCCCACGAGGAGGAGGATGACGGTCGTCGTGCCCGACAGGAAGGCGATGAAGGGAAAGAAGAAGCCGAAGACGCGAACGAGGGACATGGACGCGTCGCGATAGTCGTCATTGCTCCGCGCGAAGATCGCCGCGAAGAGCCCCTCCTTGACGAAGGCCTTGACGACCCTGATTCCGGCCACCGATTCCTGGGCGATGCCTGCGAGGTGCGCGAAGATCTCCTGCACCCGCCTGAAGCGGCTGCCCGTCATCCTCCCGAAGAGGATGATAAGCACTGTGATCAATGGAAGCGGGACGATCGCCCAGGCGGCGGTGCGCGGCGCGCTCGCGAACATGACGGCGAGGATGCCGGCCGACATGAATACGCCGTCGATGAAGGTGATGAACCCCATGCCGGTCGCCTGCCTGATGGCACCCATGTCGTTGGTGGCGCGGGCCATGATGTCGCCCGACTTGTTCGCGCGAAACCAGTCCGCCGGCATTTCCATCAACTTCGCGAAAAAGCGGTCGCGCATTTCGTTCTCGATGCGCCGCGAGGAGCCGTGAATGAAGAAGCGCCAGAGGAAGCGGCCGCAGACGATGGAGGCGGCGAGGCCGAGCATGCCGCCGAGAATCGGGAGAAGCGTCCTCGCCGAGGATCGCCCCGAGGCCACGAGATCGATGGCCGATTTGATGAACTGCGGCATGGCGATGTTGCCCGCGTCGACGGCGAGATCGGCGACGATGCCCGCGACATAGCGCCAGCGGTACTCGCGCAGGTAGGGAAGGAGACTTTTGAATTCGCCGGCCATGGGTGCCAAGTGTAGCCGTCCAGGGCCGGGAGGGGCAACAGCCCACCTTCCTCAGCCCGGGAGATTCAGGTGGCTGCCTTCAGACGCACGGTAAAACAGGTGCGGCCGGGCCGGCTTTCGAATCCGATGCTCCCCCCGATCTCCTCCAGGATGCGTCGAGAACTGTCGAGGCCGAGGCCCGCACCCAGGCCCGCCGGCTTGGTCGTGAAAAAGGGCGTGAAGACTCGATCCCGTATCTCTTCGGGAATGCCCGGTCCGTCGTCGATGACGCGCACGAGGATTTCCCCCCCATCGCGGAGCGATTCGATATGGAGGCTGCCCGAGCGGCCCATCGAGTGCAAGGCGTTCGAAATGAGATTGGACCATACCTGTTCGAGCTGCTCGGGAAAACAGTGAAGCTCGGTGCCTTCACCCCATCGGCATTCGATGCTGACGCCGGGCCCCGCCATCCGGCGCAGGGATTCGAGGGCCCGCTCGACGGTCGCGCCAACCTCGATTCTCACCAGCTTCTGACCGAGGCCGCCGCTCACGTAGGTCTGGAGCGTCCTCACGACCCGCTCGGCCTTTTCCGCGGCCGTGCTGACAACCGCGTCGGCGCGGAGGCCCGCGGTGAGTTCCCAGGCCAGATGCACCAGGGCGGCGAAGGATGGGCCCCGCCGCATGGCGACGAGTTGCCCGACACTACCCTCGTAGCCGATGTCGACCAACTCGTCTGAAACGATGCCTGCGTCTTCGCAGTCGACCGCCGCAAGCGCCTTCTCATAGGCCTTGCGCCGCGACCGGCTTTGCCGCAACGACTCCGGGGTCCCCATCCATTCGGAATCGGCCATCCCCAGGAGTTCCAGAAGGGTGGTGAAATCCCCCTCATCAAGGCCACGAACCGCGTTCAGGTGGCCTGCGAGCGAGGGTGCGTCCCGAAGCCCCGAGCCGCTCTCTGACTTGATCGCCCCCAAAGGTGTGTTCAATTCATGCGAAAGCGTCGCGACGAGCCGGCCGAGGGTGGCCATCTTTTCCGCGATGATCTTCTGCTCGTGCCGGGCCTCCAGCTCGGTGAGGGCCCTGGAGAGGGCCTCGTTGGCGGCCGAAAGCTGATGCGTGCGCTCGGCCACCCTGGCCTCGAGCTCGCGGTTGAGCCTCAGAATTTCCTCTTCGGCCCGCTTCTCCCTGGTAATATCCCGTATAATGCCGAAGAGTCGCTTGTGCACGGGGTCCCAGGCCGCCCTCGAATGCACGTCGAGCACGGCCCCGTCGTTCATGCGCCGAATCGCGAATACCACGTCGTAGGGCAGGCCCTTCTGGACATGGTCATCCCGGGCCCTGTCCATGAGGGCCCGGTATTCCGGAAGCGGCACCTTCTCCATGTCCTCGATGCGCAGCCCCGCGGGAGGGGCCCCGTAGATTCTCAGCGCCCCCGGCGAGCCGACGACCTTGCGCGTGGCGTAGTCGAATTCCCAGCTCCCGATGCCGGCCATTTCCTCGGCGCGCTCGAGGAGGAGTCGCGCACGCCGGAGCTCCTCGAAATCGTCGTCCGAAGCCCGCGCAAGGGGTTCCCCAGTTCCGAAGAGGCCTCTTTCGGCTTGCGCGTCGCTCACCGCTCTCCGAACTTCACCAAGAGCACAATGCCGATTTCCTTGTCCGAAGCCTGGACCTTTTCGGCCTTGGCCGCCGCGACAAGGGCTGCCTTGGTCAGGCTCGGGTCGGCCTTCTTCTTCGCGACGACCCAGTCGACGGTCGCCTGCGGAAGGGGCTTCGGTCCGCTGAGGAAACCGACATTGAGGGTTTCCATCAGGGCCGATTCAAGGCGAGCCACGTCGGCAGCCATCAGCTTGTCCGATGCGGCCTTCGCAGCGACGAGGGCGGCGAGATTGGACTTGGTCAATTCGAGTTCGGCCTTGGTCGCGCCAAGTTCTGCCCGGGTCGCGGACAGTTGGTCGCCCGTGGCCGCCAGTTGGCCGGAAAAGTCGGTCTTGGTCGAAGCGAGCTCGTCGCCCAGGGATTTCAAGCTGGCCTCGAGTCCATCAACCCTGAGGGTGAGTTCGGTGATGCGCTTGACCGCGTATTCGGGATCGCTCCGGAGCAGCCAGGTGACGGGATCCTTGTAGGCTAAACTGAGCGAGTCGAGGAGGTCCGCGGTCGTGGTGAAGAGCCCTGTCATCCTGATGGCATATGCGCCCGAGAGGACTCGGAAATCGTAGTCGATGGCCTTGTCGTACCAGAAAACCAGTCCCCCGGGGAGGGCCGCAGAAAGATCGTTAGCGCCGGAGAGGAGGGAAGAGGGCCTCGCGGTGACGCGCAGCTGGCTGGCGTCGTTGGTGGCCCGGAGCGAGGAGAGGGTCAGGCCCTTCCATGTGTGCAGCATTGATACGATCGATTTGAGGGCGTTCAGCCTGTCGGCCCCCGGCTCGGCGAGGGGGGAGAAGAGGAGCTCTGCGCCGCTGTCGTCGACGAGCACGAGATAGTCGATTCCGTCGACGTTGCGCGTGCCGCTTTGAGTGAAGCCATAGCTTGAATAATCGGCGGCCGCGAGGCCGGCCGCGACCAGGATCGCAATCGCCGCGAAGGCGAGAATACGTTTGGACACCATGGTGCCTCCGCTTTTCATTGAGTTGGGGCCGAGGCCACGAGGATGCTGTCGAAGGGCTGCATGCTTTCGCCGTCGACAGTCGTGACGACAGATCCGACCGGCTTCCCGTCGCGCAGGCTCAGCTTGAGCGTCGCGATGGATTTTTCGCCCCGGACTATATAGGCCAAGCTGCCCTCGGCCACGGGAATCGAGGGATTGAGTTCGAGCACGACGGCCGAAGGGTCCCGGGGATCGATGACAAAACCCGACTCGCGTTGCGCGTCAGCGTAGCTGCCGATGGCCCAACCGAGACGATCTCGCTCCGTTTCCGCGGCCACGGCCCTGGTCGTGAGCGCGGCGATGGAGGCGTCGCGATCCTGGAGCAGGGTGGCCGCAGCAGCCAGCGCGCTTCGATAGCTCGCCGCGGAAAGCAGCCCTTCGCTTTCGAGCCGCGACAAGGCCCCCGGCACTGAGTTGATGTAGGGAATCTTCCGCAACTGACCGGAGATATAATTGAAATCCGATAGAGACGCGTCGAGCCTCGTCGCATCGGCCGCCGAGAAGGCGCCGGCCTGGAGCAGATAGGCGGGGAGCGGAGAGAAGGGACCGAAGGCGGTCGGCGCCTTCCACTTCGCGAGGAGGGCCTCCATCCGCGGATCCTTGAACACGGGATTGTAGCGGGCCGTGAGCGAGGCCGCCAGATTCTCGCGCTGTTTCGTGAGCGTCGCGATATCGCTTCGCCTGAGCGACTGAAGATCGGCGAGCCTGCGCTCGTAATCCGCGACAAGTTGCTGCTTCTCGAAGTCGAACTTTTGATTCGCGCTGTCGAGGACGGCCTTCTGCTGTTGAGCCTGCTGCATGAGTCGCTGGTCGTATTTGTCGATCTTGGCCTGGATGGCGGCTATCTCCGTCTTTTTCGCGGCGATGCGCTGCGAGTAGGAATCCTGGATCTGCCGACGCTTCGCCTGCCAATCAACCTTGGCGGCCGCTTCCTGGGCGCTCAGGTCGGCCGCGCCGCTGGACTTGGCCTTGATCGTTTCGAGGTTGGCCTGGTAATCGCGATCTGCCGAGTCGAGGAGGGACTTCTGGTCGAAGTTCATCTGCTGAAGGGCCGACTGGGCGTTGGCCATGTCGTTCTCGTTGCGCTTGGCCGAATCGAGGAGGTCCTTGAGGTTGAGATCGTCGAAGGCCGCTACATCGACGGGGGCCGCGTTGGTCCGCGCCTGGATCCAGTTCGTGATCCCCCAGGCAACCAGGCCGAGAATGACGAGGGTCGCGACGGTGACCAGGGGAACCATTTTGGAACGGTTCTTCCGCGTCTTGGCGAATTCCGCGTCGATATCGTAGATCTCGCGGATATCCTTTGTGGCGCTGCGGGCCTTGGCGAGGAAGTCTTCGGCTTCCCTGTGGATGAGTTGTCTTATTTCGTTGTCATCGCCCATATGCCATTCCAATTGGCGGGAACTTTCCCGCCGGAAATCCTGTCGCGGAACACCTCGACGACCGGCAACTTCACCTCGCGCCATGCCGACGCGGCTCGATCCCAATCGCCTTCGAAATAGGCCTGAAGCCCTTCGGAGAAGGCTGAATATTCCTTGAGGAGGCCTTCGTCGACCAGGGCTTCGCGGACGGGCCAATAAATACGCTTGCCTTCGGTCTTGCCCTTCACCTGGACCACGTCGAGCTCGACGAAGCGGAATTCGCCGGAGCTGACCGCTTCCACTTCGTTCTTGACGAACTCCGAGCAGACCACCGGCACCTTGTAGATGCGCGTCAGGCCCTCGAGGCGGCTCGCCGAATTGACGTTGTCGCCGATGACGGTATTCGTCATCCGTTCGTAGGACCCGATGTTCCCGTAGAAGACCTCTCCACCGTCGAGGCCGACGCCGACCTCGACGAGCACGGCCCTGAATACCCGTTCTTCCGCGTCGGTGAGGGCGCCACGGCGAAGCACGATGCCTTCGCGCTTTTTGGTGATCTCGCCCCGGAGCTCTGCGGCGACTTCCTGGATGCGATAGGCGGAGCGCAGGGCCTCCAGGGACATGTTCTCTTCGCTCTGGATGGTGCCGTAAACCGCGAGGAGGGCGTCGCCGATGATCGAGCCGACAATGCCGTGATGGTCGTGGATCTGCGCGATCGCGCGTTCATAATGAAGGTTCAGTACGTCGATGATGTCGTTGCCGAGGGTTTCGGTCATGAAGGTGAAACCCTTGATGTCCGAGAAGAGGATGGTGAGCTGCCGCGTCTTGCCTTCGAGCCTGACCTCGCGCTCCTGATAGGCGCGTTCGGCGATATCCTGGGTGACGAAGCGCCGGAAGATCGAAATCAGGTTGTCGATGGTCGAGGCGAGCGAATTGAAGGAGGCGCCGAGATAGGTGACATCGTCGTTCGGGGCCCCGGAAAGGTCGAGGAGGCCCATCCGCTGGGTCTGTTGCATCTTCATGATGTCGGCCGTCATCCGCGACACAAAGCGGAGTATATGGCGGAGGAGAATCGTACCCACGACGAGGCAGAGGACGGTGAGGCCGAGAATGATCAGCGATACGTTGGCGAAAATCGCGCGCGAGGCGCTCTCGAATTCGATTCGGTCGTCGGCTCGCACGAGCCAGACGTTCCAGTTGACATTGCGCTTGAAAACGCCGAAATACTCGCGGCCGCCGAGGCTGAAGGCAATTTTCCCCTCGCCGTTCTTCGAGGATTTGAGGGCAGCGAAGGCCGCGGCGTCGGCAAAGGAGGGAGGCTGGGGCAGCTTCGAGGCCCAGAAAAGGTAGGTCCCGTCGTCCTTCAGTCCGAAGGCCACCGACCGATCGGCCCGGAGCGTCTTGAAAGAACTCTCCGTCATTCCCTTAACCGCGTCGGGGAGATTTTGGTTGAATTGATAAATCTCGTACTGGTTCGAGGCGAAACCGTAGATCTCGGCAAGATCCTTGACGATGATCCGGTTGGCGAGGGCGATCTGCTCGCCCTGGTTCAGTACCAGATTCACATAATTCGAGACAAAATTCGACGCCAGGAGAAAGATGGAGAAGAGCACGACGATCTTGGTGATGATCGGGACGACGCGCACCCCGGCTATCTTATCGCCGAGTATCGGCCGCAGTACGTTCATGATTCTCTGAGGATATACGATGCGACGGGCGGATTCAATGCCGAGGCGCTGAAAAAGAGCGGGAGTTGGCGCTCGGACATCCCAAGGGCGCCTCGGCGCCCGTGAATGGCGGCGTCTTGCGGCCCGGAGCGCCACGCGCGATACTTGTCGCATGACCGAGCGAAGACAGGCGAGGCGCTGCAAGATCAGCCAGATGATCGGGTACTTCCCCGGCCGCGAGGAATACCTCTGGGCCGAGGGGATCGACCTCTCCAGCGAAGGGCTCCGCTGCGTCTCGGACAATCCTATCGACCCTCTCACCAACCTCTTTCTCATGCTTGAGCTGAAGGTCGGCGAGACGACGAAACAGGTGCGCTGTGAAGGCTTTGTGCGGCACTCCCGGATGGAAGAGGGGCGCTGCGTCTTCGGCGTCAAGATCGAGCGCATCTCCGAGGACGACAGGCAGCACCTGGAGGCCTACCTCAAGCAGATCGAGGAGGGGGGAGCCTGCCTCGACGACGAGCCCGCGTCGGAAGGCCCAGCCACCGACTGAAGGAGCCGCGACCAACTGAAGGCCCCCCGACAGAATGAAGGAGCCGCCTCCCCGAGCGGGGCCGGCGGCTCCACTTTGCAGACCCTATAACATCGTTTTTACGCCGGCGATCACCTCGGCGATGGCGGCTTGGGCCGACCCATAGAGCATGCGCGTGTTCTCTCCGTAGAACAGGGCGTTCTCGATGCCGGAATAGCCGGTGCCCTTGCCGCGCTTGTTGCAGATGACGTTGCGCGCGTGGTCGGCATTCAGGATGGGCATGCCGTAGATGGGGCTGGACTTGTCGGTGCGGGCCGATGGATTGACCACATCGTTGGCGCCGATGACGAGGGCCACGTCGGCCTGGGCGAATTCCTCGTTGATCTCCTCGAGGTCGAAGATGAGGTCGTAGGGCACCCCGGCCTCGGCGAGGAGGACGTTCATGTGGCCCGGCATGCGGCCCGCGACGGGATGAATCGCGAATTTGACCGTGACGCCGGCTTCCTGCAGAAGCTTCGTGAGCTCCCAGACCTTGTGCTGGGCGCCGGCCACAGCCATGCCATAGCCCGGTACTATGATGACCTTCTCCGCGTAGCGCATCATCGAGGCGACGTCGACCGCGCTCGCCTCCTTCATCGTGCCCTTGATGGCCTCGCCGGCGAGGGCCTCGCCCGTGATCGGCGCGAAAATGATCTTGCCGATCTTGCGGTTCATGGCCTTGGCCATGAGCTGGGTGAGGAGGGTTCCCGAGGCTCCGACGACGATACCTGCGATGATGAGGGCCGGGTTCTTGAGCACGAAGCCCTCGAGGCCGACGGCCAGGCCGGTGAAGGCGTTGAGCAGCGAGATGACGACGGGCATGTCCGCGCCCCCGATGGGCGTGGTCACCATTACGCCGAGTACCAGGGCGACGGCGTAGAAGGCGAGAAGCATCCAGCCTTGCAGGCCGAGGGCGCCGGGGAGGCTGGTGGCGACTATCCATCCGCCCAGACCGAGGGCCGCCGCCAGGAACAGGATCACGAAGAAATTCTGCGAGGGAAGGCGGTGCGCCTTTTTCATCAAGCCCTGGAGTTTGAGGAAGGCGACGATGGAACCGGCGAAGGCCACGGCGCCGATGAGGGAGCCGAGAAGTGCGAGGATAGTCGCGGCGAGGCCGAGACCTTCGCCGGCGCCCGCGGCACCAACCGCGGCACCAGCCGAGGCGGCAGTCGCGGCACCAGCGGCCAGGGCGCCTCCGGCACTGGCTGCAGCCGTGGCCTTGGCAAACTCGACGGCGGCAATGGCAGCTGCCGCGCCGCCGCCCATACCGTTGTAGACGGCGACCATCTGGGGCATGTCCGTCATTTTCACGATGCGGCCGAGCCAGGCGGCAAGGGCGGCGCCAAGAACGAGGGCGACGATCATGTAGCCGAAGTTGCCCATATGCGGCGTGGCGAAGGTGACCAGGGTGGCTATCACCATGCCGACCCCGGCCCAGAGGATGCCTCGCCTCGCGGTGACGGGCGAGGACATGGCCTTGAGGCCGAGAATGAAAAGAAGGGCGACGACGAGGTAGGAAAGCTGGATGGGCAGATCGATGCTCATTTGGCCGCCTCTTTCTTCGCGCCGCTCTTGAACATCGAGAGCATGCGTTCGGTGACGACGAAGCCGCCAGCAGCGTTGGCAGCGCCGAGGAACACGGCCACGACGCCGATCCCGATCTGCAGGGGGTCCTTCGGGTCGGCCGCGCCGAGGGCGACCATGGCGCCCACGAGGACGACCCCGTGCACGAAGTTGGAACCTGACATCAGCGGTGTATGAAGGATGACGGGCACCCGCGAAATGACTTCGTAGCCGGTGAAGGCCGCGAGCATGAACACATAAATATAGATGAAGTCCACCATGATCAGACCTTCCCCTCGTGGGCCTTGCGGACCGCCGCATGCACAAGTTCTCCGCCCCGGGTGAGGCAGGAACCCGCGATGACCTCGTCGGACCGATCGAGCTCGAGTTTCCCTTCCTTTATGAAGGGCGAAATGAAATTGAAGAGATTCTTGGCGTACATTTCGGATGAGTGCACGGGCATCCGGCTCGCCAGGTCGAGGGGACCGACGATGGTCGCACCGCCGATCCTGAGGGTCTCGCCGGGCTTGGAGCCGGCGACGTTCCCGCCGCCCTCGGCCGCCATGTCGACGACGACGGCACCGTTCTTCATGCCTGCCACCATGGCCTCGGTGATGATGAGGGGCGAGCGTCGCCCCGGAACCGCGGCCGTCGTGATGAGGACATCGCAGCCGGCGACGGCCTTGCCGAGCTTTTCGGCCTGCTTCGCCTTCTCTTCCTCGGTGAGTTCCCGGGCATAGCCGCCCGAGCCTGCCGCCGAAACCCCCGTGTCGACGAACTTCGCGCCAAGGGATTCGACCTGCTCCTTGGTTTCGGGGCGCACATCATAGGCCTCGACGATGGCGCCGAGGCGCTTGGCCGTGGCGATGGCCTGGAGACCAGCGACGCCCGCGCCGATGACGAGGACCCGTGCCGGCCTGATGGTGCCCGCGGCATAGGTGAGCATCGGGAAGAACTTGGGGCACATGCCCGCCGCAATCAGAACGCATTGGTAGCCGGCGACTGCGCCCTGCGAAGAGAGGGCATCCATGCTCTGGGCCCTCGAAATGCGGGGAATGAGCTCGACCGCGTAACTTTCCACGCCGGCCGCCATGAGAGCCTTGATGCGATCGCTGTCTTGCCAAGGCTGAAGATACCCGAGGAGGACGGCGCCGCGTTTCATTGCGGCTATTTCCTCGAGGGTGGGAGGTGTCACCTTGAGGATGAGGTCGGCGCGGCCGAAGAGGGTTTTCGCATCGCCGACGGTCTCGGCGCCCGCGAAATCCGCATCGTGGATATGACTTCCCTCTCCCGCTCCGACTTCGACAAGGAGGCCGGCGCCAAGGGCCGAGTATTTCTTCGCGAGGTCGGGCACAAGGGCGACCCGCCTCTCCCCCGCCCTTCGTTCGCGAGGGATTCCGATGAGAACTGACATTTCCGCTCCTTTCACTGGTTTCGCGAGTTGCAGGGTATAGCAGCGCGATCGACTGGACAATGCCGAAAGCGGCCAGCACCCTGCTTCCTCTATATATCGTGCATTCTTGACCGAATTGCCAGTTCTCAAAGGGGCCGAGCCTCAGATGTGGATTAAAGTACTTCGCTCAAACTCGATGATCGATCGCTTTGGATGGAAAATCCGGACGAAGCCGACTAGAATGAATTAACCCCTCGGGGGAAAAGGAGTACGCCATGCCAACAGTTCGCAGTCTCCTCGGAACGAAGGAACACGAAACGACATTCGCCGTGGGGATCGACGATCCGGTCCTCGACGCGCTCAAAGCCATGTCCGCCAAGGACGTGGGTGCCATCCTCGTTCGGGACGGGGAGAAATACGTGGGTATCTTCACCGAGCGCGATTACGCCCGAAAGGGCGAAGTCGTCGGAAAGACCGCTTCGACCACGAAAATGAAGGATGTGATGACGCCCAAAATCATCACTGTTTCGCCCGACACCACGGTCGAGGAGTGCATGGGCCTGATGCTGAAGTATCGAATTCGCCATCTCCCGGTGACCGAAGGCACGAGGATCGTGGGACTCGTCTCGATGCGCGACGTCGTCGGCCTCGTCCTCGAAGACAAGGAGAACGTCATCGCGGGCCTGCAGAACATCATGATGGGAAGTTCCTTCACGTCCTGATCGCGAGCGGCACGAATCGCCCTGCCGCAGATGCCCCGCCGTCAGCCCCAAGGCCGCGATGGCGGGATCTTTGCGGTGCTAACCACAATGACCAAATATCTACGGGAGGATGATCCAAGATGGCCGAAAGGAAAAGAATACTCGTCGCCGACGACATGGAAGCCAATCGCACGAGGATCAAGACCTTTCTTTTCATGAAACACTTTGACGTCGAAACGGCGGAGGACGGACTCGCCGCAAAAAAACTCCTCGAGGGAGGGGGCTTCGATCTCCTCGTGAGCGACATCGAGATGCCCAACATGAACGGCTTCGAACTCCTCGCCTGGACCAAAAAGAACCCGGCGACGGCCAAGATGCCCGTGATCATGTTGAGCAGCCTCGACAGCCCCGAAGTCCTCGAGCGCTGCTCCCGTCTCGGAGCCACTGCCTACATCATCAAACCCTTCACCAAGGAGAAAATCGACGAGGCCTTCGCCAAGGCGGGACTCTGAATTCATCATGAGCGAAGGCAACGACTCCGCAGCCGAACTCCTCGAGGCGCTGGAGGAGCTCGAATCGGGCCTCCTCGAATTCGAAAGGGCCATTGCGAAAAAGGAGGATGCCCGTCCCCTCGTCCACGCCTTGTTCAGGATCGCCCATAATCTCAAAAGCGGTTTCGCCTTCCAGAGCCTCGCCGGTGCCTCGAAGCTTTTTCACGCGGTCGAAACCTGCCTGGACAGGCTTCGGGGCGGCCTGGTGCCGGCCACCCCCCCGCTGATCGACCTCCTCATGCGGGCCGTCGACGCAGGCCGGGACTCGACCGTCTCCCGGAACGGCGAAAGAGTCGCGGACGAGGCGCTCAGGCAGGCACTCCTCTCCTTTGGAGCTGAGGCGGACGAGGAGGACGGAGGCGGCTCCGGACCCGTCCTCGCCCCCGCGACACTGGCAGCCCTGGAAGGGGCCATGGCCCCCGGCTGGACGGCATGGGTGCTGGAAAAGAGCGTCGGTCCCGGCATCGACGAAGCGAAGGCGCGCGAGCTGCCCATTTTTGACACCCTGGCCGCCTTGGGCACAATTGTGCATAGCGAGGTCAGGCGAAGGTCGGGCAGCGAGGGCATTCTCGTCATGGTCTTCGCGACGGGCCTCGCCGAAAAGGAGCTCAGGCTTTCGGTCTTCGACCCCCTGATCCCCCTTCGGCACGAAGCGGTCACTCCCCCGCGCCCCCGCATACTCGCGGTGGATGACGAGAGACTGATCCTCGATCTAATGCGCATTGCCCTGGCGGCTCGCGGAAATGTCGACACGGTCAATTTGGGCGAGGAAGCCATCGCGAGATTCCGCGGAGCCCTGGCCGCGAAGCCATATGACGCGGTCTTCCTTGACTTGATGCTCGAGGATCGATCGGGCCTGGAGGTTCTCCACGCAATGCGCACCGCCGAGACGGAAGCGGGGCTCCCTCCCGGGAGGGGGGCGAAAATCGCCATCGTCACTTCGATCAAAGACTACGGCACCATTTCGGACGCCTTCAGAAATCAGTGCGATCTCTACCTCGTCAAACCCCTCACCGAAGAGAGCCTCCACGAGGCGATGGTCAAGTTCGGCTTCGCGGCCTACGGGGGGAGGAAGACCGAAAACCTGCCCAATCGCGCGCCGGAGACCGGCATGGCACAGGCGCCGTGGAGGGGCAGGAAGGATTTCGAGGAACCTCAGGGTAAGCCGGAGAAGGTCGAGGTCGTCGATATTCCGCCCGATCCCTTTCTCGAACTGGGTGCCTTGGGGCGCCTGTTGGAACGGGCCCCCACCATCGAGGAGCTGTGCCGTCTCACCGTAGAAAAGGGTCGGAGCTTTCTCTCGCTCGACAGGATGGCGGTGTTCCTCTTCGATCCCGCAAAAGAAAGCGTCAAGGGCACGACCGGCGTCGACCCCGAAGGCAGGGTGGTTGACGAAAGCGATTTCAGGATGACCCTGCCCGACGATCCGCTTTTCGTGCGCTTTCACGAACCGGGCGCGGCCCTCCTGCAGATCGACGAGGACAGGCCCCTCAAATTCCGGGATCGGGTGGTAGGAAGGGGTTGGACGGCTGTGTTTCCGCTTCGCAGCGGGGCCGAGATCCTCGGCTGGATCAAGGCCGACAACCTGAAGACGGGACAAGCCCTCCTCCCGGTCCAGCGCTGGCTCTTCGCCCTCTTCGGCCAACTCGTCGAGGCCCAGCTCATCCACAAGCGGAGCAAGGACGAATTGGTGGAAGCCATCGCCAAGCTGTCAGCCGAAAGCCTCAAGCGAGAGTCCGAACTTCGCCGGCTCACCCGGGAAGCCGCCGAGCAAAGCGCCGTCAAAGAAAGGCTCTTTTCGATTTTCGCCCATGACCTCCGCGGCCCCCTCGGCGCGGTGAAGGGCATGCTCGACCTCGCCCTCGACGGAGCCTATCCCCTTTCCGAAGAGGAGCTGCGCGAAAGCCTGCCCGAAATGCGCTCGGCGGTCGCCTCATCCTGGAGCCTCCTCGAAAACCTCCTCGACTGGGTGCGCTCCCAGCTCACCGAAATTTCCGAACTCCACGACAAGGTCGACCTCGCCGAGACCGGACGTTCGGCGATGATCACCATCAAGCCATTGGCCGACAAGAAGCGCGTCGATCTGGTATTGGACATCCCCTCCGACCTTTCCGTCCTCGCCGACACCCGCATCGTCGAGGCCATCATCCGCAATTTCATCGCCAACGCGGTCAAATTCTCGCCTTCCGGATCTGCCATCCTCATCCATGGTGCGAGAGACCAGGAAAGGCAGGAGACCATCCTCGCCGTGACAGACCGTGGCGTCGGCATGAGCGCCGAACAGATATCCCGCCTCTTCACAATGGACCCGTCGAAAAAGCGAAAAGGCACGGCCGGCGAAAGCGGCAGCGGCATCGGCCTTCTCTTCTGCTCCGACCTGGCCCGCCACATCGGCGGACGCATCGAGGTTGAAAGCGAAGTAGGGCACGGCAGCTCCTTTTCGCTCGTCATCCCAGAGGTGGCCGAAGGGCTCCTCGAGCCCATTTGAGGGCCGCCGCGACCGGCCTTCAGCGCAGGCGACCGGCCTTTAGCGCAGGCGCCCGGCCTTTCTTAACGCCTCTTTCAGCAAGAACTCGATTTCCGCGTTGACGCTTCGCAGCTCGTCGGCCGCCCATTTTTCGAGGCCCGCCCAGACCGCCGGATCGAGCCTGAGCAGAAAGCGCTTTTTCGCGTCGCCGACACTGGCCGAGTCGGAATCGCCGCCGGCGCCGGCCCTTGAATCGGCGCCATTGCCGGCTACGACGGGGGGCGGGGGCGGAACCGGGGTTCCCCCTCCCTTGGACTTCGCCATCGTCCCGGCTCAGGCGTAGAGGCTGCCCGTGTTGATGACGGGCTGGGCCTCGGATTCGGACACGAGGGCGACGAGGAGGTTGTTCACCATCGCGGCCCTTCGTTCGTTGTCGAGGGTGACGACATTCTGCTCTTCGAGTTCGGAGAGGGCCATCTTCACCATGCCGACGGCCCCGTCGACGATGAGGCGCCGCGCGGCGATAACCGCGCCAGCCTGCTGCTTGCGGAGCATGGCCTGGGCGATCTCCGGAGCGTAGGCCAGGTGCGATAGGCGCGCCTCGTCGATCTCGATGCCCGCGGTCGCGAGTCTCGAATGGAGCTGCTCGCGCAGTTCGCCGGCCACCGCGTCCTGGCTGCCGCGCAGCGACTCGACATCCTGGGCGGCGTCATAGGGGAAGCGGCTGGCGAGGTGGCGGATGGCCGTCTCGGCCTGCACCGTGATAAAGCTTTCATAATTATCAACATTATAGATGGCCTTGGCCGAATCGACGACGCGCCAGACCACGACGGCCCCGATCTCGATGGGATTGCCCAGGGAGTCGTTGACCTTAAGCACGGGACTCGCGAAATTGCGCACGCGGAGCATCACAGCCCGGCGCTTGGTCAGCGGGTTGGTCCAATGAAAGCCGGGGTCGCGGCAGGATCCGACGTAGGTCCCGAAGAAGGTGAAGACCTTGGCCTCGTTGGGCTGGACGACAAAGAAGCCTCCAATGCAGAGGGCCGCGACGAGATATACGAGGAGCGTGAGCTTGGGGCCGAGGGCCGGCGCGGCGATGGATGCAAGCTCCGGAAGCCGGGCCATCCATACCCCCGAGGCGAGCCAAAACAGGAGGAGCTCGACCAAGAGGGCCAAAAAGCCATTGATCCGCCAGAGTTTCTTTTCAAGCGTGTCGTTCATGGAAAACCTCCACTGCGCTTTCGCATCTGAAATTGCGATCGCGCTGTTTGATACCATTATGATATCATATTGATTTCATGATAGCAAGCAAAGAACAGCACAAAAATGAGAAATTTCCGAACTTGGGCAGGTATGCGGGGGTGGCTGGGGCGTGGCGACTGTGTTGGTGGCTGGGGCGTGGCACCGCCCGATAGGGCTCCCCCTCGGGGAGCCTCGCAAAAGCCGCGCGGGAGGCATTTCCCGCGCGGCGCAATCACAGACAGGGGCGCGATCCCGACGGAATCGCGCCTCATTACATCCCTGTCTCGCTAGTACCTTCCCCGCGCCGTGTACTTCGTATGCAGCAATTCGTGAGCCTTGTGGCCGTTCGGGGCTCCGAGGAATTCGGTGTAGAGTTTCTGCACGGCGACATTGTCGTGGGATTTGCGCACTTTGAAGTCGCCGTCCTCTTCGTAGATCGCCT
>JAJXVS010000338.1 GCA_021782015.1 bacterium | reverse complement strand
GACCTCGGTGACGCCTGGAACGGTGCGGGCTGCGCCGATGGCTGCCTCGATGGCGGTCTGGGTATTGGAGACGCCATGGAGGATGACGCGGCTTCCGCGGACATCGGCCTCCAGGAAATGCAGGGGCAGGCGTTTGCCGTAGACGATTTCGGTGACGACCTTCTGGCCGAGGACGAGTTCGGCCAGGCGCGCCCGTCCCTGGGCTTCTGAATCGGGGCCGATGATCCGGCGACGGTAGTCGTCGATGATGGCTGCGGCATCGGCGGGAGAGGGCCGCTCGGCCAGAGACAGGCAGAGGGAATATTCGCTCGGGTCTGCCCAATCTGTGGAAAAGAAGTATCGCTGGAAGCCCATACGATCGCGGTCGCTCTGCTCTATGATCTGGATGGCGTGTCGCTCGTTGCAGGCATGCTGTTCCATGATGCGGCGAACGCGGACGGCCGTCGGCGCTACCACGCGGACGGCGATGGTCGATCCGAGCCCTTTGAGGACGGCCGAGGCGCCGCGGCCGATGATGATGCAATCGCCTTTTTCTGCTTCTTCGTAAATGGCCGTCTTGAGGTAATGGAGGTAATCGTCGCGTTCCTGCGACAGGGAGGCCCAAAGTCCGGGCTTCTTTTCGTCGTATTTTCGCCGTTTGTCGGCGCTGATGCCGAAATCGCCGAGGCGTTTTTCAAGCCATTCGCGGTCCACGAGTCGGTATCCGGTGAGCTTGACGAGTTCCGCGGCGACTTCCTCGCCGAGGGCCGCGAGCTGACGGGCGATCGTTATTGCTGCCATGGTTGCCTCCCCGGGAACATCCATTCCCTAACCACAACATAGGCCGCCAGGCTGACGAAGTCAAACCGATCTGGGCAGGCCCGGTCTTTTGCGCTAGAGTCGGGCCCCATGGAAAAGCTCGGCGCCTTCGCGGCATTTGGCACGGCGGTATTCTGGACGGCTTCGGCCATCGCCTTCGAGGGAGCCTCGAAACGGGTCGGTGTCCTCGCGGTCAATTTCTGGAAGGTGACGATGGCCTTCGTCCTCCTGGCTCTCGCGGCCCTCGCGACGGGTGGGGAATTTCTTCCCTTCGGCGCCTCGGCCAGGTCCTGGACCTTTCTCACGATTTCGGGCCTGATCGGTTTCGTCATCGCCGACTATTTCCTTTTTAATGCGTATGTTCTCATCGGTTCGAGGGTGACGGTCGTTTTCCAGGCCCTCACGCCTCTCTTCGCCGCGGCCTTCGGCTATGTCCTCCTCGGCGAGTCGATGCGTCTCGGCGCCCTCGTGGGCATGGCGACGGTTGTGTCGGGCATCGTCATTCTGGTGATGGCGCGGAACGCGGCGGTGGCAAGGGCCAGGGGTGAGGGAGGCGGCGATCGCGCGCGCGGCGCCGGGCAGGTCTCTGGCCCGATCGAGGCGAGGGCCGCCGAGGGAGGTGCCGCTGAGGGAGGTGCCATTGAGGCCAGGCGGCGCAAGGATGTGCAGCTTCGCGGTTATGTCTTCGCCTTCTTGTCGACGGTCTTCCAGGCCCTCGGTCTCGTGACCTCGAAGCTGGGGCTTTCGGGCATCGAGGCGATCCCCGCCACCCAAATACGGGTCCTCGCGGCGATGGTCGGTTTCGCAATCCAGACGCTGATCCTCCGCCGGTCGGACGAGGTCTTCGCCCGTCCCTTCCGCGAAGGCCGAGTGGCCCTTCGCATCGGCCTCGGTTCCGTGGTCGGTCCCTTTCTCGGCGTCACCCTTTCGCTCTATGCGCTGCAGCACACGGATGTCGGCACGGCCAGCACCCTGATGGCCCTGACGCCGGTGTTGATCATTCCCCCCGCGATCGTCTTCATGAGGCAGAAGGTGTCGGCGATGGAGATCGTGGGGGCGATCATCGCGGTGGGAGGGACGAGTCTGTTCTTTCTGGTCTGAGGGGTCTTTACCCCGGCCCTCCATGCGCTACAATACTAATGCGCTTTCCGGAGGCTTGTTTGGTGGATGTAGACAGCACAAGCATTCTCCTCGCCGAAACCGAAAGGAAATTCCGCCTCGCCTTCGAGAACTCGCCTATCGGAATCATTCTCACAAGTCTCGAAGGCCACCTCCGGATGGCCAACAAGGCCTTCTGCCGCATGCTCGATCGCTCCACTGTCGAGGTGACCTCCGTTGATTTCGTCGACCTCATCCGGGCCGAGGACGTCGAAATCAGCCGCGAGATGGCGCGCAGGCTTCTCAAAAGCGAATCGCCCTCGTGCGACTATCGAGTCCGCTATATCCATCGCGACGGCCGCGACGTCTGGGCCGATGTCAGCACGGCCCTCGTGCGCGACGCGTTGGACGAGCCAGACTTCTTCATCTCCCACATCACCGACATCAGCGAAAAGAAGCGGCAGGAGGAAGAGCTCCGGGACACAAGGAACCGGTATGTAGCCCTTCTCAATTCCATTGGCGAAGGGTTTTGCTACGTCGACGAGCAAGAGATCGTTCGGGTGGCGAATCCGTCCTGCGGCCACGTTCTGGGCCTGCCACAGGACAGGCTGATCGGCATGTCGTTTTTCCGCTTCCTCGACGCCGAGGGCCGGGCCGTCGTCGAGGCGGAGAATCGCAGGAGGGCTCGGGGCGAGTCTTCGGAATACACATTGCCGATCATCAGGGCCGACGGAAACCGGAGGCTCCTGCGGGTGAATGCAGCACCCCTCGCCGCGACGCCCGGCGACTACATCGGAGCCTCCGTCATTTTCCGCGACATCACCGAAGAGGTTCGGGCCAGCGAGGCCCTCAATGAGCTTGTGCGGCGCAAGGAAACCCTGATGCGGGAGCTTCAGCACCGCGTCAAGAACAGCCTTTCCATCGCCTCGAGCCTCATCGGCATCGCTATGGGGGAGCTCTCCGACGCAAAGGCCCTGGGCGTCCTCGAGGACACGAGGTCGAGAATCAATTCGATGGGGTCAATCTACGAGCGCCTGTATCTCACGGAAAGCGTCGAGTCCCTCGATTTCGGCACTTACCTCGAAGGGCTGGCGAAGTCCATTTTCGAGGCCTTTTCGCCGGACCCGGCGCGGATCGCCCTCGATGTCGAGGTCGAGCACGTCGAGCTCGACACGAAGCGGGCCATCGCCCTCGGCCTCATCGTCAACGAACTCTTTACCAATGCGGTCAAATACGCCTTCCCCGGCGATCGCTCCGGCACGGTCCGGGTGGGGCTCGAACGCGCAGCCGACATCGTGAAGGTGGAGGTGTCGGACGATGGGATCGGCATCGATCCTGCCCTGGCCAAGCGCTCCACGAGCATGGGCATGAGCCTGATCAAGTTTCTCGTCGAAAAGGAGCTGGCCGGCAGCATGCACATGGATGCGCGCGCGGGCACCTCGGTAAGCGTCGAGTTCAAGCTCTAGCTCTGGTTCTAGCTCTTTGTCAGCCGGGTCTGAGGGAAGGGCATTTGCGTTCCTCTCCCGACCCGGTTAGGATGTCTGCATGAGCATACGATTTCATTCCGTCGGCGGGGCCGGCGAGGTCACGGGTTCCAAACATATTCTCTCGATCGATGGGGCCCGCTGCCTCATTGACTGCGGCGCCTTTCAGGGCAGGCGCGACG
>JAJXVS010000337.1 GCA_021782015.1 bacterium | reverse complement strand
CGGACATCGCGGGACCGATCGCCAGCACCGCGTCCTCGTCGTCCTCGAAGACGCAGGTTCCCTCCCGCGCCATCGACTCCTCGAGGATGGCCCGCATCGCCACCTGCTCGAGCCGGTGCGAATAGACGCTCGACGGTCGCTCGCCGCGTTCGGCGAAGCGAGCGGCCAGAAGGGAGACGGGGCCCGGGAACGCCAGGCCGAGAAAGGCCAGGCCCTCCTGGATCTCGGAACGCGAAAGCCCCGTTCCCACCCAATCCTTGAGAAAGCGCTCCCTGAGCAGGGGCAGATTGCGCTGCAACTGCTCTCGGGCCCAGGCTTCCTGCCTGAGGGCGTCGCGCCGCGATTCGAGTTCCGCGACCACGCGGCCCATGAGGGAGGAGAAGGCCTCGGTCGACACAGGCTTGAGGAGATAATCGAAGACGTGGAGCTTGATGGCGGCCTGGGCGTACTCGAATTCGTCATGGCCGGACACGATGACCACGAGGCGGCCGGGCAGCAGGGTTTCGAGCTTGCCGATGAGTTCGATGCCGTTGATGAAGGGCATCCTGATGTCGATCAGGAGGAGGTCGGGCCTGAGAGCCACGGCCCGCTCGAGAGCCACCTCACCGTCCTCGGCCTCGCCGACCACCTCGAAGGCCCCGGCGTCGCGCTCGAAAAGCGAGCGGAGTCCGCGACGAATCTTGGGTTCGTCATCAGCGATCAGTACCTTCCACATTATTCGCCCTCCGCGTCGAGCAAGGGATGCCTGATCCTCGCCTCGGTTCCGCCCCCGGGCCCCCGCGCGAAGCGGAGGCCGAAGGGCTGGCCGAAGGTCAGTACTATGCGTTCATGGACGTTCCGGATTCCATAGCCCTTTCCGAGGCCTTCCGGGCCGAAATCGAGGGACTCGAGGGCGATATTCAGGCCTGCGAGGCGTTCTTCCGCCATGCCGACCCCATCGTCGCGCACGATCAAAAGGAGCTCCCCGCCCGCCTCCGAAACCTCGACGAGGAGATGCCCATTGCCCCGCCGTTCCTTGATACCGTGGTAGATGGCGTTCTCGACGAGGGGCTGGAGGATCAAGCGCAAGACCTGATGATGTCCGAGGCCCTCGCCCGACCTGATCTCGAAATCGAACTTGTCCTCGTAGCGCATCTTCTGAATGCAGAGATAACTCTCGACATGCTCGAGCTCGTCCGCGAGGTCGATGAGCTCCCGCCCCTTGTTGAGGCCGATCCTGAACAGGCTGGACAGGGCCTCGACCATGCAGACGACATCGTCGACGCGGTGCTCCTGCGCCATCCACTGGATCGTATCGAGGGTATTGTAAAGGAAATGTGGCTTGATCTGTTCCTGCAAGATCCCGAGCTCCGCCTCCCGCTTCGCCTTCTGCTCCCGATAGACCTGGCCGATCAAATCCTGGATCCGGTCGAGCATCTCGTTGAGCCCGTGCCCGAGCTCGCCGATCTCGTCTCCGGAGTCGAGGACGCAGCGCACCGAGAGATCGCCCTCCTCGGCGCGTTTCATGAGGCTGCGGAGCGAAAGGACGGGCCTGGCTATCGAGGAGGTGAAGAAGAAGGCGGCGAGGACCGCAAGAATCGCCGTGACGCAGCCGATGAAGAAGGACAGGTAGCGCACCGCGAGAACCTCGCGCAGGGCCTCGTTCACCGAAAATACGCCAAGGGTGCGCCATCCGGTGTAGGAGGAGCGCTTGGCCACCACCTGGTAGTCGATGCCGCCTATCCTTACGAAGGCTGAGGAGGAATCGCCCTCGAGCGACGAAAGGGGGACTCGATACACCACATCGTTGACCGGCGCGTACACCATCTCACCCTTTGGGTCGGCGATGAAGAGGAAACCGTTCTTTCCGAGGGCCGCGAAGCTAAAGACCTGCTCGATGACGGATAACTTCATGTCGACGAGGACGACCCCGAGCACCGAACCGTCGCGTGGGTCGACGATCGACTTGGTCACCGAGACGACCTCGTCAGCCCCGTAGCCCATGGTGCTGCGGATGTTCCGGCCGAAGGGCCGCGGGACGAGCCTCACCTGCTGCGGATGCTGACTCGCCTCCCGGTACCAGGGTTCTTCGGTGAGGGGATCCCTCGTAATCCGGTAGAAGTCCTCGCTCGCCCATCCGTCCCTCCGGTTGACGAGGAGGATTCCCGCGATATCCGGATGGGTGCTCGTGACGTCGCCCATCATCCTCACGCTGTCCTTGTTCCGCTCCGCCAGCCCCGTCCCCGAGGCGAAGAACGCAGAGACCTCCGGCGTCGCGGCCAGGAGATCGATGAGGCGCTCCACCTCCTCGACGCGAGCCTCGATATTGGCCGTCACCTGGCCGATCATCGCAATGGTGTGGTCCATCGTCTGGCGTTCGATGGAGCGGGCATAGAAGATCGGGCCCAAAATGCCCATCGTAAGAATTGGTATGAGGAGGAGGGCGAGAAAATACAGCATCAGCCTGAACCTGATGCTCATCGTCGTCCGCCTCCCGGCGGGCGGCCGGCGCGCATCGTCTCGCCTTTCCTCGTTCATTGGCCATCCCCGCGTTCCCGGAATCGGTGCCCCATTGTACATTCCGCCCGGCGAGATGGCGAGTGCGGGGGCGAAGACCGAGTCGTCCGACCCGCGAAGAGATGCGGGGAGGGATCGGTCGGGAAACGCCTGATTCATCTCGTCCGGACCGCCGTGAATTCCGCATCGATGCCGTAGGAACAAGCGGCGAGGAGCGAGCGAAGGGACAACTGAAGGCCTCGCATCGATATGAGCCTCTCGCCCCGCCGGTCTGGCTCGGGGCGAGCATAATGATGAAGCGAAAATGGCCCAGGTTGCGTACAGAATTCTGCTAAAGTGTGCACTTGGACGCTGCCGCGGTCGCCTCTGATTGCGAGGGCGAAAATGCCGGAGCGAGTAAAGAGGTCGGAGCCGGTGAACTTGTCCTATTCGCGGTAAGCCGCAGTCCCGACGAGGGCATCGATCTCGAACTGAGGGCGGGGGAAGCGTCGACGAGCGAGGAGGGAACTTGGGAGGAAGGCCACCGCGGCCTTGGACTAGAGCGAGGCTCCCCGAGTCCGTGAATGGCGAGGCTTGGTGTCCGTCGCCTCCCCTTGCGGGACAACATCCCCGGTACTGGCAGAACCGTTCTTCTCGCCACGCCCCGCGAGTTCCGCGCGAATCGCCGAGCGATCCACCAGCCGATCGACATCAAGAGCGCGAAGCTGCCGCTCATGCCGATGCGCATGCCGATGCGCATGCCCCAGATCGCCGAGAGGGGCTGGCCGACGAAGATTCCGAGGAAGATGGTCGCGCTCGCCTTGGCGACGTAGAGCGAGCAGTACACGACCCCGGCGCTCAGGATGTCCATCGAGATGGCCTGGCTCAAGTACATGCCAATCAGTTGCCTGAACGAGCGGACGCGGAGGTGTTTCACGAAGGTACCGAGGCTGAAGACGGTGCGCGACTCGGGCGGCTTAGTCCGCTCGCGAGCGAAAAGCCCGATGAGGACAAGCGGAAGGGCAAAGAGGGCGCCGAAGACGAATCCTATGAGTACGTAGAATGTGCCGACATCGATGCGTCCGGCCTTGAGGCTTTCGAGGATGGCCGCAGGGATGAGGGTGCAGATCGCCGAGGCGAGTGTGGG
>JAJXVS010000336.1 GCA_021782015.1 bacterium | reverse complement strand
GGAGTCGATGGTCCGCGACCTCATGGCCTACGGCATCCAGATGGTGAAGGCCGAACTCCAGCAGGGCGTCAAGGAGGAGGCCGCGCGCCGCGCCGAGGAGCGGGTCCTCGATCTTCTCCTTCCCGGGGTGGGCAAGCAGGCCGATGGCAAGTCGGGCGATGCGGCCGGGTTCCGGGCCGACCCGGCGGCCGCCTCGCCCTTCGCGCCCGCCAGCGGGCTTTCGATGCCGGGAAGCTCACCCTTCGCCGCGGCTTCGCCCCTCGTCGCGAACGAGGCCCAGGAAGCTGCCGCCAGGCCCGAGGGCGCCCACGCCAACGAGACCCGCGAAAAATTCCGTTCAATGCTGAGAGCCGGCAAGCTCGACGGGCGTGAGGTCGAAATCACCGTCCAGGCCCAGCGGAACCCTGCCATCGAAATCTTCTCGGGCAACCAGATGGAAGAGATGGAAGTAGCCCTCGGCGGCCTGGCCAACATTTTCGGCGGCAAGAAGAAAAAACGCTCCGTGTCCGTGAAGGAAGCCCTCCTCCTCTTCTCGGAAGAGGAGCTCGACAAGCTCGTCGACCAGGACAAGGCCATCGAGATCGCCAGGGAAAGGGTGCAGGAATCGGGCATCATCTTCATCGATGAGATCGACAAGATCGCCAACCGCGAGGCCAAGGGTGGCTCGGGCGCCGACGTCTCCCGCGAGGGGGTCCAGCGCGACATCCTGCCCATCGTCGAGGGCTCGACCGTCAACACGAAATGGGGGCCGGTCGACACGACCCACGTCCTCTTCATCGCGGCGGGTGCCTTCAACGTATCGAAGCCGCAGGACCTGATTCCCGAACTCCAGGGTCGCTTCCCGATCCGCGTCGAACTCGAGGCCCTCGGCGTCGAGGAATTCCGCCGCATCCTCACCGAGCCGAAGAACGCCCTCACCGCCCAGTACACCCAGCTCCTCGGCACCGAGGAGGTTACAATCGTCTTCAAGCCCGAGGCGGTCACGAAGCTCGCGGAAATCGCCGCCGCGGCCAACACCAGCACCGAGAATATCGGCGCCCGCCGCCTTCAGACCGTGATGGAGCGCCTCCTCGAAGAGCTGTCCTTCGAGGCTCCGGACATGAAGGGCGCCGCGGTCGACATCGACGCGGCCTTCGTCGACAGCCGCTTCAAGGATTTCGCCGAACGACAGGATCTCAGCAGGTACATACTATGATTTCGGTAAAGCCGGGCCCGACAGGTTCCGATGGACTAAGGTGAACGTAGGTAGCCGCGGCACCATCCGGGTGCGGCCACGGCCGGCGCGGCCACTGCCGGCGCGGCCACGGCGAAGCAATGGACTGGAGCAGGAGTAAGGGATGTTCGAGAACACGAGTTTCGGCATGACGACGGGCATTCTGAAGCGAGGCATGGATGTGGCCATGCTCCGGAGGGATGTCATCGCCAACAATATCGCCAATGCCGACGTGCCGAATTTCAAACGTTCGACCGTCAACTTCGAGTCAAGCCTGCGGCAGGCCCTCGAATCCGAGGCGCAGCGGCCCGTCCTCCAGATGGAACGCACCGACCCGAAGCATTTTTCCAACTGGCAGCCCATGGATTGGCGGTCGGTAGAGCCCCGTCGCGTCCTCGACTATCTCACCACGACGAAGAACAACGGCAACAATGTCGACCCGGAGCAGGAAATGATGGACTCGCTCACCAATCAGCTTGAATACACCCTGATGGTCCAGGCGGACAGTTACGAGTTCAATCAGGTGAACTCGGTGCTTCGGTAGTCGGGCGGGGAGGATTGAATGGGACTTTTCACCGCGATCAACATCGCCGCGAGCGGCATGACGGCCGAGCGCCTGCGCACCGACGTCATCTCCGACAACATAGCCAACGCGAGCACGACGCGCACCGCCGAGGGCGGGCCCTTCCAGCGGAGCCGCGTCATCCTGCGGCCCCGGGTCGAGCAGCCCTATTTCAACCTGCCTTTCTTGCCTGATAGCCTCGACAACGGCATCGGCCAGGGGGTCAGGGTGGCGGAGATCCAGAAAGACACCAGCCCGCCGCGCCTCGTCTACGATCCGACCCATCCCGACGCCATCAAGACGGGGCCCCAGGCGGGCTATGTCGAGATGCCCAACGTGAACATCGTCACCGAGATGGTCGACATGATCGCCGCCTCGCGGGCCTACGAGGCCAACTCCGCGATGGCCAACGGTTCCAAGTCCATGTTCATGAAAGCCCTCGAGATCGGGAGGTAGTGAATGGCCATTTCGGGAATAGGCGGAATCAATCCGGTATCCCTTCTCGCCTCCGGATCGGGGACGGCGCTTGCGCGCACGAATTCCCTTCAGTACACTGGTAATGATCTGGCGTCCACCCTGGCGGGCCTGGCTGGAGGCGCGGGATCGGCGAACGGGCTGTCCGGGGCGGGTGCGAGTTCCGCGGACGGCATCGGCTTCGACGGGCTGGGCCTTTCCGCCGCCGACATAGGGCTCGCGCGTCAATCGGGAGCCTCGGCTTCGGCCGCCGCCGGTCTCGGACGCGTCGGTTCGGTTTCGGGAGGAGGCAGTTTCGGGGACGCAATGCTGAAGGCCATCGACGGGGTCAACGCCGATCAGCAAAAGACCTCGAACCTGATTCAGCAGATGGTCGTGGCGCCCGATACGGTCAACGCCCACGATGTGACGATAGCGATGGCGGAAGCGAACCTTTCGCTGAATCTGGCCAAGACCATCCTCAACAGGATAGTCACCGGCTGGAAGGATGTGATCAACACGAGGTAAGCGCGGAAGCGCCCGCCTCCGCGAGTTTGGGGAAACGCGCGGAGGGCAAGGGTTTTCGCGCGCCGGTCGGGATTCGTTCCCGATACGGCGCCTCGCTCGGGCTGGTACTGGGAGGCGCCCGGCCGCGTCAGTGACGCTGGCCAAGGTCAGGCGCAGGGAGGGGAGAGCATGAACGAATTTTTCACCAAGCTGGTCGCACAGGTGCGGGGCCTGTGGGGCAAATGGACGCTCACACAGAAACTCATACTCGGCGGCGTCGTCCTCGTCGCCATCATCGGAATCGTGGTGCTCATGTCGGTCTCCGCCGCGCCGACCATGGTCAGGCTCCTCCAGACTCCCCTGGCCACCGACGACGAGCTCCGGGCGATAACGAGCCGCCTCGATACGGAGGGCATCCAGTACCAGGTGGGCGACAACCGCATCATCCTGGTCAAGGACCAGAAGACCGCGATGCGCGCGAAGGCCATACTCATCCGCGAAGACCTCATCCCCAAAGGCACCGATCCCTGGGCCATCTTCGACATGGAGCGCTGGACCATCACCGACTTCGAGCGCAACGTGAACCTCAGGCGGGCCATCACGGAACAGGTAAAGCGGCACATCGAGGCCCTGGACGACGTCGACAAGGCCAGCGTCACCATCGTGATGCCGGACAAGGAACTCTTCCAGGCCGATCAAAAACCCGTCACCGCCAGCGTCATCCTCTTTCCCAAGCCCGGTTCTGACCTCACGACCAACCGCAAAAAGATCGAAGGAATTCAGAAGATCCTCAAGTTCGCCATCGAAGGTCTCACCGACGACAACATCGTCATCACCGATCAGGACGGCATCGTCCTCAATGACTTCACGAACATGGCCAACTTCGACCG
>JAJXVS010000057.1 GCA_021782015.1 bacterium | reverse complement strand
ATGGCGGCGGCCAATCCGGCCTGGACGCCCTGCCACCACGAAGGGTCCACCTTTTCGCGCGCGGAGAGATGTGGCTCATTCATTATTTCGAAGAAGATCCGGTCGCCGGAAAAGGCCGCATAGTGGTGAGCCAGGGATTCCCAATAGCTCGCCGCCGCCGCCCTGAAAGCCGCGTCGTGGTAGAGGGCGCTCTCCCACCTCGCGTTGTCGGAAGACTCATGGATGGGATCGAGAACGACGGCGAGACCGGCATCGAGAAGCATGCGGACAGCTGTGTCGACAAAGCGTATAGCCGGCCGGAAAACGGCAGGATGGTCGCGGTCGAAAAGCAGGTCGGGATCAAGGGGAAGTCGGACGAAGGTGAAACCGGCCTTCACGAGAAAGGCGGCCTCGTCGGGGCCAAAACTATCGGCGTAGCCCGCCGGATTGGCCCAGGGCGCGAACCAGGCATTGAGGTTGATGCCCTGCGAAAGGAGGGCGAGCCTCTGGGGCCCAGGGCCGCGAAAAGGAGGCCTCGTCTGGGCGTAACAGGGTCCCGCGAACCCCACCGCGACAAGGAGGATCAGGGGCAGCAAAAAACGGGCTACCCGCGGGAGCTTCAAGCCGGCGCGCACAATTCCACGAATAGGCGATGAATCCTGTCGTCCCCGGAAAGCTCGGGGTGGAAGGATGCCGCAAGGACCTTCCCCTGTCGGAGAAAGACGGCCTCGCCGCCATGCTCGGGCCTTCGACGGCCAACAATCTTCGAGGAACCGAGGGGCTCCAGGCGGGGAGCGCGGATAAAAATGCCGGGAAAGGGCCCCAGGTTGGTCTCGAGCTCCTCTTCGAAGCTGGCGTTTTGCCTTCCGTAGGCGTTGCGCGTGGCCCGCGCCTCGATGAGGCTGAGTGCCCCCGGAACTCGGCCGCCCGGGCCGTCGACCTCGCTGCAAAGGAGAATGGCTCCCGCGCAGAATCCGAAAATCGGCATGCCACCGGCGACGCAGGCGCGGATGGCGTCATCGAGGGCGTATTCGCGAAGGTACATCGACATCACCGTGCTCTCGCCGCCGGGGAGGATGATGCCCGAAAGCCCGTCGAGGTCGGCGATGGTCCGCACCTGGCGGCACGACGCGCCGAGCCTGGCGAAGACCCTTTCGTGGTCCTGGACGGCCCCCTGGAGGGCGAGGATTCCTATCGTCATACTACGTACCTTCAGACCCGCACCGGGGGTCGGCATGATCTCTGGCCGGGCTTCGTCCGCGCGGCGACGGTCATCCCGTCCGCGCGCACCGACTCGCGGGCCACCCCCCGATTTTGCCGTGTCCGTAAGGTCTTGGCTAGCTATGGAGGCCCAGCACCTCGTTGTTCTTGGCGCTGACGCTCGCGTGGAGGGCCTTGTCCTTGGCGAGCGACTGGCCGTAGGACGCCATGAGTCGCTTGAAGGAGGCCTGCCAGGCGGCGCTCTTGGCGCGGTCGGCAAAGCATTTCTCGATGAGCTTGACCATCGTGGGCACGGCCGTCGAGGCACCGGGCGAGGCGCCGAGGAGGGCTGCGATCGAGCCGTCGGCCGCGGATACGACCTCGGTGCCGAACTCGATTTTGCCGCCGCCCTTGTCCGCGTCGGGCTTCATGATCTGCACGCGCTGGCCGGCGATCGCGAGGGTCCAGTCTTCCGCCCTGGCTTCGGGGAAGTAGTCGCGGAGGGCCTTCATGCGCGCGTCGTTGGACTGGAGGACCTGGCCGACCAGGTAGCCGACCAGCCCGAGGTTGCGCAGGCCGGCCGAGGCGAGAACCAGGATGTTGGAGGGGCGCACCGAGCCGGGAAGGTCCCAATAGGAGCCTTCTTTGAGGAACTTGGTGGAAAAGCCCGCGTAGGGTCCGAAGAGGAGGCTTCGCTTGCCCTCGATGATGCGGGTGTCGAGATGGGGCACCGACATGGGCGGGGCGCCGACTGCGGCCTTTCCGTAGACCTTGGCCTCGTGGCGGGTGATGACCTCGGGTTTCGAGCAGACGAGCCACTGGCCCGAAATGGGGAAGCCGCCGTAGCCCTTGCCTTCGGGGATGCCGGACTTGAGGAGGAGGGGGAGGGCCCCGCCGCCGGCACCGAGGAAGACGAACTTGGCGCGGACTTCCTCGCGACCGCCGCCGCTCCGCTTTTTCGCGATGAGTCGCCAGCTGCCGTCGTCTTCGCGTCCGATGTCGACGATCTGGGTGCCGAGATCCATCGAGAAGTTGCCGCTCTTTTGAAGGGTGTCGAAGAAGGCGCGCGTCAGCGCTCCGAAATTGATGTCGGTGCCGCGTTCGACGCGGGTGGCCGCGAAGGGCAGGCCTCTGTCCCGCCCCTGCATGGTCAGCGGCGCCCACTCCGCGATTTTCGAGCGATCCTCGCTGTAGTCCATCGAGGAGAAGAAATGATGGGCGCGCAGGGTTTCGTGACGTACGCGGAGATAATCGACGTCGGACTGGCCGAGGACCATGCTCATGTGGGGGCAGGGATTCATGAAGGTGGAGGGAGTGGGCAGCTTTCCGGCTGCGACGAGACTGGACCAGAACTGGAGAGAAACTTCGAATTGTTCATTTATGCTGTAGGCCTTGGCGGGATCGACCCCGCCGCCTTCCTTCGCGGGCGTGTAATTCAGTTCGCAGTTCGCTGCGTGACCCGTGCCGGCGTTGTTCATCGGGTCGGTGCTCTCGAGGGCCATGTCGTCGAGGCGCTCGAAGGCTCTGATCGTGAGAGCGGGGTCGAGCTCCCTGAGGAGCATGCCGAGGGTGGCGCTATGGATGCCCGCCCCGACGAGAACGACATCAACGGCCGAACTGGGTTGTGAAGACATACCTGCCTCTTTGGGAATGGATGGATCCAGGTCCGGGGACGGTCTCGTCCCGGAACATAGTAAAAACAGTATCCATCCGCTTTCCCATTTCGTCAAAGGGGGAAAAGTGCACGACTTGTAAAAAAGGGAAGGGCACCTCTCTCAGCCTGGGACGCAGCCGGGCATGGCCTTCCTTCGATATCGGACTGGATTGAGGCTCAGCTCTTTTGGGCAAACCCGAATCGGGCGAGTTCATCGTCGATATTCTTGCGGGAAATCGGCTTGACGAGGTAGCTGGTCGCGCCGCCTTCGTTATAGGCCTTGATCACCGTGTGGGGATCTTCGAGGATCGAGGTCATGACGATGCGGGTTTCGTCCAGGGACTTGATTTTCCAGTCCGCCTCGATGGCGCGGAGTTCGCGCAGCGCTTCGTGGCCATTCATCCCCGGCATCACGATATCGAGAAAAACGACACTATAGGGATCGCCGCTTTCGATCGCGTTTCGGAAGGCATCGATGCAGGCCATCGCATCGCCGACGGCATCCACTTCGCCCCAGGGCTCGAGGTATTTCTCGAGCATCCGCCTGCTCGGGGAATCGTCGTCAACGACCAGAATTCGCATCTGAACCTCCAGAGCGCATTGTACATCGAAGCGGGTCGATGTCAATGAAGGCCCGATGGCCGGCGGTCGAGGCAGGCCGCGACCGCCGCCACTGCCCTCAGCCCTGGCCGATGCGGTCAGCCGTGGCTTTCGCGCTCAGCCTTGGCCGATCTTGCCCGTGGCCCGCGCCCGCACGATCGTTTCGACGAGAATCTTCGAGGCGGAAGGTTTCGGCGCCTCTGACCGGCCGGCCCCCGCACTGACCGATGCGCCGGAAACCGGGACCGATGCGCCGGAAACTGCGACCGATGCGCTGGAAACCGCGACCCGGTCATCGGAAGCCGCTTCCGGTTTGCCCGTGCCGCTCCCCTGCATGCCCACGGAGATTTCGGCCTCGTTGGCCTCCACCCAGACCTTCACCTCGATCTTTCCGGCGCCACGCCTCTCGGCGTCGCGCAGGGCAAGTTCCCGCGCCCTCGTCTTTCCCCAGTCGAGAGCCTCCTCGAGTTCGACGAAGCTCCGGTTTTCCTCGGAGGAATAGGCGAGGTAGCCGGTGATGCCGGAGGGGGCGTAGCGGGGGCGCACAAGGACACTCGCCTCGACCATGACATTGCCCGTGATCGCGCCGACGGCATTGGCGACGCCCGCGTTGGGCGGCACCACGAAATCCGCGCCGAGGGCCCTGGCCACCTCGGGGAGAAAGACATGGATGGGCGCGCCGATGCCCACAAGGGTCGCCGAACTTGTAAAGGCCGAGCCGAGGAAGGTCCCGCCCACGGCCGCGCCCGCTGCAGCTGACCTTGGTGTTGCTGCCGCTGACTCCGGTGCCGCTGCCGTTGACCCCGCGCCCGCTGCCGCTGACCCCGGTGCCGCGCCCGCTGACCCCGGTGCCGCGGCCTGGCGTCCCTGCCTGAAGCTCCGCTTGAGGAGTCGCTCGAGCTGGCGCGACATGCCGCCCTTGAGGAGACTCTCGTCCTCGTCCTCCATCAGCACGCGCACGATGGCGCAATACAGGCGCTCACGGGCGTTCTCGTAGACAGCCGAGACCACTCTGTCGATGGTCGAGCCGATCTGGCGGGCCATGATCGCGGCGCCGATCGTCGCGGCCTCAGCGTTCCAGCCCTTGAAGTCGCCCGTGATGTGCATGATGTCGGTGGGGGTGAGGGCGCAGCGCATGATCGCCCCGTGTTGCTCGAGGCGCTTGGTGCGGAGCGAGACGATGGAGCCTCCCGTATCGTCGGCGAGCCGGGCGATGTCGAGGGGGCCGGCCCTGAGGGCGCGGACGATCTCCCGCTCGACATCGCTGTACCAAGGATCGTCCGAAACATCCCGTACCAAATAGAGAAATTCACAGAGCGGAAGTTCGTCGCGGCGTCCTCGGTCGCGGAGTTCCTTGAGCCGAGCGAGGGTCGAAGGCCAGCGGTTCGCCATCCAGGAAAGGGGGGCCGCGCGCGCCGGCCCGATCGACAGGTCGTTTTCGGAGGTATGGCGCACGATGCTGTCCCCGCCGAGGCCGATCGTGTCGATGGAGACTGAAGGAATGCCGGTGCGCCAGGATCCGACATGGGCGCCTTCGAGGGCGAGCCTCGGCACGCCGTTCTTCACGACGGCCATGTCGCTCGTCGTCCCTCCCATGTCGATGATGACGCAGTCCTCGCTGCCTGAAAGATTGAGGCCGCCGGCCACGCTGGCCGCGGGGCCCGACAGGAGGGTCTCGACAGGCCTGCCGCGGGCGAATTCCTCCGACATGAGGCTTCCGTCGCCGCGGACGATCACGAGGGGCGCGGGAATGTCCTTGCGCGCGAGACTCCTCTTCACGGCGTCGAGAAAATCGCTGATAATAGGTATTAAGTGGGCGTTGAGAAGGGCGCTCGCCGCCCGCTTGAGCGAATTGACCTCGGCCGTGAGCTCGTGCCCGCAGACCGTCGTCAGGCCGGTCCAGCCGGCGATCAGCTCCTTCGCCTTCTTTTCGCTGTCGGGATTGCGGATGCCCCAGAGCTCGACGACGGCGAAGGCGTCGGTCGCCCTCGCCCGCTCCATCACGGCCTCGCGCAAGGCCTCCCAATCCGGCTCGGCCTTGAGAAGGCCCTGCTGGTCGTGGCCTCCGTCGAGAAAGACGATGTCCCGCTCGGGCGGGAGGCCGTATTCCTTGCCGTAGCGCTCGACGATCTCGCGGTCGCAGCCGATCAGCACGAGGCTGGCCCTCCCGCCCTTGCCCTCGACGCAGGCGTTCGTCGCGAGGGTCGTCGACAGCGAGACGAGGCTGACCTCGCCGAGGAGGTTGGCAGGAAGGCCCTCGATCGCCCCCTCGATGCCGAGCGACAAGTCCTCCTTGACGGTTATCGATTTGGCCGAGGCGACCACCTCGGCCTTGACGAAATCGAAGAGCACCGCGTCGGTGTAGGTGCCGCCCGTATCGATTCCGAGTCCATACTTCACGCTGCACATCCCTTCATGTAAAAGATTCCGCGCGCAGGTCCGCCGAACGCGAACGCCCCGGACCGCCTCTTGCGGACGGGGCGCCCTCCGCCGGCCGACTCGCCGCCTTCTCAGCTCTGCGCGACGGTAAAGCGCTTCACCTTCTTCGTCGTCGTCATCTCGAGGGCCTCGGGCACGACCGTGGTCTTCGCGATGCGCTGGTAGGGGAGGAGATCTTCGTTGACAATTGCCACGATATCCTCCATCCGCTTCGCGACCGCCGCCCAGTCCTTCCCTTTGGCGAAGTCATCGGAAGGGTGGATGATGGCCTCGATCTCCTCGGCCGCCGACGAGGCGTCGGGGACAAAGCCGCGCACGAGGATCTGGTCGACCTCGTCGAAGAGCTGGAAGGCTTCCTCGATCTCCTCGGGGTAGACGTTCTTGCCGCCCTCGGTGACGATGAGATTCTTCGCTCTTCCGGTGAGATAGACATAGTTCTCATCATCTATCCAACCGACGTCGCCGGTCTTGAACCATCCGTCGACCGTGAAAACCTTGGCCGTTTCCGCGGCCGCCCTGAAGTAGCCCTGCATGACCATGGGGCCCTTTACGGCTATTTCGCCCCGGCCCTCCGAGTCCATCTCGAGGAGCTTGGCCTCAACGCCGGGGATGAGCTTGCCGACCGAGGTTTCCTTGTAATGCTCCACCGGATTGAGGGTGAGGATGGGCGAGGTTTCCGTGAGGCCGTAGCCTTGGATGAAGTCGATGCCCAACTGGTTGTATCGCCTGAAAACCGAGGGCGCCAGGGGACCTCCGCCGGAAATGCAGATGCGGATCGTGCGGAGGCTGGCCTTGTCGAGTACGGTTCCGAAAAGCGCCTTGCCCGGATTGACGCCCGTCGTTTTCTTGATCAGGCCCGACAGGGCCATGAGGAAGCCGAGGATGCCACTTACAATTGGTCCCTTTTCGCGGATTCCCTTCATGATGCCACCGAGCACCTTGTTGAAGAGGAGGGGCACGCCCAGGAGCATCGTGATCTTCGCCTCCTTGAGGTCGTGGAGGATGCGGCTCGTCGCCATCGAGCGGCCGAAGACGATCTCGGCGCCGACGGAGATGGCCTCGATGAAGACGGCGAGCATCGTGTAGGAATGGTGGAGGGGGAGGAGGGCGTAAAAGATGTCGGTGGGCAGAATGGTGAGATTGGCCTGGGCGAGAAAGCAGTCGGCCACCAGGTTTTTGTGCGAGAGCATGACCCCCTTGGGCGTACCCGTCGTGCCCGAGGTGAAGAGGATGGCCGCCGTCTCGTTCTCGGATCGCGCAACGCGTGGGATGGGGGCCGCGGCGGCAGCCTCATAGATGTACGATGGCTTCTTGGGCGACAGCGAATGAATGGCCGCGAGACCGAAGGCCTTCGATCCGGCCTTGCCGGGAGGGCCCGAGACGACATCGTCCCACTTTTCCTCGTCGACGAAGGCGACGATGGCGTCGGCGGCCTTGATGAGATTGGCCGTCTCGTCCTTGCGAAGTTGGGCGTCGATGGGCACGACGATGGCGCCAGCGTGGAGGGCCGCAAGCCAGGCGACCGCCCATTCGGGCCCGTTCTTCCCCGTGACGACGACACGGTCGCCCGGGACGACACCCTCGGCCACGAGGAGAGCCGCCACGCGGCCGATTCGATCGGCGGCCTCGGCGTAGGTCATGCTGATGCGGTCTGGATCGTAGACGGTGAAACACTGCCGCGAGCCGTAGCGCTCCGTCGTGATGGCGAAGAGCTCCGGCAGGGTGGGCCACTCGCCCGCGAAAGCTTTGCCGCGAAAGGCCTCGAGGAATGCGTGGGGAAGGGGAGCTGCCATACAAGAACCTCCGGAATCGACGCTGCAGGACTATCTCCCAAGACTAGCGAGCCGCGGAAGACAGCGCAAGGAGACGGAAGGGTGGGGGACAGTTGCAGCCATCTGATAGCGATGGTAAATTCCTCATGCGGAATCCGTAAACAAAAGGTGCAAAATGCCAGGGAATGAGAAGGGGCTCCACGCGGGACATCGGGCTAGGCTCCGGAGGCGCTTTTTCGAGGAGGGCCTGGACTCCTTCGAGGACCATCAGGTTCTTGAACTTCTCTTGTTTTTCGCGATCCCGCGACGAGATACCAATGAACTCGCCCACGAACTCCTTCGGCGCTATGGTTCCTTTTCCGCAGTCTTTGATGCCGACCCCCTGGATATCGCCCATGGCAAGGGGCTGGGCGAGGCAGCTGCCGCTCTGCTTTCCCTCGTCCCGGGCCTGACGCGGAGATACACGGCGGACCGCAATCGAAGGGGCAGGCCGGCATTGACGAGCAGCGAACTCGCGGCCGAATTCCTTCTGCCTCTGATGGCGGGAAGAACCGAAGAAGCCTTTTTCCTCATCTGCCTCGACACCCAATGTCGCGTCATAGTTCCCGCCCTGGTCGCCGAAGGCGGCCTGGATCATGCCCATATCGAGAGCCGCCGCGCCGTCGAGCTGGCCCTCAGGCACAAGGCCCATTCAGTGATCCTGGCTCACAATCACCCTTCCGGACAGGCCAGGCCGACCAGCGCCGATCATCGGGTGACACAGGCCCTCGTGGATGCCTTCGCGCCGATCGGCATAGCCCTGCGTGACCACCTTATTGTCGCGGGCGAGGACTGGTACAGCTTCGCACGGGCCGGCGATCTTCCCACGAGCGGCGAAACGGGAGGGAAGGCGACATGAATCTTACCGATTCCCAGAAGCGGGCAATTGAGCATCGCGATGGCAATCTCCAGCTCATCGCCTGCGCCGGATCGGGCAAGACCGAGGTCGTGGCCCGCTTCGTCTCCAGGCTCCTAAGTCCCGCGACCGAGCCGCGGCTTGGGCCGGCGAATATCGTCGCTTTCACCTTTACCGACAAGGCCGCTACCGAGCTGAAAGAACGAATCATCACGAGATGCAACAAGGAAAACGGGGAGATGGTCGGCCTGGCAGAATTGTACTCGGGCACGATCCACGGGTTTTGCCTCGACCTCCTCAAGAGCGAGATTCCGCGCTTTCTGAAATTTGAAGTTCTCAACGAGGTCCGGCAGACACTCTTCGCCGATCGTCACAGCAAGCAGAGCGGCCTCACCCTTTCGACCGACCTTGGCGGCAAGAACCTGAAACGATTCACCGACACGGGCCTCTATATCTCGGCCCTTTCGATTCTTCGCGAGGCCGAGCTCAACGATGGGGCGCTCAGGGACAACTCTCTTGTCGCAGGCCTCGCCTCATGGAAGAAGCTCCTCTCGGATAGGGCGTATTTTGACTACTCCGCGATCATCGAGGAGGCCGTGATGGCCCTCCGCGACGACGAGGGCCTTCGCAAGAGGATGGCGGAAAGGCTGCGTTATGTGATCGTCGACGAGTATCAGGACGTCAACCCGATACAGGAATGCGTCGTCAGGCTTCTCCATGATCTTGGAGCCAAGGTCTGCGTCGTCGGCGATGACGACCAAACCATCTATCAATGGCGCGGTGGCGATGTCGGCAACATCCTCAATTTCGAAGGGCGCTATCCACGAACCAGCCAGATCAGGCTGGAGGAGAATTTTCGATCGAGCCGGGGCATCGTCGAGATCGCGCGTGACTTCATAGGCCAGAATGAAGAGCGCCTGCCAAAGGCGATGAAGAGCGCCTCCTCCCAACCTTGGGAAAGCGGCGACATCGTCGCCCTCGCCTTCGAGAATCCCGACGAGGAGGCGAAGCATATCGCCTCCTCCCTCGCCTCGCTGCGCGGCATCGCCTTCTCGGAAGACGGGGGAGAGCGCGGGCTGGCCTGGTCGGACATGGCGATCCTCCTCCGCAGCGTCAAGAACGCAGGAGAACCCATCACGCGCGCCCTTGCCGAGGCGGGCATTCCCTTCGTAATTGGCGGAATGAACAATCTCTTTTCGAGGCCCGAGGCCGAGGCTGCCAGGCAGCTCTTCTATTTCATCCGCGAACGGATCGACGAGGGGACCCTCGTCGAGGCATGGAAGGCCGCCGGGCTCGGGGTTTCCGACGAGGGCATTGCGAAGGCCATCGCCGGCGCGCGGCTGACGAAATTCGCCCTTGGTGAGGCGGACGAAAAACGCTGGGTGCTCTATTCCCTTCAGCGACAGTTTCTCGGCTTTATCGAGGACCTCGGCCTTCGCGAGGAGAATGTCCCGGAAGGCCGAGGCGAGGTGGTTCTTTACAATTTGGGCAAGTTCAGCCAGCTGATCTCCGACTTCGAGGCCATTCATTTTCATTCGAAGCCGGACGAGAAGTACGAGGCCTTTTGCGGCTTTCTCCAGTACAACGTCGAAAGAGCCTACCCCGAAGGATGGCAGGACAACCACTACGCCAATCCCGACGCGGTACGCGTGATGACCGTGCATCAGGCCAAGGGCATGCAATGGCCCGTCGTCTTCATCCCCGGTCTCATAAAGAACAGGTTCCCCAGCCGGAAGATGGGCGGCCGCAGCGTCTGGCACCTCCTTCCCCGAGAGGCCGTCGTCGGCCAGGCGCGCTACGAGGGCTCGATCGAGGACGAGCGCCGCCTCTTCTACGTGGCCCTGACGCGGGCCCAGAAATTCCTCCACTTGAGCTGGGCTCCCATTCCAGGGAATCCGCAGGCCCAAAAGGTATCCGAGTTCTGGGAGAATACCCTCGCGTCGAAATGGGTAAAGCGAAGGTCTCAGGACTATGGATCGAGACGAAGGCTCTCGCCCTCACCGCGTGCCAGCGTGGCCAATGTCGCCATGAGCTTCTCCGAACTCAAGTACTTCTTCGAATGTCCCTATCAGTTCAAGCTGCGAATCCTCTATGGATTCAACGCCCCGATCCACGAGGCCCTGGGCTACGGAAAATCCCTCCACGATTGCCTTCACGAGGTTCATTCGCGCGCCCTCCGCGGTGAGCTTCCCGCCGAGGCCGATGTCGCGGGCCTCGTGGATACCCACCTTCACCTTCCTTTTTCGTATCCGGCGCTTCGAGACACCCTCGAGGCCTCGGCGCGGCGCGTGGTTTCGGACTATATAAGGGACAATAGGGAAGACTTCGACAAGATCGAGTTTTCCGAAAAGGGCATCGAGATCAACCTCGGCGATGGCGTGACGGTGAAGGGCCGCATCGATCTGGTGCGGCGCCTCGACACGGGCGAGACGACCATCGTCGACCTCAAGTCCAACGATCGGGCCCAAGCGGAAAACGTCACCGAGACCCAGCTCCACATCTATGCCCTCGGGTACCGCGAGCTCACGGGACGCGACGCCGACTTCGTCGAGATCTACGATCTCGACGGCCGCAAAAGGAAGCCCCGATCGGTGGACGAGGACTTCATAGCCGACGTGAAAACGGATGTGCGCAGGGCGGCCGAGGCCCTGCGTCGCGGCAGGCTCGACAGGAAGCCCGGGGTGAAACGCTGCGCGACCTGCGATTACCAAAGGCTTTGCGGCGCCGGAAAAACGTCAAAGTGAGGATGTCATGAAACTCAAAGAGGCCGTCCTGTCAGTCCTTGGCCGCGAGGCCCTCAAGGCTTTGATAGACGCGCTGGAAATCGCCGGGGCGGATCGCCGCAGCGTCGAGGACATGCGCTCCAGGCTTTCTCGTTCGCGCAAGGCCACACCCGACTTCCTCCTCGAGAGGCTTGGCGAGGATGAGGTGAAAAAAGTCTGCGAGCTCCTCGGTCTCTCCTCAAAGGGCCGGCGAGGAGCCCTCGTCGCGTCACTTCTCGAATCGGAAGGTTCCGGGAGCGAGGGGAAGGCCGAGCCTGTCGAGACCGCGGAGCCACCATCCGGGGCGGCTGCACGAGCCGCGCCATCGGCTGACAATGAAGAAACCGTTTGGACAAGGGCAAAGGAGCGAGGAATGAGCGAAGAGATAACCGCGGCCCCCACGGAGAAGCGTCACGAGGAGGGGGGGCGGCCCTTCGAGATCAGCCGCACCGAGCTCGTCTGGCCGGGCAAGTACGACGAGAAGGGCCATCTCGTCGAGCCGCCACGGGTCTCCCTGCCCTTCCAGGTAATCGAGGTAATCGAGGAGGGCCGCACATCTCGCGAGGCCCTCAAGCAATCCCAGCTCTCCCTCTTCGGCGAAAAGTCCAAGGGCCCGAGCGAGGATGGCTGGAGGAACAAGCTCATCTGGGGGGACAACCTCCTCGTCGAGGCATCGCTGCTCAAGGACTTCGCGGGAAAGATTGATCTTATCTATATCGATCCGCCATTTGCGACGGGAGCGGATTTTGGCACAACCAGTCTCTTAGGTGACGAAGCGATCGAGGTTTCAAAAGAGCAATCTCTATTAGAAGAAAAAGTGTACAGGGACACGTGGGGAGGTGGTATACAGTCTTACCTGAATATGATCTATTCCCGGCTTGTAAATATTTATGATCTTCTTTCGGCAAATGGAACAATTTATCTTCATTGCGACTATAGAACAAGCCATTTTCAACGATCAATACTAGAAGATATTTTTGGGGCAGACAATTTCGTCTCAGAAATAATATGGAAACGCAGATCTGGAATAGTGAAACAAACCATGACCTTTGGAGCGTGTACAGATACGATTCTGATGTTCGCAAAGAGTGATGATTATTTCTATAATCGTCAATTTACGAAAATTGACTCTGAGCAGTATGTCGAAGAAAGATTTAAATATGTCGACAAAAATGGACGCCGATATCGCCTAAGTAATTTGGTCAATCCGGGGTATAGGCCAACTCTCAGATATGAGTACAAAGGCTTTTCACCACCCTCAAACGGATGGGCGATTTCTCTAGAGCGTATGGAGCAATTCGATGCTGAAGGACGCCTCGAATTTCCAAAGAAACCTGGTGGAAGAATTCAGCGGAGACAATTCCTAGACGAGTGGGAAGGTTATCCGATCCAAAATTTGTGGACCGATATTTACCAAATTAATCCAGTAGCAAAAGAACGTTTGGATTTTCCGACGCAAAAACCGGAATCGCTTCTTGAACGCATCTTATTGACATCATCAAGGCCGGGCGACCTTGTCGCCGACTTCTTCTGCGGCTCCGGCACCACATTGGCAGTCGCCGAAAGACTCGGCCGCCGCTGGATCGGCGCCGACCTCGGCCGCTTCGCCATTCACACTACGCGCAAGCGCCTCCTCGATCTTCGGGTCAAGGACGAAGAGAGGGGAATAGAGCGTGGCTGCAGGCCCTTCGAGCTCCTCAACCTCGGGCGCTACGAAAGGAAATACTGGCAGGGCCTCACCTTCGGCAACGAGCCCCGGTCGGATGAGGAGGGGGCCATCGGCGCCTATGTGAAGTTCATTCTCGACCTTTACAAGGCCCAGGCCATCAGGGGCTCTCAGATCCACGGCAAAAAAGGCCCCGCCTTTGTGCACGTCGGGGCCGTGGACGCCCCGGTGACCATCTCGCAGATCGAGGAGGCCGCGACCGAGGCGAAGCGTCTCGGCGCCAAGGAGCTCCACGTCCTCGGCTGGGAATTCGAGATGGGGCTGAACGATCCGGTCACCCAGTACATCCGCGCCCAGCAGGGAGTCGCGCTGCGCCTCGTCTCCATTCCCCGCGAGACGATGGAAAGGCGGGCCGTCGAGGCCGGCGATGTTCAGTTCTTCGATCTCGCCTACCTCGTGGTCGAGGTGAAGCCCGAGAAGGTTGGAAAGAAGGGGGGCGCGGTCAAGATAGAACTCAAGGACTTCGTCATTCCCTCCACCGACCTGATCCCCGAGGATGTGCGCTCGAAGATCAAGAAGTGGTCGGACTACATCGACTACTGGGCGGTGGATTGGGACTTTCGCAACGACACCTTCGTCAATCAGTGGCAGACCTATCGCACGAGGCAGGACCGATCCCTCGCCCTCGAGACGCCGGCCCATGTCTTCGAAAAGGCGGGGAGCTATCAGATCCTCGTCAAGGTCGTGGACATCTTCGGCAACGATACGAGCCACCTCGTCGCCTGGGAGGCGAAGTGAGATGGCCGCGGACAAAAAACGGGCGACGGCCAATGTCCTTGAGATCGAGCTGCCCGAGATAGCCGACCGCAGTCCCTTTCTCGCGCCGAAAAGCCATCTGATAAAGACCGGCCCCGCCGCCTGGGCCGAGACGCCGGGCCGCCGCGCCTCGAAGGCCATCATGGTCGACGGAATCAGGAAGGCGGTTGACTCCTGGCGCGAGGGGGGCTATCGGGGCGCCTCGGATACCTCCCAGAGGCTTCTTCAGTATTGGTTCGATGAGGGCCACGTCGACGAGGGGAATTTCAGGTTCTTTTTCTGCCAGCGCGAGGCCATCGAGACCATCGTCTACCTCTACGAGGTCAGGCGCTTCCGCGACGCCTTCAAGTTGATTACAGAGTACTATGAAGAGCCTTCCGGCGCCCAGCTCGAACTGGGTGTGACGACGAGGGGCCAGCGCAAGATTCGCCGCTACATCCCCGAGATAGCCAAGGAGGCCGAACAGGACCTGCCTCGGGAAGACCTCCCGCGGATGGCGGTGAAGATGGCCACGGGCTCGGGCAAGACCCTGGTGATGGCCCTGGCCATCGTCTGGTCCTATCTGCACCAACGCTTCGAGGGGGGCTCGGAGCTGGCCGACAACTTCCTCGTGGTCGCCCCGAACGTGATCGTCTTTGAGAGGCTCAAGGTCGACTTCGAGGGCGGGCGAATTTTCCTCCAACTTCCCCTCATTCCACCCGAGTGGCGGGGCGAGTGGCAGGTGGATGTGATCCTCCGCGGCGAGTCGAAGATGCCCGGAGCCTCGGGCACGATTTTCCTGACCAACATCCAACAGATCTACGAGCGCGAGACCGATGCCGAAGTCCCCATCAACCCGGTGGCGGCACTTCTTGGAAAGAAGCCGCCTGCGAAGCTCAACGCCCCCCTCTCCCTCCTCGATCGTGTGCGATCCCTCCCGAACCTGATGGTAATCAACGACGAGGCCCATCATCTCTGGGACGATACGCTTCGATGGAACGAGACCCTCCTCGAGCTCGACGACCATTTCAGGAGGAGGGGCGCGGGGGGCCTTGTCGCCTGGCTCGATTTTTCGGCCACGCCGAAGAACCAAAACGGTACCTTTTTCCCCTGGATCGTCGTCGACTATCCCCTCGCCCAGGCAGTCGAGGACCGCATCGTTAAAACACCTCTCATCATTCACCAGACCGACAAGAGGGACCCCGATGTCTACGCCCACGATGAGGCCGGCGACGCTTACAACGAGTGGATCGCCATCGCCGTGGCTCGCTGGCGCGAGCATGTCAAGGATTATGGCGCCGTCGGCGAAAAGCCCATCCTCTTCGTGATGGCCGAGACCACCCAGGACGCCGACAGCATCGCCGAGCGGCTGGGGCGCGAAACGGATCTCAAGGATAGGGTCCTCGTCATCCACACGGACAGGCTCGGCGAGGTCAGCAAAAAGGAAGAGGACAGGATTCGCCGGGCCGCGCGGGAGATCGACCAAGGGAGGAGCGACTATCGGGCCGTGGTTTCCGTGTTGATGCTGCGCGAGGGCTGGGACGTTCGCAATGTCAGCGTGATACTCGGGCTCAGGCCATTTTCCGCAAAGGCGAACATACTCCCCGAGCAGGCCATCGGCCGCGGTCTTCGCCTGATGCGGGGCATTCCTATGGGCAACAGTCAGGTTCTGGAACTCATCGGTACCAATGCCTTCGAGGACTTTGTCCGAGAGCTCGAGAAGGAAGGCCTCGGCGTCGGCCTGACGCGGAAGAACCCGAGGCCGGGGACGCCTGTCTACCCGGCAGGGGATCGATTGAGCCTCGACATCGAGATTCCTCGCACCACTGCCCTTTTCGAGCGCGAGTTTAGGAACATCGAGAGGCTCGATCCCCTCGCCTTCGGGCCCATCGCCTCGGAGGAGGACCTCGACGGCGAGCTCAGGCAACGCATCGAGCTGATACACGGCACCGTCGACATTTCCGTGCATTCGGACGAGGTCGAATTCAATGAGGAAAATGTCCCCTCATCGGAAAATCTCCTCGCGTCCCTGACCAACAGGGTAATGCGGAGAGCGCGCGTCACGGGGCTCTTTGCCCGGCTCTACCCCCAGGTGCGAGCCTATGTGCGAGAGCGCTGTTTCGGCGGCAGGGTCGAGCTGGACGAGGTCGCTGTGCGCAGGGCGCTGAACGACAACGCCCTGATGGATGGAATCGCTGCCCTCTTTTCCCGGCGCATCGGGGAACTCACCGCGGAAAGACGGGACGTGAAGCTGTCAGGTGAGCCCTGGCGATTGTCAGAGATGGAAGAATTTTCCTGGAGGCGCGAATTCACCGAGGCGGACAAAACGATATTTAACGTCGTGGCCTGCTATAACGCCTTCGAGGCAGACTTTGCGCGATTCCTCGACAAGGCGCCCGACGTCCTTCGCTTCGCCAAGCTCTGTGAGCACTTTACCGGTTTCCATGTCCAGTACCTGAAATCGAGCGGGGCCCTCGGCACCTACTATCCCGATTTCGTCGTCGTACGAGAAAAAAGGGGCAGGGAGGAGCGCTGGATCGTCGAGACCAAGGGACAGGAGGACGTCGAGGTCGCGGCCAAGGACGAGCAGATGAAGCGTTGGTGCGCCGAAACCACCATGGAGACGGGCCTGTCGTGGAATTACGTCAAGGTGCCGTATGGGCTATTTCATGGGAAACATTTTTCGAGTTATGAAGAATTGATAAGGACTCTCGGGGGGGAGGCGGGCCAGCTCGTGCTTTTCGGCGAACTCGGTGCCGATGCTTCCGCGGCCGCCGGTCACTCCGCTGCCTCCAGCCCTCCGGTCAATCTCTCCGATCTCTTTTGGAAGACCTTTGGCGACAGGGTACCCTCTGGGGCCTTGGTCATGGCTTCCAAAAGCGTGCTCTCACCGAAAACGGTGAAAAACGCCCTCGATAGGCTCATCGCCCCCGACGCGAGTTCCGAAGAGGCTTTCCTGTTTTTCATCGACCTCGAGCCCGAGGCCAACTGGGCCCATGCCTGCGCCTATGCCTTTGTGTCCGCGGAAAGAACTGGTGATTGGTACGAAGCCGAATGGCCCCCCCAGACATCCATCGATCTCGTGGTTCAAGGCCGCCCATGAAGGGGCCTCATCGAAGGCGCTCCGTCCTGCTCGCAGGGGGCCTGGACTTCGCGCGGAATCATCCGCGCTACGGGCGCGAGCTCACATGGTGGGCCAAGAATCTAGGCGCCGCCGGCTTCGAGTGCTGGCTCTGCCTGGGAGAGGGGAGGGCACCCTTGGGCGGCGCCACTCCGGCGCGGCGCACAAGCGCCCGCCGCGCCGATGTCATGGACGCGCTTTCATGGCTCGGCGAAATCGGCGAGGGCGATCTTGGTCTCCTCGTCGCGTCCAATCACGGCGATCGTTCCGGGCTCTGCCTCTGGGGTCCCGACATCCTG
>JAJXVS010000335.1 GCA_021782015.1 bacterium | reverse complement strand
GGCGAGTCACTGCGCGGACTCCTCGGGCGCGTCGAGGAACGCCGCGAATCGGAATGGACCCACCGCCTCGAGGAATGGAAGAAGGACAGGGCGCCGCTGCGCGCCTTCGACCGGAAGGGACTCTCGCCACGCTTCGTCATGGAGGAGGCGGCCGCCCGCGCCGGCGAGGAGGCCTTCGTCGCCACCGATGTCGGCCAGCACCAGATGTGGACAGCCCAGTTCTGGCCCTTCACCGGGCCACGCCGCTTCGCGAGCTCGGGCGGCCTCGGCACCATGGGCTTCGGCCTCGGCGCGGCGATGGGCATGCAGCTGGGCAACCCGGAGGCCCGCGTCGTCCTCGTCACGGGCGACGGCTCCTTCCGGATGAACATGAACGAACTGGCCACCGTCGCCAATTACGGCCTTCCAATCATCATACTACTTATGAACAATGGCACCCTGGGCATGGTGCGCCAATGGCAGACCATGTTCTACCAGCGCCGCTACTCCCAGACCAGCCTCGACCGCGGACCCGATTTCCAGAAGCTCGCGGCTGCCTTCGGCATCGAATCCTGGAAGGCCGAGAACGAAGACGGCCTTCGCTCCGCCCTCGACGCCGCCTTCGCGCGCCGGGCACCCGCCCTCATCGAGGTGAAGATCGATATCGACGAGACGGTGTTGCCGATGGTGCCGGCAGGCAAGCCCATCGCGGACCAGATCATCGAGGCCTAATACCGGGGAAGAAAACCTTTCGTTTCGAGCAAAAGGTTTTCGAAAGCTTGCCCCTCCGCTTAGTATGATGTATCATCATACCAAGCGGAGGTATGCAATGGCAGTGTCCAAGATCGCGATAACCATCGACAGCTCCACCCTCACGAGACTCGACCGGCTCGTCCGCGAGCGCAAGTACGCGAACCGCAGTCGCGCCGTGCAAGAGGCTCTCGATGCGCAACTCGAACGGGTCGAGCATCGACGGCTCTACGCGGAACTCGAGAATTTGAATCCCGAGGAGGAACGACGCTTCGCAGAGGAAGGCATAGGCGGGGAGCGGGAATCATGGCCGGAATACTGAGGGGCGAGGTTCGTTGGGCCGACCTCGATCCCACCATCGGCAGCGAGCAGTCGGGGAAGCGGCCGGTTCTCATTCTCAGTTCGTCGGTCTTCAACAGGAAGTCCGGTACCGTGATTGCCCTCGCCCTGACGAGCCAAGAACCCCGGGCGGGTTTTCCCCTCACCCTCGAGCTCGTGGATGCCCGACTGCCCAAGCGATCATGGGTGAAGATCAGCCAGATACGGACCCTCGCGGTCGAAAGGATCGGGGCGAAACTCGCTTCGGTGGATGAGTCGGCTTTGGAGCAGGTACTTGAGGGGCTGAACGAGATTCTCGGAGCCTAGCTGGTATAGAATTTCTTCGAGTATTTCAACAGCCTGCTGAGGGGCTTTGGAAGGTTGGGGGCCGGGGAAGGGAACCTTTCGACCCCTTCGAAAGGTTCCCTTCCCCGGAAAGGTCCCGCGTTTTCGGTTGGGGGATCCCGAAATCGTATGAGTTAGGCCGAGTTGCCCCCGGGCCTCCGCCGCCTCAGCAGCAGCCGGAGTCGCCGCAGTCGCAGTTGGGGGCAGTGCCGCGGAGCTTGCCGTTGATGATGGCGGCCGCGCAGCCGACGCCTGCCTTTACGTTCAAGGCGGAGGTGGGGCAATTTCGGGCGCAGGCCCCGCACTCCATACACGCGGCGCGGTCGAGGATGGCGATCACTTCGGAGGAGAGCCTCCGCCCAGCAGCGCCTTCGCGGCCGCCCTCGCGATCGACGAGGGCAAGAACACCGTGGGGGCAGACCTCGACGCAGTCGCCGCAGCCGACGCAGAGTTCGGCCGCAAGTTCGAGGCTTGTTCCGTTGCCGACATAGCGGCGGGTTTTTATCGCAATTGCCATAAACTCTCCTAGAATCGCAAGGCTGTCGAAAGAGCGGCAAGGGCGAGGCCAGCACCCGTGCCGATTGCCGCGGGCCAGATCGTTCGCTCGACCTCCTTGGCAGCTCCGCTCGGGGAGGTGAAGGTGGTGGAGCCGGTGAAATTGAGGCCGAGCCAGGCGACGACGGCCGAGGAGACGAGGCAGAGCCCCGCGGCCAATCCGAGGGGCAGGGCGAAGGCCCAGGAGGCCAGGGCTCCCCAGAGGAGGCCGAGGAAGGCTCCCTTGATCGAGAAGGACCTAGTTGGTAGGATAAAGAGGAGGGCCGGGAAGCCGGCAGCGCCGGCGAGGACCGAGCCCGCGAGGATTATCGCCACGGAGAGCGAACGTCCAATCCAGCCGGGGGCGAAGGGGAGGCCCGCGAGGAAGCCCAGGCCGAGGGCGGCCAGGAGGGCAGGCCAGGCGTGGACGACCTCGATGGGCGCGAGGAGGAGCCTTTCGCCGAGGCCGAAATTCACCCGCGACATCGCCTGAGTCTTTTTCTTGCCTGCGGCGAGGAAGGCCCGTATGTCGCAGGCGCGCACCGGCCCCCAGATCGCGCGAAAGCCGCTTTCTTTGCGCAGTTCGGGCCCCGAGACTCCAGCCGCCCCGAGCTGGGGGAGGATGAGCTCGCGATGGGCGACGATGTCGCCTAACCTGCATTGGCCAAGCTTGGCGACGAGTTCGGCCGTGCCGAAACTCCCCTTCCCCGCCGCGCACCAGACGTTGACGCCCTTGGTGTCGATGACGAGGAGCCAGAGATCGAGGCCGCCGAGTTCGCGGCGCAGGGTGTCGAAACTAAGCTTATAATTGGCAGAGACGAGGACGGGGCTGTCCGTGCCGGGGGAGCCGACCGCGTAGAGGCCCGGCAGTATTCGATAGCGGTCGCGGCCGAAGCCGAGGCGGACCCTGAGGGCGCCCAGGCGGTCGCGCCGATCGATACGGGTGGAGACCTTGGGGATCGACCTGCGGCCGATCGAGAGATAGCCCTCGATCCAGGGGCCGCCGTCGCTCCCGAGTTCGCGGAAACCCGCCACCCTGTCTTGAGATTTTTTCGCGAGGGGCGCGAAGGGCCGAACCCTGACCTGTTGCATGGAGACACTATAAGTGGACAGCCCCTGCCCGAACAGGGGGACGGACCCCGCTCGAACAGGGGCCCAGACTCTTGCAGGCCGGAGGCCCCCTCGGTAGTATCCTTCATCATGCTCGACTACCGATTCGTCAAAGACAACCTCGCTGCGGTCAAGAAAAACATCGCGGACCGCTACATGAAGGCCGACGCCGACCTCGTCGTCTCACTCTTCGAGCGCCGCAACGCGGCGATCAAGGAACTCGAGGACGAACGCAAGCGCCGCAACGAGAATGCCGCCGCGATGAAGGCCAAGCTAGAGCCCGAGCAGCGACAGAAGCTCATCGACGAGGGCAAGGCGCTCAAGGAGCGCATCGCCGCCCTCGAGGCCGAGTCGGCCGACATCGAAAAGCGGCTCGACGAGGAGGGGCGCAAGATCCCCAACATGGCCCACCCCGAGGCCCCTGTGGGCAAGGAAGACAAGGACAACACCGAGGTCAAACGAGTGGGCTCGCCCACGAAGTTCGACTTCGAGCCCAAGGACCACGTCCAGCTCGGCCAGGACCTCGACATCATCGACTTCGACGCGGCCACACGCGTGTCCGGCACCAAGTTCTACTACCTCAAGAACCAGGGCGTCATCCTCGAACTCGCCCTCGTGCGCTACGCCCT
>JAJXVS010000334.1 GCA_021782015.1 bacterium | reverse complement strand
CGGTCCCGGACCGCGGGCGAATCCGATCGCGAACTGGAGGAGGATAAGCCCGACTAGGAGGATGGGGGCGGCGAGATAGACGAGCAATCGGCCTTTCATCGCGGCCTCGCCTTGGGGGAGGTGGCCCCCGCCACGCCCGGGGCCCGGGTTGCGGCAGGGGCTGTGGTGAAGGTTGCGACCCGGGCCACGCCCCGGACAGGGGCCGGGACAGGGGCCGGGGCTGCGGCCGGGGCCGAAAAGCCCTTGCGCTGCCCCTTTTGCCAGCCCTTGTTGACGAAGAAGAACTGAATGTTCGTCAGGACCCGCCCCAGACTCATGAGCTGCCGAAAGCCGAAGTTCTCGAGAATGGCGACACCTAACAATTGGAAGAACTCACGGGGACGGAAATACAGGATCTGCCTTTCCGCCAGAAGGATCGAGGAAATCGAGATGAGGATGCCGAAGAAAATTGCAATGCCGAATATCATAAGTGGTATGAGTGGATCGATGAGATTGAGGAGGAGGGCGAGCCCCAGGACGAGGTAGCCCAGCGATTCAAGCCAGGGGCCGACCACCTCGAAGATGAAGAAATAGGGAAAGCCCAAAAGCCCGGCCGCCCCGTAGCGGGGCCGGAAGGTCAATCCCTTGTGGAAGGAGAGGACCTCCAGAAGCCCGCGCTGCCAGCGATCGCGCTGTTTGCGCAGTGCCTTCCAGCTCTCCGGGACCTCAGTCCAGCAGTTCGCGTTGTAGGCGTAATCGATCTTTCCGCCACGCCCTTCTTCGCGATCCTTCCGCGTCAGCCTGACCACGATTTCCATGTCCTCGCCCACCGTCTCGTGACGGTAGATGCCCTTGCCGGTGAGATAGCCTCCGAGTTCCATTACGGCCCGCCGCCGGAAGACGCCGAAGGCTCCCGAGATCACGAGGAGGCTGTCGAGCCTCGTCCAGCCGAGGCGGGCGGCGACGAAGGAGCGCAGGTATTCCACGGTCTGGAACCTCGCCAGAGGCTCCCCCGGCAGGGAGATTTCCTGGAGATGGCCGTGTTCGACCACGCAGCCGTTGACGGGGAATACGTTGCCGCCAATTGCGATTACATCTCGCTCGCTCGCCGCGACCTGGAACATCGCGCGGGAGAGGGCCTGCGGATCGAGGACGGAATCGGCGTCGATGGTGCAGATATAGTCGCCGATGGCGTGATTGAGGCCTGCGTTGAGGGCGTCGGCCTTTCCGCCGTTGGCCTTGTCGACGACGAGGAGATTCGGCAGGGAAACCGAGCGATACACCATCCTCACCGGCATCGTCGGCAAAAGGCCCGAGCTTTCGGCCCCCGAAGGGGCGCCCACGAGGTCGAAGGCATCGAGGAGGGCCCGCAGTGTGCCGTCCTTCGATCCGTCGTTGACCACGATGATCTGGCAGGAGGGATAATTCAGCGACAGGAGACTGTGGAGGCTCTCGACGATGGTCGCCTCCTCGTTGTAGGCGGGTGCCACGATCGAGATGGAGGGGAGGGCCCCGCCCTGGGCCAGCAATCCCACGAGATCGAGCTCCCACAGTCGGGCCTGGGATCGCAGTTTCGTCATCGAGAGCAATAGAAGGAACAGGTACGAACCGTTGACCGCCAGGGTGTAGAAAGTGAAGAGATACTGGAAGTCGAAAATGAATCGATAGAGGATTTCCTGTCCGGAAAGCCAGGAGAGTTTCCCGAAGTGGGCCAGGACGAAGGCGAGGGGAAAGATCGCGAGGCCCAGAAAAACGATACCTGCTATGAACAATTTGTCGCGGCGGCCCGTCGGAATGTTCAATCGGTCCTCCTCCGGTTCGGGAGGGGGGAGTCGCAGTTCGGCGGCGAGCTCCGGCGAGAGCTGACGGGCAAGCCTGGCCGACAGCTCCGACGCCCCGGAAAGGAGGACTCGGACAAGGTCGAAGTAGGAGGCCTTCGTGTCGGCGGGCAGGGACAGTTCGAGGGCTTCGAGGATCACGCCCGCGCGGCCGGCCTCGACGAGTCGGGCCACCATGGCGCGCAGCCCCGATTCGAGGGGGGCCTTCGCGTGGAAGAGGAGGGCCGGCAGTCGGTATTCGATCGCGAGACTCAGGCAGAGACTTCGCGCCTCGTTCTCCCCGTCGATCAGGCGGAGAAAAACCTCCTCGCTGCCGGGGTTGCGGGAAAGGACGTCGCTCGCCGCGGCGATTCCGGCGTCGCGCAACGCCGGGTCGGCGAACCAGGAATCGAGTTCGGGAAGGAGGCCGGGAGCCAGACTGCGGCCGAGGAGACGGGCGAGGGGCAGACGGAAGCGCCGCTCAGGCCTTTCCCTGAAGGCGGCCAGAAAACGCGAGGCCGGATAGCGTTCGGCGAGGATCCGCGCCGCCTCCGTGCCGATTTCGTCGTCGCGGGAAAGCGCGAGCGAAGCGACCCGATCCCAGTCCTCCTCGGCGGGACGGGATCGCACGGAGGCGAGGTACAGGAGGAGGCCCGTCTCACCCGGCGGAATCCCCTGTTGCGAAAAATGGGCGTGGAGTCGCCCTCCGAGCCTCGAAAGGCTCGCCACTTCCTCAGCCCGCCGCCTGGGGTCGCCGGCCTCCAGGGCCTCCACGAGGGCAGCGACGTCAACCGCGCCGGGACGTCGGGCGATCTGCCCGAGGAGGACGAGTCGACCGAGGCGGCGCCTCTCTTCCTTGAGCCGCGCGACGAGAAGCGGGCCGATTTCCCCACGAGGCGAAAGGCCGAGGAGGAGGTAGGCCTCGATGCGGCGGTCGAGGCGCGACGAGGAGAGACCGCCTCGGGCAAGGTCGACCATATCGACCGGGGCGAGAAGTTGTGCGATCGCCTCGCGCGAGGCGGGCAGCGGGCTCGCCTCCTCCTGGAGGCGCCGCAGGTGAAGGAGAAAACCGCGCGGGTCGGCCGCGAATTCGCGCCCGAGTATCTCGCCGTCGGCCCTGCCGATCGCCCTGTTGAGTTGCCGCGATTTTTCCGTTCGCCGCTGGAATCGGCGCCGCGCCCGCCGCTTGGCGACGAAAACGAGAGACGCGACGGCCGCATCGAGGACCGCGAAGGCGGCGAGGATGGCGAGGAGCCAGCCGTAATCAGGCGCCATCTTCGTTCCTCGCGAGAAGACTGCGCGCGACTCCCGTCAACTCGACCATGGACACCGGCTTTTCGAAAATATGGATGATCGAAAGCGAGTGCGCCCGTGCGACAAGTTCATCGTTCTTGACGTCGGCGAGGAGGATGAAGGGAATGTCGTGAAGATCGCTCGAAGCCCGCATCCGCATCCGTATCTGGAAGGCGTCGAACTGCGGCAGGGTGACATCGGCGATGATGAGCTCGGGTCTCGCCCTGTCGATCAGTTCGAGGGCCGCGCCGCCCCGTGTCTCACCCAGCGTGCGAAAGCCCTGCTGTTCCAGCGACTCGACCAGGAAATCGAGGAAGAGCAGGTTCGAGTCGAGGGCCAGGACGAGGGCGCGATCCTCGACCCGAAGGTCGCTCCTGTCCAAAAGCGCGTCGCCCCCCCTCCGGTCGAGAATCCTGAGCCTTTCACGCCCGAGGGATTGGAGGGAGGAAAAGCCGTCGGCCGGCAGTTCGGCGCTTCGAACGAGGGCGATGGACACCGTGATCGGATGGACGAAGCGCCGCTCCGAGGCGACGGCGAGCCTGAGCCCCTCGAGGTAGTCGACGAGGCCTTCTCCCGAATTCTGGAGAATTAAAAGTATAATTGGTCCTGTCCAGCG
>JAJXVS010000056.1 GCA_021782015.1 bacterium | reverse complement strand
GGCCCGGTCTCGAAGCATTGGTCGAAGTCCGCCTCGGCGATCGACATTTCCTCGGCGATCCAGCGCACCGGGCTGACAATCTGCTCGACGCAGAGCCTTTTCGCCTCGGCGCCGCTTTCGATGCGCCTGCCCGTCACATTGGAAAAGACCGGGATTTTCGGCTCCGAAAAGCTCACGTCGGCCACCAGTTCGGCAAAGCCGTCGCGGGCGTAGGCCATGATGGGCGAATGGAATGCCCCCGAAACCTTGAGCCTGATCGCCCGCTTCGCGCCGGCCGCCTTGCAGGCGAGCTCGGCGGCGGCCACATCGGCCTCGGTGCCGGAGATGACGCTCTGCGAGGGGCTGTTGTAATTCGCGACCCACACCTGTTTCAGGCCGGCCTCGGCGATGGCCTTTTCGATACCCTCGGGGGCGAGGGCGAGAATCGCGCTCATCGTCGAGCCCCCAGAACGGAGCCCTGCCTCGTCCATCAGCCTGCCGCGCTCGGCCACAAGGCGGAACATGTCGGCGAAGCCGACGACCCCAGCCTCGGCGAGGGCCGGCCATTCGCCGACCGAAAAGCCCGCGCAGCCCATAGGCACGATCGCATGCTCCCTCGACGAGAGGGCTGCCGCAGCCTCGACGACGGCCATGGCTATCTGGGTATTGCGGGTCTGCTTGAGTTCATCCTCGCTTCCCTCGAAAATGAGTTTGCGGAGATCGATCTTCGCGGCATCCGAGGCCAATTCGAAGAGCTCGCGGACCGCCTTGCTCGTCTCGTAAAAATCCTTTCCCATACCGATGTACTGGGCGCCCTGGCCGGGAAAGAGAAAGCAGGTCTTCATGAGTTCCTCCTCGCTGTGTGCGGCTGGGGGCATGATTTACAAATTCTCGAAAAATGTAAAGCCTCGGGAGCCCCTGGGCCCATCCCCGGGGCAGTTGGAAAGGAGATCGAGCGTCATGGGTGAAACATCGACCAGCGATTCCAGCCGCCGCATCGTGGCCGCCCTCAGGGACATCCCCTCGGGCGAGGTGTCGACCTACGGCGAGGTGGCCCGGGCCGCCGGTCTGATCAACGGCGCCCGCCAAGTCGTCCGCCTCCTCCACAGCAGCGCGAGCGCCAAGGGCCTCCCCTGGCACAGGGTCCTCCGCAAGGATGGCTCGATCGCCCTCCCGAAAGGCGATGGCTTCGAGCTGCAGATGGCACTCCTCGCGAGCGAAGGCGTCCTCGTCGATTCGGCCGGCCGCGTCAACCTCGGGCGATTTGGGCATCGGTTCTGAGTTGACCCTCCCAGGTGTCCGCGCTGGCGGCCCCTACCCCCTCCTCCACGCCCTCGCGCCATAGGCGGTGAACCCGGAGCTGAAAAGCGACTTTTCAAAGGGGCCATAGAGCATCGGGAGGTCGACGATGATGAGGCTGCCCGCGTTCCCGCCCAAATCGGCCGAGAGTCTTTCGATCAGCGAACGCGCGAGTCCGAGTGTCCGGAATTCCGGATCGACGGCGAGAAAGAAGATCCGACCCACGGCCTGCCCGCCCTCGAACTCAAGGCGGCCTGCCGCCCCCGCAATCGCGCCGCCCTCACCATCCTGAACCCAGACACCCATCCAGTCCTCGCCCTCGAGTTCGGCCCGCGCGAGGCGTGTCTCCCTCGCCACGATGGCCGCCGGCGCCTCGGGAGCCATTTCCGAACCCACCTGCCCGAGGAGGACGAGCATTGGCTCCCGCGCGACCGAGGCCAGACCCGAAGAATAGCCGAGGTCGGTCGCGACGAGGTCGGAAGAATCTTCGGGTTCAGCGCCGAGGCGTTCCAGGCCCTTCGCCTCGCGGAGCTCGTCATACCACTCACGGATCACCCGACCCATCACGCTTCCCTTGTTCTCGCGAAAGGATTTTTCAATATCGGGATAGGGAACAAGGGCGGCCTTAAAGGCCTTGAAAACCCCCCGTCCGTGGGCGAGGGCCTCATGGAGGGCATGCCTGGCCGTCGGCTGTCGCACCCTGCTCGCAAAGCCTTCCATAAGCTTAAAGCCCTCACGGGGGCTCCAGTCTGGCACGGGAGCGGTCTCTGGCTTGGGCAGATCGACCTGGTCGCCTTCTTCGCAGGCTTCTTCCCTGGCGATCAGGCGACCCGTTTCCACCTCCACCATCCAGGCCCCATCCTGGTCTTCCATCGCAAAAATGATGTCGTCGACGACATCGCGGGTCAATTCGAACATGTCAGCCTCCTCGGGCCCGGGCGCACCGGTCTGGGGCCCTGTCGCATCCTGCCAAAGATCGCACTCCGCGGCCCGCATATCAAATGAAGAGCAAGGCGGTGCCTGCCACCGCAACGATCGCCCCCAATACCTCCAGCAGGCGGAGTTTTTCCTTGAACAGGATAACCGAGGGCCCGATGATGAGGACGGGAACAAGCGACATGATGGAGGCCGCTACACCGGCATCGGCGCCCTGAACGGCGGCCAGGCTGAGCGACACGCCGAGGAAGGGGCCGAAGAAGGATCCGACGACCAGCCCGCCGGCTGCCTTCCTGTCCCTTAGCGAGGCCACCACCCCCCTCCAACCGCCTCCAACCGCGAGAACGACGGCAAAGGCCGCCACCGCCACCAGGACCCGCATCTGGGTTCCCGAAAAGGCGTCCATTTGGGGCGCGCCGATTTTGGAAAGGATGAGTCCTCCCGCCTGCCCCAGGGCCGCGAGGAGGGCAAAGAGGGTGCCTCGGGCCGCGCTGCGGAGCACCTTGGTCTTGGGCGGTGCGGATCCAGACCCGCCAGGCGAATCGGCTTCGGTCGATTCCTTTTCTTGAGCTGGCCTTCCAAGCACCGCTGCGGCGATGCCGACAAGGGTCAGCCCCATGCCTACGATGGAAAGGGGAGGAAGTCTCTCACCCAGGGCAAAGCGCCCGATGATGGCGGTAAAGGCCGGAGCCAGCGCGTAGATGAGCATGGAGATCCTCGCGCCGATGTCGATGAATGCCTGAAAGAGGAAGAGGTCGCCCAACACGAGGCCCACCAAACCCGATGCGCCCATCCAGGCCCAGGTCGAGGCCGGCGCGGCGAAGGGGGCAAAACTCCCATGGACCGCGAGGCCATAGATGCCAAGAAAAATGGCTCCCATCGCGAGCCTGAGGAAATTGAGCGCCATCGCCCCGATGCGCTTGCCTGCGTATTCGAAGGTTATCGCGGTGACGGTCCACAGTATGGCGGTTGCGAGGGCGGCGGCGTTGCCGGTCATTATTGCTCCTGCCCCCGATGGTTTCTTCAGGAGGCGCGGCAGTATATCATCGGCCTCGCCCTAAACTTCAGCCACCGGAGTGCTCCATGGCCCATTGTCTCGTGCCGGCCGCCGAGGAAATCCTCGACCGCGAATTCCCCGTCCTCGACCATGGCTTTGTCCGCCTTGTCGATTATCTCGGCGGCGATGCCCGCATCGTCCAGGCCGCCCGCGTTTCCTATGGCGAAGGCACCAAGAGCTATCGCGAAGACCAAGGGCTCATCGACTATCTTTTGCGGAACGAGCACACCTCGCCCTTCGAGCAGGTCATCCTGACCTTCCATGTCAAATTGCCGATTTTCGTCGCCCGCCAATGGGTCCGTCATCGCACGGCCCGCCTCAACGAGATCTCTGGCCGCTACTCCGTGATGAAGGACGAGTTCTATCGCCCCGCTCCGGAGGACCTCGCCCACCAGAGCGCCGACAACAAGCAGGGCAGGGAGAGCGTTCCCCTCGAAGCCGCGGAGGCGGCCGCCGTCCTCGAACGTTTCGCCACGGGACAGAGGGCCGCCTATGCCGAGTACGCATCCCTCGTCGAAGCCGGCCTCGCCCGCGAACTTGCCCGGATCAACCTGCCCCTCTCCCTCTATACCGAGTGGTATTGGCAGATCGACCTCCACAACCTCTTCCGCTTTCTTTCCCTCCGCCTCGACCCCCATGCCCAACTGGAAATCCGGAAGTATGCGGAGGTCATGCTCGAGCTGACACGTCGGGTGGCGCCCGCGGCCTGCGCCAGTTTCGAGAATCACCTTCTTGGCGGAGTCCGCTTTTCGCGCGCCGAAATGGAAGAACTCAGGAGGCGGATGGCCGAAGAGGGAGGCTCCCCAGCCCCGAAGTCCGCATCAGTCGGAACCGAAGGCGCGCCTTTCGGTGGCCGAGATCTCGAAAGGTTTGAGGCGAAGTTGCGAGGCGGCAGGCAAACTTGAGGCTTCGGCCCGCATTCCTGTCCGCGTTCCGGCCCTCTTCAGGCGCGAATGTACTTTTCCTCGCCCATGGCGTTGAGGATGGATGCGTCGATCGTCTCTCCCTCCCCATTCTTCACGCTTCCCTTAAAAGTTCCGAAGCTCCCATGCCAGTCGCTTTCGAAAATGCCGACATGAAAGCTCAGGTCGTTGTGGGACAAGGGCGTAAAAACAAGATCGATCAGGCCTTCGGTGTCCTGGATCACCCAGTCGCCCCGATAGCCTTCTGCGCGCGAAATTCGCACCTGCGGCAAGGGAAAAAGCCGATTCCCGATCCAGAGACTGTTCTCGTTGAAGGGTAGAGGATCCTTTCCGGGATTTGCGGCCAGGCTGAGGCCGATTCTCCTGCCCTTGGCGTCGAATCCAAGCCCCCCCGCCCAGTCGTAATGGAGGCGAAAAGGGAAATACCCCTTGTGGTCGTCGAAGAGCGCCAAGCCCGTTCCGGCTTCGAAGCGCTGGATGCCCTGGGGGGTCTCGAAAAACCCTTCCATGGAGGCAAGGGCCCTGGCGGAATACATTGCCCTGTTGCGACCGAGGGGCATGATCGTGCTGCTCGGCGCGCAGGTCTTTTCCGAGCAGCCGAGAAGGAATTCGCCATGAAAGGCGTCTCCACCCTTGGGCGGTTTCCAGTTCACGGTCACCGCGGCCTTTTCGTGGGGCAGGTCGAAGTCGATATCGAGCCGGGCGTGCCGGCCATGGTAGGCGCAGTGCGATACGCCGAACCGCTCGCCAATGTGGACAATCGAACCGGGCACTATCCGGAGAAAGCCCCACCTCGCCCCGCTCTGTCGATCCCAAGCCCAAAAATAGGCGATGGAAAAGAGCTTGACGTTGTACAGGGCCGCCGCGCAAGACCAGCGAGCCCCGCCCATGGATACGACCCGCCATTCCTTGAGTCGCCAGGTCTTCGCCCAGCGGGGCATCTCGATATGCCAGAGCCTCCGGGCATCGAGAAAATTGATCTTCTCGAAGACCCCTCTATAACGTCCCAAGGCGAAGAGGCCATCTTTGACGGCCTCCTTGGGCGCCTCGGGAAGGCTCGTTCCCATCAATGCGTCGTGCCCGGCATGAGCCCGCGCTCATAAAGCAGCCACAAGGCCTGGGTTCCCTTGTCCGCGAAACCCTCGGCCTGGAGGAGCTCAAAGAGACTTTCGGCGAGCCTGAGACCCGGCAGGTCGAGATGCATCGCCACCGCCGATTCGAGGGCAATGCGAAGGTCCTTGAGGAAGTGCTTTATGTAAAAGCCGGGCTCGAAGTTGCCGTCGAGCATCCTGGGTACGAGATTGTTAAGCTGCCAGGAACCGGCCGAGCCCGAGCCGATGCTTTCGAGAACCCGTCGCGGGTCGAGCCCGGCCCGCTTGGCGTAGCTGATCGCCTCAACAGCGCCCAAAAGACTGGCGGCGATGGCGATCTGATTGGCCATTTTCGTATGCTGGCCCGAACCGGCCCCACCCTGGAGCACGATCGTCTTGCCCATGCAGGCGAAGAGGGGAGAGGCCGCCTCGAAATCGCCTAGCTCCCCGCCCACCATGATGGTGAGGGTCGCGTTGCGGGCGCCGACGTCGCCGCCCGAGACGGGAGCGTCAAGGGCACCTAGGCCCCGGGCCTTGGCCGCCGCGGCGATTCTCGCCGCCAGATCAGGCCGAGACGTCGTCATGTCGATGAGGATGGCGCCGGGCAATGCGTTTTCCATGAGGCCCTGCGGCCCGAAATAGACTTCCTCGACATCGCTCGGGTAGCCGACCATCGTGATGACCGTCTCGCACTTTCTGGCGATGGCCACCCGCGACTCTTCCCACAGGGCTCCGGCCGCGATGAGTTCGGCCGCGCGGGCCTTGGTGCGGGTATTCACATGGACCTCATGTCCCGCCTTCAGCAAATGGGCCGCCATGCTGCCACCCATGACTCCCGTGCCGATGAAACCGATCGTCTTCTTCCCAGCCATCACTTTCTCCTCATTCCACATGCCGGGCCAGTATCGCCTATCCGCCCATCTTGCGCGAGGGGGAAGGGCAAGTCTATCTTTGTGCCTCACCAAGAGGGAGGAGGAGGGCCATGCGGTCACGCCCTGCACGGTTCCTTGGCGGCATTCTGTTCTTCGCCGCGTCATTCGCAACCATGGCGCAAAGCCAGATGGCTGCCCCGCGACACTTCAATCTCGCAAGCGCAGCGTCGTTTTCCATCGATTATTACGCCGGGTTCAAACTTGTCACCGTTGCCAAGCCCTGGCCCGGAGCCACAAAAGGCTTCCAGTACCTCTTGTACCCGAAGGCGAGTCGGGCCCCTGCGGCCTCGGTCTTCCCCGCCGCCCGGCGTTTAGCCGTCCCGGTATCCCGCGTCGTTTCATTTTCCACCAGCTATATTCCTTCGATTGTCGCCCTGGGCGAGACGCCGAGCATCGTCGGCCTCGACTCGGCGGCCTGGGTCTATGATCCTTCGGTCCGAGCCCGTGTCGCCTCGGGTTCAATAATCGAGGTTGCCCGAAACGCAGTGCCCGACATCGAAAAGCTCATCGCCCTCGCGCCGGACGCCGTCTTCACCTACGGTATGGGCAATGAATGGGATAATCACCCCAAACTCGTCGAGGCAGGATTGCCCGTCATCATCGACGGAGAATGGAACGAATCCGATCCACTGGCACGGGCCGAATGGAGCGTCTTCATTGCCGCCTTTTACGGCAAGGAAGCCCAGGCCGAATCGCGCTTTCTCGAAGTCCGGAAGAACTACCTGGCCCTCAAGGCCAAGGCGGCGCTGGCGACCAGGAGGCCAAGGGTAATCGACAACGGCCCCTTCCAAGGCACCTGGTATGTTTCGGCGGGCGAAAGCTTTATGGCCCACCTCCTGGCCGACGCCGGTGCCTCCTATGCCTGGGCCGATTCCCGGGGTTCCGGCGCCCTCGCGCTCAGTGTCGAAGCCGTCTACCAAATGGCCCTCGGAGCCGACATCTGGCTCAATCCCTCGCTCGAGGCGAAGCGCCTCGCCGATGTCGTCGCCCTCGACCCCCGCTTTGCGACTATCCCCCTGGTCGAGGCGGGAAATGTGTGGAACAACAACCTCCGGATGAGTCCGAACGACGGCGATGATTATTTCGAGTCAGCCGTCATCCGCCCGGACGAGGTCCTGGCCGATCTCGTGGCCATCTTCCATCCGGAACTTTTGCCGCATCACGTCTTCGTCTGGTACCGCAAGCTTGGCAACTAGCGAAAGTCGAGGCGGCGGCGAGGCGGCGACAGCCGAGGCTCGAAGCCCTCGCGGCGCCCCCGGAGGGCGCACGAAATTTCTCCTTGCCGGCCTTGGCCTCCTTTGCATATTGCTCTTTGCCCTCGACCTCGCCGCCGGTTCGGTCCCCATACCGCCCCTCCGCATTCCGGCCATACTGTTCGGCGGAGCCGACAACCCGGCCTGGGTCGCCATAATCAGGATATTCCGCCTCCCCAAGGCCATCACTGCCCTCGTCGGCGGCGCCTCCCTGGCCGTCTCCGGCCTGATGCTCCAGACCCTCTTCCGCAATCCCCTGGCCGGCCCGGATTCCCTCGGCATCGGGGCGGGGGCCAGCGTCGGCGCCGGTCTCGTGGTCATCTTCGCGGGAAGCTCCGGCTCGGCCTTTCTCGGCCAGCTCGGACTCGCCGGCTATACCGCCCTCGCCCTTGCCTCTGCCCTCGGCGCCGCCCTCGTCCTCCTCGTCATACTCGCCATTTCCCGACGGCTCGCCGGCACCACCTCCCTGTTGATCACGGGCATCCTCGTCGGCTACTTCGCCGGCTCCGTCCTGGCCCTTCTCGTCTTTTTCGCCTCGCCCCAAAAGGTGCAGGTCTATCTCGGCTGGACCTACGGTTCCTTCGCCGGCGTCACCCTGGATCGGATTCCCGTCCTTCTAGGCGGTTGCCTCCTCGGATTCATCGTTCTCGGCCGCTCCCCCCGCTCCTTCGACGCCCTCGTTCTCGGCGATCGCGGCGCGGAAAGTGTCGGCATCGACGTGCGGCGCGTGCGGCGGCGGATCATCGTCGCCTCGGCCATACTAGCCGGCGTCGTTACCGCCTTTTGTGGCCCAATCGCCTTCCTCGGCATCGCCGCGCCCCAGGGAGCCCGACGGCTCTTCCGTTCGAGCGCCCACCGGATGCTTCTTCCCGGATCGGCCCTCCTCGGAGCCTTTTTCGCCCTCTTCGCCGACATCCTTACGCAGGTGGCCCCGGGGGGCATCGCCCTTCCTCTCAACCCCCTTCTCGCCCTCCTCGGCGCCCCCCTCATACTCTCCATCGTGCTCCGTTCCCGCTCCTCCGAGGGCCGCGCGTGAAGCTCCTCACCGCTCGCTCTCTCGACGTCGGCTACCTTGCCCGCGGCCGCGGTCCACGCAAAGGCGGGCGCCGATCCGATGGCGACCGGCTGATCTTTTCGGGCCTCGAACTCGACGTGCCGAGCGAGCGATTCATTGTCCTCCTCGGCCCCAACGGCTCGGGCAAATCCACCCTCATCCGCAGCCTTTCGGGCATGCAGCCCCTCATCGGCGGTTCGGTCGAGATTCTCGGCCGCGCCCTGGCCCGCCTCGATGCTCGCGAAAGGGCCAAAAGCCTGGCCCTGGTCCTCACCGAGCGCTTCGATGCCGGCTGGTTCGACGTCTTTGACATCGTGGCCTTCGGGCGCCTTCCCCATGAGGGCCTCGGCGACGAAGCCGGCCCCGACGACAGTCGCATCATCCGCGAAAGCCTTGCAGCTGTCGGCATGGCCGACTTCGAGAGGCGGCTTTTCGCCGAGCTTTCCGATGGAGAACGCCAAAAGGTCCTCATTGCGCGGGCCCTGGCCCAGGCCACGCCCCTCCTCATCCTCGATGAGCCGACAGCCTTCCTCGACGCCCCGGCCCGCAGCGAGATCTTCCACCTTTTGCGAAAACAGGCCAGGGCCGGCAAGGGCGTCCTCATGTCCACCCACGAGGTCGACCTCGCCCTCCGCGAGGCCGACGAAGTCTGGCTCGTCGACCGCGACAAGGGCCTGGTCATCGGCGCTCCGGAGGAACTCGTATTGTCGGGCGCCATCGGCGCCGCCTTCGATGGTCCCGAACTCAGCTTCGACGCCGCCACCGCGCGTTTCGTGGCGCCCTCCACGGCCCCCCATCGCGCGATCGCCGTCTCGGGAGAAGACGCGGTGGGCCTCGCCTGGACCGTGCGCCTGGTAGAGCGCCTCGGCATGAGCCTCGACGAGGGCCCCAAGGGTTACGACGCGGAGCTCCACGTCGAGTCCGCGGCGGCTCTCGGCGACAGGCCCGGCGAGGCCCCACTGGCCGCGAATGGGAACCGCGGCGAGCGGCGCTTTGCCTGGAAGGCCCGTTCAGGTGGACAAGGGCGGGAACTCCACCTTTCGACCCTGTCTGAGGTCGAAGCCTTCCTTCGTGCCCTGGTCAGCCCAAATCCATGACCGCATCGAGGCCCCGATGCAGACCGGCCAGAGCCCCGACCTTGCGAATCGCAAGGAGGGCCCCTTCGACGTAGGGCTCGGCACCGCTGCCCGCATCATGCCGGATCGACAGCCTTTGATCGGGCATTCCGAAAATGACCTCCGCCGAAATGGAATAGCCGGGCAACCGAATCGAATGGATCTGCGAGCCCTCAAGGCTGGCTCCCCGGGCCTCGATCAAACCCTGGGTCTTTTCGAGGGGAATGCCGAGTTTCGAAGGGCCGCAGGCCGAGAGCCGTGAGGCGAGCTCTCGGGTCGTGCCACTCGGAGCGTCGGGCTTCGTCGCGCTGGCATAGTCGATGATTTCCCACTGGGGAATATACCGGGCGGCGATCTCCGCGAATTTTTGCAGCAGAACCACCGTCAGCGCAAAATTCCCCACGGCCAGTACAGCCCTGCCGGCAGAGGCGGCAGCAGTGGCGATCTCCCTAAAATCGCCCTCCGTGAGGCCCGAGGTTCCGATGATGACGGAGACACCCCGACCGAGGGCCGCCAGACAATTTGCCTTGGCGACCTCTGGCTTCGTATAGTCGAAATAGACATCGCAGCCGACGGCGAGGGCCTCTCCGACCTGGCCGAAAACAGGAACATCCAGCCCCCGCGCATCGCGAGGCCCACCGTCGCCAGCCCCAGCACCTCCGGCACCACCACCATCGCCGGCGCCCCCGCCCAGGACCTCACCCAGCCTTCGCCCGGCCTGCCTGCGCGACACGGCCGCCACAAGCTCTATATCCTCGGTCCGACCGATCCCCCGAGCCAAGGCCGAACCGGCCCAGCCCGTCGCTCCCGCCAGACACACACGAATAGCCATGTTCCTCTCCAGGGGTCTGACCCCTCATCCGAACTTGTACCCGAATCGCCTGAGCATCGCCTGACGGTCGGCCCTGTCTTCCGGGCCTTCGGCCCCCAAGGGTGAATTGCCGTCGATCACCCCAAGGATACCCGCCGCGGCCTCGACTGCCCCACCCTGGGCCGCTGCGACTCCCTCGCGCGCGACGATGAGGGACAAGGGATTGGCCGTCGCCGCGAAAATGTGGCAGACCTCGGGGCAGGCCTTGATGCGGTCGAGGACGTTGATGGGGTAGGCCCCGGGCCCGATGACCAGGTAGAAGCTGTGCCCAGCCCCGCTCGCCTTTGCGCAGGCGACGGCCTCGGCCTCGAGGCCCGCGTCGCTCCCCTCGTGGCGCACGAGCCGCGGCCCCGAGGCCTCGTTAAAGGCGAGCCCCCACTTAGCGCCCGGCACCGAGGAGGCCATGATCTCGGCGATATCCTCGACGGTCTTGATGAAGTGCGACTGCCCCACGATTATGTTCGCGCCCTCGCTCCACGATAACTTAACAATTTCGATATTCATAGTACTTCCTTTCTATCCGCGGCCCTGCGGCCGCTCCTCAGCATCTGCGGCCCGGTTGCCGCGATCCCCGTCAGCGACCGTAGCCGCGCGCCGCTGCGATAGCCCTGTCCCAGCGCCCCAGGATTTTGTCGCGTGTCGCCGCATCCATCTCCGGCTCGAAGGATCTCCTGCGTCGCCAATTCCGCGCGACGTCCTCCTGCCCCTTCCAAAAGCCTACGGCAATGCCCGCTAGATAGGCGGCCCCGAGGGCCGTGGTCTCCTGGACCTCGGGCAGGACGACCGACCTTCCCGTAACGTCGGCCTGGAATTGCATGAGGAAGGAATTGGCCGAGGCCCCTCCGTCGGCGCGAATCGAGGCGATGTCGCGGCCGAAATCCCTTTGCATTGCGACGAGAAGATCCCGCGACTGGAAGGCGATCGATTCCAGGGCCGCCCTCGCCACATGGGCCTTCGAACTTCCGCGCGTCAGCCCGACGATGGTGCCCCGGGCCTCTGAGTCCCAATAGGGCGCCCCAAGTCCGACAAAGGCCGGCACGACGACCACCTCACCCGAATCCGGCACCGACAGGGCAAGAGCCTCGCTCTCGGCAGCGTCGGCGATCAGGCCGAGCTGGTCGCGAAGCCATTGGATGACGGCACCGGCGACAAAGACCGAGCCTTCGAGCGCATAGGTATATCCGCCCCCGGAACTCGCTCCCGAGCCTGCGCCGCCTGCACCGCCCCCGCCACCTCCGCCGCCCGCGCCCGTTCCGGGGCCCAGGTCCCAGGCCACGGTCGTAAGCAGCCTGTTGGCCGAAGGCACGGGAAAGGCCCCCGTATTCATCAACGCGAAGCAGCCCGTACCGTAGGTGACTTTTACCTCGCCCGGCTCAAAGCAGGCCTGGCCGAACAGAGCTGCCTGCTGGTCGCCTGCCACCCCCGTCACGGGAATTTCCGCCCCGAAAAGCTCCTTCTTCGTCCTTCCATACCCGGTGGGCGAGGAACTCGGCACGACCTCCGGAAGGATGGAGGCGGGTATGTCAAAGGCCTTGAGAAGTTCCTCATCCCAACGCCCCTGCCTGATATTGAACAAAAGGGTGCGGCTCGCGTTCGTCGGATCGCTGCGATGGAGGCCCGTCAACTTCCAGATCAGCCAGGAATCGACCGTTCCGAACAGCAATTCCCCCCTCTCGGCCCGGGCGCGAAGATCGGGTTCGTTCTCGAAAAGCCACATGAGTTTGGTCCCGGAGAAATAGGGATCGAGGACGAGGCCCGTCTTCTGGGCCACCAGCTCCGAAAGCCCCTGTTCGCGTAGTCGCTTGCAGATATCGGCCGAACGCCGGCACTGCCAGACGATCGCCCGGTACACCGGCTTTCCCGTGGCCTTTTCCCAGAGCAGGGTCGTTTCGCGCTGGTTGGTGATGCCGATCGCGGCAATCTGCGATACCTCTACCTGGGCCGCCGCAATTGCCCCCTTCGCGGTTTCGTACTGACTCCTCCAGATGTCCTCCGGATCGTGCTCGACCCAGCCCGGCTTCGGAAAATGCTGCTCGAAGGCTTGTTGCCTGGCGGCGATCACCGTCCCCCCGTGATTAAAGACGATGGCCCGCGAGGAGGTCGTACCCTGATCCAGGGCCAGCACATAGCTTTCTTTTGTCGACATGAGCTTCCTTTCGCGCCCCGTCCGGACGCAGGTACACAGATCAGATGAGGATGCGGGATTCGAGGTAGAGGCCGAAGCGAAGGCTGGCGGCCAGATCGCTCTGGGTGTCCGCGCCCTGTCCCGCGACGGCAACATAGCGGTTCCAATCGAGGGTGCCGACCAGCCGCCAGTCACCCTGTCCCATCTTGAATTCGAAGGGAGCCCAGGCGAGGCCCGCGCTCCCCAGTATTCCGCCCCCTGCTTCGTAGATCCTCGTCCCGGTCGAAACCCTCAGCCGCGGCTCGCCCAGGGTCCAGGCGGGCCCAGCGAAAAAGCGGAGGTGTCGGTCGATGCCGAAGGAAAACTGGAGGGGGAGGCGGAAAACACCGAGCGAGACATCCCAACTCGGGGCGATCTGAATACCCGGCTCCACGCCCCGCAGGGGAAGGCTGAGATTGGCTGCTACCCCAAAACCCCGTCCCAGAGTATCAGCGCCGAGGAGGGGCCCTCCGCCCAGGCCAAGGAGGAGCCCGAGGTAACCGGCCGGCGAGACCAGGCGCCCGCCCCCTGCAAAGGCCTCTGACCAATAGGCATCATCGAGGGACGACTTGATGACGCCGGTGCGCGGTCCTTCGGACGCTGCGTGGATAAACACATCGTTCCCGGCGTAGATGCCGACATGGGCGAGGGGCCCCGTCGTATTGAAAAAAACGAGGTCGCCTGGCTCGAGGTTTTCCCGATTGACCTTCTCCGAAAAGTCGTAAAGGGTCTTCGTCGTACGCGGCACGCCAAGGCCGAGCACATCCCTGAATACACGATAAACCAATCCCGAACAATCGATTCCCTTGGTCGAAAGCCCGCCATAGACATAGGGAACACCGAGATAGTTTTCAGCATCCATCACAAGGCGGGTGCGCAGATCCCGCGCCCTGGCGACGACAAGCGGCGCCTCGGCGCTGAGCGGCAAGACCAATGCGACCAAGCCCAGGACAAAGAGCCCTGTCGCCTTTCCAAAGGACGATCGTATCGACATGGTTGTGGAGTATACCCCTCCCAGGCCATTCCCGCCTCTTGATTGCGAAGAAGCGAAGAGGCATATTGAAGCCTGCGCGGTTCGCCGCGTCACGGCTCATCGAGCCGCTATTTTCACCGCCGATTTGCACCATATTGCGGGGCGGTCTAGAAATTCCGCTAAAAAGGAGGCATAGGTGCGTACTTCCAACTGGCTCTTCACGTCCGAATCGGTGTCTGAGGGCCACCCCGACAAGCTCTGCGACCAAATCTCCGATGCCGTCCTCGACGCCTGCATCGCCGAGGATCCCGAAAGCCATGTCGCCTGCGAAACCTACGCGACGACCGGCATGGTCCTCATCGGCGGCGAAATCACGACCGATACCTATGTCGACATCCAGACCCTCGCCCGCGACGTCGTCAAAGACATAGGCTACACGAATCCCGACTACGGCATCGACTACGAATCGATGGCCATCCTCAACACCATCCATTCCCAGTCCCAGGATATCAACCAGGGAGTCGCCGGCCATGGCCTCAAGGAATACGAGGGCCAGCAGGGCGCCGGCGACCAGGGCATGATGTTCGGCTTCGCCTGCAGCGAAACGCCCGAGCTCATGCCGGCCCCCATCATGTACGCCCACCGCATCCTCGAGCGGGCTGCCGAGCTTCGCAAGTCCGGCGCCATCAAATGGCTCAGACCCGACGCCAAGAGCCAGGTCACCCTCGAGTACGAGGGCCACAAGCCCGTGCGAGTCGACACCGTCGTCGTTTCCCACCAACACGATCCGGAAGCCAGCTACGAGGAAATTCGCGAAACGGTCATCGAAAAGATCATCAAACCCATTCTCGAGCCGACCGGCCTCCTCGACAAAAGGGTGAAGTTCTTCGTCAATCCGACGGGGCGCTTCGTCATCGGCGGCCCCAACGGCGACACCGGTCTCACCGGCCGCAAGATCATCGTCGACAGCTATGGCGGCATGGGCCGTCACGGCGGTGGCGCCTTCTCCGGCAAGGATCCCTCCAAGGTCGACCGCTCCGCCGCCTATATGGCCCGCTATGTCGCCAAGAACATCGTCGCAGCCGGCCTCGCCGAGCGCTGCGAGATCGAGGTGGCCTATGCCATCGGCGTGCCCTTTCCCATTTCCGTCATGGTCGAAACCTTCGGCACGGGCGCCCTTCCCGAAGAGCGCATTGCCGCCGCCGTCACCAAGGTTTTCGACCTCTCACCGGCCGGCATCATCCGCAGCCTCGACCTCAAAAAGCCCGTCTATCGCGCCACGGCCGCCTACGGCCACTTCGGTCGAAACGGTTTCAGTTGGGAACGGACCGACAAGGCCGAGGAGTTCAAAAAGGCGGTTCACTGATTCGAGAAAGCGGCGGCCGATGCCGAAAGAGGAGGACGCGATGCGCGAACTCGAACCTTTCTTCGCGGCTCTCCGGGCAACACCCGCGAAGACCGCGACCTCGCGCCTCCTCAACACGGCCGACCGGGATCTCGGCGCCCTCCTCCGCTATGCGGAAGAGTCCGAGGTCCAGGAGGTTCTCGTCTTGCTGAGCGAGGCCAAACGCGAGCGCATCGTGGCCGAAATCGGCCGCATGCGCCGCGTGCGCCTTCCCCCCGAAACAATAGGCCGCATCGCCCGCCATCTCGCCGCCCATCTCGGGGGCGATCGGTCCCTCGGCCCCGCCTCCCGCTATTTCAAGCCCGCCACCTGAGCTGCGATAACCGGGGCCTTCCCGCTGGCCCTCGCCTTGGCGTCGTCATCGGCGCGGCCCTTGGCGCGGCCCTTAGCGCAGGACCGCGTAGACACCGGCGGCGACAATGGTCACGGCGGCTGTGCTCGCGAAATTGACGACATCATTCGTAAACCAGGCCATGCCCCGTGTGAGCATATTGGGCTTCCCATCGGTGCTCGGCCTCTCGGTGTACAGGCCCGTGACGACGCAGCGATATTGGGCCTGAAAGGCCGCACCGAGGAGCGAGTCGATCACCGAACCGGCAAAGCCCCCCAGCGAGGCGATCAGCGCAATCAGGCCCCACTCGATGCGGGCGTCGGCCAGACTGGCATAACTCGCGGCAAAGAGGAGGCCGATAAAGGCGGCTCCAAGGGCAGAGGCCAAGAAGCCCAGGGGCGTAACCCCACCAGAGGCGCCGGCCGGCACCTCCTTGCCCGTCAAGATCGACCGGGGAAGCTTTCTATAGAGAACGCCCAGCTCGCTTGCCCATGTATCGGCGTTCGCGGCGGCAAAACTCGTGGCAAAGGCTGCAAGCCACAGGCTATCTCCTGTCAGGCCATAAAGAACCGAGGCTGTGGCGGCAGCCCCGGCATTGGCCAGGACCTGGAAGGCATCTCGACGGCTTCCCTTTTCCTCGACCTGGCTCGGCCCGCGCCTCTTGCCGGCTATCCTTCCGAGGGCCGTCGATGAAACGAAGAATCCCGCTAGAAGGCCATACGCGGCTATTCCTGCGGCGGTGAGGATCACCGTCCCGACGGCAGCCCCGACGACGGCCCCGCTCGCGTCCACGGCCTCCTTCTTCCAGGCTCCGATGCCGACGACCGCGTTGAGAGCGAGGGCCGCGGCAAAGGGCCCAGCCAAGGGACCCGATGCTATGAACACATAAAAGAGGGTCGTCAGGATCGGGACGCTCAGATTGTCGACGCCGAAGGGCGTCGCAAGCTCCACCCAGGCGGCGAACATCGCCGTCGAGCCCGCGCGAAGCGCAATATCCCAGGCGGAAAGGCCCGGCACGAAGATCCCCGTCATGATGGCCGTCGCCACAAAAGAAAAGGCGACGAAGGCACTCGTGCCCACCGCGCTCTTTTTCGATCCGAAGACTATGACCGGGCGCTTCGAGAAGGCCTGCCCGACCACGGCTGCCATGCCGTCTCCCCATCCCATCACGAGGACACCCACCCCCGCCTGCCAGCGTGTCACGAGCCCGAGCATTTCAAGGCCGATGAGGACGGAAAGGGAGATGGGAAACCATATCGTCCCGAGGTTTCGACCTGGCGAAGGATCTTCCGTCGCCCTGAAAACCTGGAGCCGATAGGAAAGCGAGTTGACCACCACGAAGACCAGGGCCCCCGCCATTCCCGCAATGGGCGAGACGATGAAGGCCATATACAGGAGCCACCAGTGCGCCACTCCGATATGAACTACCTTTCTCGTCATTGCAGGTCCAAGGATGCGCAAACGCAGCAAGAGCGTTGCAAGGCCTATGAAGGCAAAGATGAAGACAAAGGTTTCGGCCAAGTGAACCAGGTCGGTCATGTCATTTCCTCTTGGGCTGCGAGTGTACTACTGAAAGGGAGTTCCGCCCACGCTTGTCAGTGTTTCACGTGAAACAAACTCCAGGGAGACAGCCACGGAAGAGGGCTCGAAGAAAACAAACGGGCACCCCAAGGTGCCCGTTTGTTTCACGTGAAACATTGATTAGTGTCACGAAGCTTATTGCGCCCCTTCCTTTCGGCTCTTTGCCCTTAGCCAAAGGCGAAGGCCGGGGGGCAGCGCTGCGTCTTCAGCCCCGGAGTGACAAAGTCCTTCTTCCAAATCCGCTCCAGCGTGGAAGTCAGACTGATTCGCGACAGAAATACCCGCTTTTTGAAGGCCGTCTTCAGCCCCTCGCGGATCAACTGCCGCGGAAGCCCCGCCTTTTCAGCGTGGACCTCATCGGCCATCACCGGGTCCTTGATGCGGAACTTCTTTTGATAATTGTGCAGAAAGAGATACAGGCTCAGCCGGGCCATCCCATTGGCCACGTTTCGCGAGAA
>JAJXVS010000333.1 GCA_021782015.1 bacterium | reverse complement strand
GCCTTGGTCGGCTGCACCCAGCCTACCGGCAGCTCCTCGACGACCAGCACCACGGCGACCACCACGACCGTCCCCACCCTCGCGAATTTGACGGGAACCTGGGTCGAATCCTACAGCAGTCCGACCGCGATCATGAGCTTAAGCGGCTCGACACCCGCCACCGAGGTCACCACCGATACCATGACCATTGCGGCAGATGGTTCGTATGTATCCATTGAATCATATGTGAGTACGCCTTCCGGAAGCAGCACGCCAGACTCGACGTATACCGCGGGAAGCAAAGGGATCATCAGCATTAGCAGCTCCGGAATGACCATGACCAAAACCTACGATGCCGTCTCTTCGCTTACGCCATTCACCGCGTCCACGGCGACCTGGACCCCGGTTGTTCCGAATACCTCCGATACCCAACCGAATGCCTTTATTTATGGTGGAAAGCTCTACCGATACGCGGCCGTGGCACAGGGAAGCGTCTCAGGCATCGTGGGCACCTGGGAGATGGCATCGAGCGGCAACGATGGAACAACGACCAATTACTATAAAGAGGATTTGACCTTCTCGGCTACTGGTTCACTGACCGACGCCGCGTACCAATCCACGACGAGCACCTTCCCCGCCAGCCCATCGAGCACGCAAACGGCTACCTATGCGGTCCAGAACGGCATCCTTACGGAAACATTCACAAGTCCCTCTGCCTCGACTTCGACAATAGCCTACAAAATAATCGGTAACTACCTCGTTTTCGGCAACGCGACCTCCTCCGATGCCAATGCCTACGTGAAACAGTAGCCGCATCCCTTTCCCCTCCCTCGGCCCGCCGGCTCACCACCCGGCGGGTTTTTTTCTGTCACTTTGAAGCATGGCCGCTCCGCGCTGACGTAAGCCTCTTAGGAGGCACCCATATGCGCATCGGCATCAAACCAACGGTCGACGTGGTTTTCAAGAAAATCTTCGGCAGCCCATCCCACGAAGCGGTCACCCGCGATTTTCTCAACTCCCTCCTCCCCCTGGTCGGAGTCCATGAGGTGAGCCGGCTGACCATCCTCAATCCCTTCAGGTTGGCCGAATTCGCCGGCGACAAGGAGGTCACGGTCGACATCCACGCGACGGACGCCGACGAGCGGGAAATCCAGATCGAAATGCAAATCCGACAGGACAAGGCGATTTCGTCGCGCATGTTGGACAATTGGGCTCGCCTCTATTCGGCGCAGCTCAATAAGGGCGACGACTATCGCAAACATCGACCAATGCTCGTCCTCTGGGTCCTTGGCGAAACCTTTTTCGAAGATGCCGAATGCGTTCATGCATTCAGAACCTGCGATAGAAGGATCGGGACCATCCTCTGCGCCGACCTCTTGATTATCACGGTGGAACTGCCCAAAAGGCAGGGCTTGTCAGGGCCTTCCAGCCTGACTAAATTTGAAACGCCGCTCGAAGAATGGATGTGGTTTCTCGCCAATGGTGCGGAAATCGACCTTCGAAAAGCGAGCTATCGTAGCTTGCGCGACGAAATACGGGAGGCAGTGGAAATCATGGATGTATTTTCGAAGCAGGCCAAGGCCCGCTATACCTATGAACGCCGCATGGATTGGGAAAGGACCATGAACGCGTGGAAAGCCGATTCGCGCCAGGAAGGCCTCGAAGAAGGCAGGGCGGAAGGCCTCAAGGCGGGCATTGCGGAGGGTATAGCCAAAGGTATAGCCGAAGGTAAGGCCAAAGGCATCGCTGAGGGCATCGCTGAGGGCATCGCCGAAGGCAAGGCTAAAGGTTTGGCCGAGGGCAAACGCGTGCAAGCCCTCGAAGTTGCCCGCAGACTCAAAGCCTTGGGCCTGTCCGACGACATGATCGTGACGGCAACCGGAATCGAAAAGGACGAATTGGGGTCGCTCGGGGCTTAGGCTGACCCGCTGATGCGTCAAAGCCCTCCCCCTTATTCATTTCACCGAAAAAGTATAGGATTGGGCAATTCGGGGGCTGGGCCCCTTGCCTGGAAGCGGCCGATGCCGTCCTCTGGCGCCAACACTGCGACAATCGAGCGTACCGAATGGAATTTACCTCTCTCGACCTCGTCTCCGACCTTCAGAAGGGCATAGCCGAAGCCGGTTTCACGGCGGCGACCCCCGTTCAGGAGGCGGTATTCCCCCATGCCCTCTCGGGGGAAGACATTTACGCCCAATCCCAGACGGGCACCGGCAAAACGGCCGCCTTTCTTGTCCCCATTTTCAACCGCATTCTCACGGTGCCCGAGCTGCGAAGCCGCAAGGTTCTCGTACTCGCCCCCACCCGCGAGTTGGCGGCCCAAATCGAAGGGGAGGTCCGCAAACTCGGCAAGTATCTGCCCATCAGCTCGGCCTGTTTTTATGGTGGCGTCGGCTATGGGCCTCAGTTGGACGCCCTAAGGAATAATGTGCAGATGATGATCGGCACTCCCGGGCGCATCATCGATCTCATCCAGCAGGGCAAGATGCTGCTCAAGGAAGTGGGTTTCCTCGTCATAGACGAGGCAGACCGCATGTTCGACATGGGCTTCATCGACGACCTCCGCAGGCTCATCCGCTACCTGCCGGGCCCTCACGAACGTCAGACCTTCCTTTTTTCCGCAACCCTGGGGCTTCGGGTCAAGGATCTCGCCTGGGAATACATGGACGTGCCCAAGGAGATCACCATCGAGCCGGAGCACATGACGGTCGACCTCGTCACGCAGGAGCTCCACCATGTCGGGGTCCATGAGAAGATGCGCCTTCTCCTCGGTGTGCTCGAGCGGGAGAAGCCCGGCAGCGCCATCATCTTCGCCAACCAGAAATCCATGGTGGAGGAGATTTCCAGGCGCCTCAAGATAAACGGGGTCGAGAACGAGTACATCATGGGCGATCTGCCCCAGTCAAAACGCCTCGAAATCATCGATAGCCTCAAATCGGGACGGCTTGCCATCCTCGTCGCGACCGACGTCGCGGCCCGGGGCCTCGATGTCGAGGCACTCGATCTCGTTATCAATTACGATCTTCCAGACGACACCGAATCCTATGTCCATCGCATCGGTCGAACCGCCCGCGCCGGCAAGGCAGGCAAGGCGATCACCTTCGCCTGCGAAAAATTCGTCTTCAACCTCCCGTCGATCGAAAAGTTCATAGGTATGAAGATACCGGTCGCAGGCTGGGACCCGGCCCTCCTCGTCGAGGACAGGAGCGAGGGCATGCGATTCGGCAGGGCCTCGCAGTTCCGCCGCGAGGGCGGCAGGGACGACAGGGGAAGGCTTCGCGAAGCTCCGCGTCGCGAGGGTCCGCGTCGCGAGGCTCCGCATCGCGAGGGCGCGCGGCGACAGGGTCCCCTGCCCCAGCGCGGCGGGCGAGATGAGGGACACCAGGCGGAACGCCGCGGCGAAGAAATCCGGCACGGCGACGATCCCCGCCGCGAGGGCAAATCGCGGGCCGAAATCCACGGCCAGGCCAAGGCTCGTATCGACCTCGGCCGCGACGGGAAGGAGCGACCTCCCCTGCCCCCCCGCTCCTCGCAGGGGCCGTCCAAGCCCGCCCCCCCCCTGTTCGCCGATTCCGGCCAGGACCCCTACAAATTATCGCAAGAAGAAAGGCTCAGGCTGTTCAAGGAAAAATATGGGGTAACGCCCCCGATGCCGGGACAGAAAAAGGCCCAGGAAGCGAAATCCGAAGCCACCGGCAGACAGGATCGGAGTGCGAAGGCGCGCGTCGCGAA
>JAJXVS010000332.1 GCA_021782015.1 bacterium | reverse complement strand
ACGACGGCCCTCGACGTCATCGTCGAGGCCGGTTTCACCGAGCTTCTCGCCAAGCTCAAGAAAAAATACAATCTCACCGTAGTGCTTGTTTCGCATAACCTGGGCCTGGTCGCCGAGATCGCCGACCGCATCGCCGTCATGTATGCGGGCCGAATCGTGGAACTCGCCTCGGTGGAGGGGATCTTCGAGGAGCCGCGCCATCCCTACACGAGAGGATTGATGGACTGCGTACCGAATATCCTCCTCGACCAGAAGGATCTTCCCGCGATGCCGGGCAGCCCTCCCGATCTCGTCAACTTGAAGGATTCCTGCCCCTTCGCGCCCCGTTGCCCGAAGGTGATGGACATCTGCCTGAAGGAAGAGCCGCACCTGACCTACGAGGCCGAGCCTGGCCAAAGGCTCACCGCCGAGGGGCGCGGACACCAGGCGGTTCCCCGGGCCGTGGCCTGCCATCTCTATAAAGGACACAAGTAATATGGCCACACACAACGACGCCAGAGCCGTCGACAAAGACGCAAGGCCCGAGGCCAAAGCCAGGATCATCAAGGCCGAGCACCTCGTCAAGGAATTCGTCCTCAAGGGCGGCCTCTTCTCCCCAAAGCGCCTCGTGCACGCGGTCGACGACGTCAGTTTCGACATCGAAGAGGGCGAAGTCCTCGGCCTCGCCGGCGAGTCGGGTTCGGGCAAGTCGACGACCGGCCGCCTCCTGTTGCGGCTCATCGAGCCGACGAGCGGCACGGTAGAATATCGCGGCAAGAACGTCACCGAGTACGGCAACGAGGAGATGCGGAGGCTCAGGCAGAAGCTCCAGATCGTCTTCCAGGATCCGGTGAGTTCCTTGAGCCCTCGCATGAGCGTCGGCCAGGCCATCGGCCATCCCCTCCAGATCCACGGGGTCGGGGAGGCGGCGACACGCAAGGAGATGGTCCTTTCGATCATGGAGAAGGTCGGCTTGTCGCCGGCCGCCTATCTCTATCGAAAGTACCCGCACCAGCTTTCCGGCGGCCAGAGCCAGCGCGTGGTCCTCGCCCGCGCGCTCGTGACGCGGCCCGATTTCGTGGTGGCCGACGAGCCCATCGCCATGGCTGACGTGTCGGTGCGGGCCCTCATCCTCAAGCTCATGCTGGACCTCAAGGCCGAGTTCGGCCTCACCTACCTTTTCATCACCCACGATCTGGCGACCGCCAAATATCTTTGCGATCGCGTCGCCATCATGTATCTCGGCCGCATCGTAGAGCTCGCCTCGCGCGACGAACTCTTCGCGCGGCCGCATCATCCCTACGCCAAGGCCCTCCTCGCCGCCGTTCCCATTCCCGATCCTCGGGTTCGCAAGCCGAAGAACCTGCCGACGGGTGAAATTCCGAGCGCCATCAACCCTCCGAGCGGTTGCCACTTCCATCCGCGCTGTCCCCACGCGACGAGCGCCTGCCGCGAAGGCCGGCCCCCGCTCCGCGAGGTGGCGCCGGGCCACTTCTCCGCCTGCATCCTGAACTGATGCGCCTCGACGCCCGGAACCACGGCGAGCGAACGCGAGGGGGCCGCCGCCGGGCCGCCTCCCTCGGTCGCGGAGCCATTCGCCATTTATTACCAATGCTGATGGCTATTTCGGCCGCGGCCCTCGTCCTCGGCTCCTGCGACGGCGGGCGAGCCCAGGGCGCCGACGCCGGCGGTTCCAAACGCGACATCATCCTCCTCTTCGGCAGCGACCCGGGAGCCCTTGCACCCAAACTCCCTTCGTACGCGGCGCTCCGTTCCCTCGCTGATGGCTCGACGGCCTCATACGCCGATCGCTTGAGCGCCGTCATTCCGACGGCCGCCTCAGCCGGTACGGCCCCCTTCGTGGTGGCCATGCGTCCGAAAAAGGGCTTGGTCGACATGGCCTTCAAGGCCCAGGCGGCGGGGCGGCCCATCGACTGGATACTCGTCTCGCCCGCCGACGATCCCCTGGCCTGCGAGGCCGTGGCGGACCTCGTCGTGGATATCGATCCTTCGCAGTCAGTCGATGCCGACTTCGAGAGCGCCCTCGAGCGAGGGCTTTGCGAACTGGCTCGCCGAGTCGCCACGGGCAAGGCCCATGCCGATGACGAGGCCGAAATCACGGCCGCCCTCCGCTCGGCCGGCGGCTGGGAATGGAAGGTCGTCTATCGCGTCGATCCGGCCACCGGCGTCAAGGCCAAGAACCACGTCATCGTGAGCGCGAAGCCGAGGAGCTGAGGTCGGGGCGAAGGGGGGGCCGCGGGCATCCCGGTCCGCGCCGCATGGGACATCGAGAACTACTGGTCCCTCCAGGTCTACATGCCCCGGTACGCACCTGACCTCATCGAACGGATCGCCTCCCGAGTCAAGGCCGCCCTCGACGAGGTCGAGGGTTTGCTTCGCGGGGCCCTCGAAAAGCGCCTCCTCGCGATGTCGACAACCCACTTCGGCATGGCTTCGCCTGTGGAAAGGGCGCGATCGCGCGTGGGGAAGGAGGCCGCCTCGAGCTGATCGATCCCGAAGGCTCTCGGCTGGCGCTACGACCAGCAGTCCGGCGCGCCGGCAACCTCGTCGTCGGGGCCTCGTCGATAAGCGCGGATGGATTATCGCTCGAGGCAACAATCGAAGGCGTCGTCGCAAGGCTGGGGGACAGACCTCTTTTCGCGGCGCCCCTCTCGCGCCCATGGATCACTCATCGCGGTGCGCGGCGGAGAGGCCGGGTCGATTCGATCGCGGCCCGCGAGGTTGACTCGGGTGCCATCGCCGAACTCGAGGTGGCGGGTCGCATTGTTCTGCCCGGAGCCGGGCAGGATGTCGAGAATGTCGAGGCCAGGTGGCGTCATCGCTACGCCCTCGCGGTGGGGATCGAGGGCTTTCGGGTCGACGTCGACATCGACTACCCAAAGACCGCGCATCGCGGCTACGACCGGTCCAAGGCGATCCGGCTCGCGCGCGACTGGGATGCGCGCTGGACCGAGGTCGCGCCCTTCGAACTTGAACCCCTCATCGGCTCGACCCTCGGGGCGCCGGCCCGCGTCTGGAAGCACGATTTCACCGGGCGCGTGTCATCGTATGAGTTGTGCTATCATCGATTCGGCCCGAACCGCGAACCGGATTCTCTCGACAACCAGATCACCGACTCATGGGTGGCGGTGTCGGGGGCGAAGGCCGGCCTCCTCGTCGCCCAGTCGGACGAGGGTTCGACGAACTTCGCCTTCTGCCCGATGCGGGTCAGGATCGATGGAACTCGGCAGGGCCTCCACCTCAATCCCTTTGGCAGCTACCACGGTCGTCAGTGGCGCTACCCGACCGCGACCACGGGCCTCGGCCGGCTCGCGGCCATCCTCATGGCCGACAATCTCGACCCCTACGCACCTTCGTGGGAGGGCCAGAGCCTTTCGTTTTCGCTGTTTCTCCTGCCCTATGCGGGTGGTAGGCCGCCGGAAGCCTTGAGGCGCGACGCCCTCGTCTTCGCCTCCAAGGGAATTTTCGCATAGGCGGAAAGTACTAATTATGAAGGAAGACCGCGTCGGCGCAGGCGAAAAGCTCCTCTTTGCCCTGGGTGACTTCTTCGGTGGAGGGGCTGTTTCCCTCGTCGCCGGCATAAACCCCACCCTCGCCTCGGCGATCTGCACCCTCATCCCTGCGGCCATCCTCGAAAGCCTCAAGGCCGGACGCATCGATGTCGGCACATTCTACGTACTCATAGGATTCGTCTTCGGCGCCCTCTTTGCCCTTCCG
>JAJXVS010000055.1 GCA_021782015.1 bacterium | reverse complement strand
CGTGTCTGCGATGTCGCGGACGAGGGGCAAAGGACCGAACTCATGGCCTGGCTCGCGAAGGAACATCCGAAGACCAACATCTTCGTCAACAACGCCGGCGTGCAGATGTCGGGCAACTTCATGTCGGGCCTCGACGCGGCCAAGATGCGGACCGAGATCGAGACCAACATCGTCGCCCTCTTCCACCTCTCCGACCTGGCCTCGCGTCTCGTCGCCGGCAAACCGGGCGCAGCCATCGTCAATGTCTCCTCCGGCCTCGCCTTCACGCCCCTGGCCTTCCTTCCGGTCTACTGCGCCACAAAGGCCGCTGTGCATTCCTTTACGATGTCCCTCCGCCACCAGCTCCGCGCCAAGGGTGTCGAAGTCGTGGAGGTCATCCCTCCTGCCGTCGACACCGAACTGGGCCACGACCGCCGCGCTGCCACCGCCCAGGAAAGCCATGGCGGCATGCCAGTGACCGAGTTCATCGATGCCGTCATGAAGGGATTGCTTGCGGGCCATCCGGAAATCGCCGTGGGGGGTGCCGTCGACCTTCGGGCCAACGGAGAGAAGGCCTTCGAGGGGATGAACTCGAGACGCTGAGGGACAAGCGAAGGTGGCCCGGGCGAGGGCCAGATCAGCGAGAGCCGGATCCGCGCTCGCCTGAGGCAATCGCCCAGCGCAGCCTCGCCGAGGTCGAACGAGGATTGGCGTTCCGCTCCTCGCGGCTCGGCCTCGTCGCCTCCTTCGCAGCGGAGGCATAGGCGCCCGAGGCCAGGCCCGCAGCGAAGGCCGCTTCCACGCGCCGCTCCTCCCCCGAATGGAAACTGAGTATCGCCACGCGGCCGCCGGGGTTCAGGCAAGAGGGCAAGGCCTCGAGCAGGGACGCGAGGGCCCTGAACTCGCCGTTCACCTCGATGCGGATCGCCTGGAATATCCGCGTGAGGATCTTGCGCATAGCCGGATCGTCGAAGGAAAGGGCCGGAAAGGCCGCGCATACGGCCTCGGCGAGATCCCGGGTCGTCGAGAGCCTCCCTCGTCTAGCCAGAATCGCCCGGGCGATCGCGCCCGCCTCGACTTCGTCCGCATTGTCACGAATGGCCCTCGCGAGTTCCGCCTCGCCCACCCCGGCCAGCCACTCCGCGGCCGAGACTCCCCGGGACCTGTCCATGCGCATGTCGAGGGGCCCCCTTCGCTTGAAGGAAAAACCCCGCCCCGGATCGTCGATCTGCATCGACGAGAGACCGAGATCGGCGAGGACAAGGTCCACTCCTGCGATGCCCGCGTCGTCGAGGACCTCTCTCAATTGGGAGAAACTCGCATGTACTGGGATGAAACTCGCGCGGCCACCGGCCGCCCCACTGCCGCCGCGGTCCGCGCCGCCGCCACCACCGCCACCCCTGGCCCCGGCCGCCCCACCGCCGCCGCCCTCCGCCCAGCCGCCACCACCCCCGTCCGCGGCCACCCCACCTGCCCCACCGCCACCTTCGCCCATCGCGGCCGTCGTCCGGGCGAGTTCAGCCGCATCGCGATCGAAGCCAAACAGGCGACCTCCAGGTGCGAGCGCGGCTAGAATGGCGCGGGCATGGCCCCCATGCCCGAGGGTCGCGTCGACGGCCGTCTCGCCGGGCCGCGGATCGAGGACGGCGAGAATCTCCTTCACGCAGATGGGCCTATGGGTGCCGGCCGGCGTCGCCCCCCGCGCGAGAATGCGCTCGATGTCCTTCGGAAACTCGGCCGCCCTGTGCTCCTTGTACTTCTCGGAGAAGTGCCGCGGATGGGTGCCGCGATAGCGCTTGCGCCTCACGTGCCGCTCCCCGCCCTCCCCCGCGATCCCCCCATCACTCATAACTAAACACGATATTTCGCCGTGAGGCCCGACAGAAAATTGCGGAGGAACTGATCGCCGCAGGGCCGCCAATTGGGATGCTCGCGCTTCCGGAAAAAGGCGGAAAGCTCCGATTTCGAGATCGCGACTCCGGCCAGCTTCATGATCGCAATTAGGTCCTCATCCTTGAGCTCCAGAGCGATGCGAAGACGCTTGAGGACCTCGTTATTGGACAGGTGGGGCGCGGCCACACCCGTCGCACCCGCCGCTTGGAGCGCAGGCGCGGCACCACCCATCGCATGAGGCCCGGCACCACCCCTCGCACGGAGCCCGGCCGCGCCCGCCGCCAGCGGCCCGGCCGCCCCTCCCCGTTTCTCTTCGCGCGCCCCGCGGCGCGAAACGATCAAGCCGTCGAGAAAATGGGCAAGCACCGCGTCGGGACATTCCACATAGCCCGCCTCCTCCTCCCTGAGGAAGAAAGGCTCAAGCTCGGCCCTCGACATCGGCCGACCCGCCAGAGCCAAAAGTTCGAGCACCTTGAGATCGGTAATATTGAGGGCATAGCGCAGTCGCCTCATCACATCGTTGCCGTTCATCGCCCCTCCCCTCGCAGAGTAGCACGAGGACCGCGAGATGGACGAGAAGGGCGCGACAACGGCGGAGGCGCGACGGACGCGGGCGCCCAGGAGTCCGTCGTCACCTTGGGCCTCGCCCCCTCATTTCAAGCTGCGCCACGGCACCGTGACAGGCTTGCCGGCCTCGGGGAGCCGGGCGCGATAATCGTTTATATAAACCTTGTATTTCTCGCCCAATTTCACATCGAGGGCGACGAGACTTTCCGTGGCCGGGTCGCCCGTCCCGCCCCTCGTCATGTGCCCATAGCCTACGGTCTGATAGCTCGTGAAGCCATAATGGTAATCGTCAGGAGCCTCGACGAGGCGCGCATAGAAAACGTACCTGCCCGGCTTCTTGATAGGTATGACGATATACGGCGTGTGGGGATCATAGGGAACCGTGAAGGTCGCCCCGGTATCGACCTCCTGAACATAGACGGAGGCCGCGAAATTGTTGTCACCTCCGACAATATCGAACTTGACATGGACCGCCGCGTTCCGGGGTCCCAGGAAACAACCCGCCAGGCTCAATGTAATAACTATTACGATGAAGATGTAGGTCCTTCCAATTGCCGATTTCATGGCTACCTCCCGAACCGAAAATAATTCATCGATAATATAAGCACGAGCAAGGTCGAAGGGGACAAGGCACCCCTGGCGCGAAAGCCTGGGCGTTCCCCCGCCGTGGCGGGGTCGGGCTCTCCGCGACAATCCTCCCTCGCGGAGCCCTCGCCGAAGGCGGTCTCGTCTGCGACGAGACCGCCCCTAACCCCGCCGGAGCTCGGTCGGGATTGTCGCTGCGATCCCTAACGCAAAGAACGAGCCACATCGAAGCCGGCTTCCACACCCCAAACAAGGATCGGACTCGTCAGCTCCTCCATCCACGGATCGACCATCCGCTGCAGCGACAGACCCAGCCGGAAGCCTCCGACCCCCGTGGAGCGCGAGAACTCGAAGCCGGTGGCGAAGCGGAAATCGGAGTCCCAACCGCCGGGCGTCGCGACCATCGGCACGGCGACGCGAAGGGTTGGCTCCACGGTGCCTTCCACGAAAACCCGGCCCATCCCGGCCACGGCCAAGGGAAGGAGCCGCGCCTCCAGCGTGAAGGCAAGTTCCTCAGGCTCCGAGGTGGCGGCCTGGAAGATGGGCGGGAAGTAGAGGCCGGCGGCCAGGGACCCGGTCAGCGACCCGCTCAAGCGATCCCCGCTTCCCCAGGGCCAGACAAAGGCCTCGATGGGCGCGAGGCTGGCTTCGACCTGATCGTGGATGGCGAGGCGCCCGAAGCTGCCCTCGATATCATGCTTACAATCATGACGATAGGCGAGGGCAGCCACCGTGGGGCCCAATTCGAGGCTCGCGCGAAGCCGAAGATCCGACACCAGATCCCTCGCCCAAAGATTCCAGGGGCCCAGATAGGTCACCCGAAAGCGGAAATCCTGGTGGGCCAGCCCATCGATCGCGACGGGACCGATGCGCCCAATCCCGAAGGCGAAACCCATATCCAGGTCATGCGCCAAGAGAGGCGAGTCGGCCTGATTGAGGACCTGACGATACACAAGCCATCCGTCGGCCTCGGTCGGCCTACCCGCCGGCCAGACGATGGGCAGTGGCGGATCGGCGGGCAGGGCCCAGACCAGGGGAGGGGCGAGAATCCCGGCGAGAAGAACCAACAAGCTTGCCGCCGCCTTCGTCCCGGCACGGAGCTTCATCGATGCCATCATGCGGCCTCCCGCTGATACTTAACACTCGCTCTGCCGCCGGCGCAATGGCGGCCGGACGCCACACCCAGACGCAATAAGCTCTAATTGCCCCATCCCTCACTCCCCCCGGAGACGATACCCCACTCCAGGCTCCGTCACGATGAAGCGTCGCCTTGAAGGGTCACCTTCCATTTTCCTCCTTATTGAGGAGAGGTGGACGCGAAGGCTGCCCTGTTCGAGGTCGCCGAGGGGGCCCCAGATTTCGCGAAGAAGGCTGGCCTTGGTGACAATCCGGCCTCCGGCCCGGGCGAGGACGGCGACGATGGCGTATTCGGTCGGCGTGAGTTTGAGGATCTCGCCGTCGATGCTCACGCGGCGCTCTTCGAAGTCGACGAGGAGGCCGTCAGAGCCGAAGGGCTCCTCGCTCGGGCCGAGTCGCCGCCGGAGCGCAGCGTTCATCCGCGCGACCAGTTCGCCGATCGCGAAGGGCTTCGTAACGTAATCATCCGCACCGCCGTCCAGGAGGGCGACTATGTCCGCCTCGCGATCGCGCACCGAGATGACGATGACGGGCACCTCGGAGCGATCGCGGATTTCGGCGAGGACGGCCGCCCCGTCGCGATCGGGGAGGCCGAGGTCGAGTAGGAGTATGTCGGGTCTGAGGGCGGCCAGGGCCTGCAAGCCCTCGGAACCTGTAGCCGCTTCGACGGTCTCGAAGCCCCGGGCTTCGAGGCTGATCCTGAGGAGCTTGCGGATTTGCTCTTCGTCGTCGATGACGAGAACCCTTTTCACACCGTCCCTCCCCCTATCGGCGATGGCGGCCGAATCGGCTCCGGCCCCTCGTCGGGAAGGTCGAAAGAGACCTCGAAGCCGCGCCCGCGCAGGTTGCGCGCGACGATCGAGCCGCCGTGCGCCACGACTATGCCCCTGCATATCGAGAGCCCGAGACCCGTGCCCCCCGCCTTCGCCGGCTTCGACCGATAGAACTTGTCGAAGAGCCGCTCCAGTTCGGAGGGTGGAACGCCCGGCCCCTCGTCGCGGACGCGGAAACCCGTGGCGCCCGATCCCTGTTCAATTGCGATGATCACCGAGGGATCGGGCCCTGCGTGGCGATGACAGTTCCTGAGGAGGTTGACGAGGACCTGCACGACGAGGCCCTCGTCGCAGCGCAGGGAGCGCACCTCGGCCGGGGCCTGGATTTCGACGCGCATGTCGCCGATTTCCCCGGTCGCGGTCTCGATGGCCGTCGCCGCGAGGTCGACAGGGTCGTTGTCGTCGAGTCTGAGGGCGAGGTGGCCCGATTCGAGGCGTCCCATGGAGAGGAGCTCCTCGACGACACCGTCGAGTCGCCTTGCGCTCCGACCGATCTCGGCAACCAGTTCGCGCCGGTCCTTCTCGCCGAGGGCGGCCCCGGCCTCGTGTTCACCGGAGATCAGCGCGGAAGCGGCGCCCTCGATGACGGCGAGGGGCGTCCTGAGTTCGTGCGACACAGAGTCGAGGAGGAGGGCGCCGAGTCGCTCCGATTCCCTGGCCAGGTCGGCGGCCGCGGCCTTCGCCGCGAGTCGCTCGCGCTCGATGGCCATCGAAACGCTCCGCGACATCGTCGATAGCCAATCCTCAAAATCGTCAGACCAGGCGCGGCCCTCCCTCGGCCTGAGGCCCAGGACGCCCACCCTTCCCTGCGGGGCCTCCAGAGGCACGAAATGCCACGGGACGACGGGAAGGGTCCGCGTGTAGCGGCCCGAGGGATTCCCTTTCGCAAAGGCCCATTCGGCGGCGCTCCTCGCCTTTTCGTCGATGAGGGCCGGCTGCGGCCAGGCCCCCCCTTCGAGGCCTCCCGTCCCGTCCTCGAGAATGAAGGTCGCCTCGGCGTCGAAGGCTTTCTTGAGTGCCTTCTCCGATTTCGCGAGAATGGCCTCGAGACCAGAGGTCCCGGCCAGCTCCTGGGCGAGCTCGCCCAGGAGCTTGAGGCGCGCCTCGCGGATGGCGAGGAGCCGTGCGTTGGACTTGAGTCGACTCGTCAGAAAACCAGTCGTAATTGCCACGACAAAATAAAGAACGAGCATGAGTGTGTCCGCGGGGCGCGAGACGGCGAAGGTATAGTGGGGCGGGATGAAGAGGAAGTCCCAGAGAAGGGCGGAGGTGAAGGCGGCGACGAAAACGGCGCGCCGATCGAGGACGAGCGCGAGGAAGCTGATCGTCATGAGATAGACGATCGAGGCCGACCAGTAGCCGATGTGTCCGGCCACGGGAAAATTGAGGCCGGTAGCCAGGGCGACCGCGGCGAGGCCCGCCGGGTACTGGATCGCGGGTGTCGAGTCGAACTTGCGCCGGGCGCGAGCCCGGAGGGGTTCTCGGAGCGGCCGTTCCTGCACCGCGAAAACCGGGATTGTCCCCGATCCGGATATGATCCGCTCGGACAGAGTGGGCCCCCTGAAGGGCCCCCGCCGCGAAGCGATGCCGGTCTTGCCGACGACGATCGCGAAGCTCTGCCGGGCGCGGGCGAAGTCTGCGATTGCGGCGGGCACATCGGAGCCGGTCAGAAGGGAGACCGAGGCTCCAAGGTCTCGCGCGAGCTTGAGATTCGAGGCGAGGCGCGAACGATCCTCTTCGCTCGGCCTCTCGCCCGAATCCACATGGACACACTCGAGATCGGCCTTGAGGCTGTAGGCGAGGCGGCGGGCCCAGCGGAGCAGCTCCTCCCCATGCGGGCTCGTCCCAACGGCGACGAGGACGCCTTGGGCGGCGGGAGCCGGTTCGCGGATGCTGTTCGTCGTTTCGTGGCTCGCGAACAGGGAGGCTTGTCGCAGGGCGATCTCCCGGAGGACCGAGAGGTTCGTCTTCGAGAAAAAATTGGCGATGGCGTCGCGCGAGGCGCTTCCGGTGTAGACCTTGCCTTCGGCGAGTCGCAGGAGGAGTCCATCAGGGGGTAGATCGACGAGCTGGACCTCGTCTGCCCGATCGAAGAAGGCGTCGGGCACCCGCTCGCGCACGGGTGCGAAGGTCAGGAGCTCGACGGAGTCGGCCATGCTCTCGAGGTGCTGGATGTTGACCGTCGTCCAGATTTCGATACCCGCGTCGAGAAGGTCGACGAGGTCTTCGTAACGCTTCGCATGGCGCATCCCCGGCAGGTTCGAATGGGCGAGCTCGTCGACCACCGCGATGGCCGGCTTTCGCGCCAGGACGGCGTCGAGGTCCAATTCCCTCACTATCATGCCGCGATATTCCGCGGTCTTCGGCGGAAGCCGCTCGAGGCCCTCGAGGAGGGCATCGGTCTCCTGTCTGCCGTGGGCCTCCACCCAGGCCACGACGAGGTCCAGCCCCCGCTCTCGCGCCGCCCTCGCCTCCTTCAGCATCGCGTAGGTCTTTCCCACCCCGGCCGCCATGCCGAGGAAAATCCTGAGTCGGGCCTTGGGTGGCCTGTCCTCGGCGACCACGCGCAACAGCGCTTCGTTGGGGCTCAGACGATCGGATTCGTCCATCGCGAACTCACTTTCCCGTCCCGGCGGTGGGGGGCTGAGGAAGAAGCGCCTTCGGCGGCGAGGGGGCATCGCCCGGCGAGGGAGCTTCGACCCGCGAGGGCACATCGACCGGCGAGGGGGCGCGCGCCAGGCTGGCATTCAATTCTACCACGTTGACGCGCTCCGGTCCCAGAAGCGTCACCGATGCGGCCGCCATCGCACGGATCCGGCCTTCCAGCGCGGCCTTCGACGCGGCGTCGAAGGAGCGTTCCGTGGCGACCCTGTCGAGCTGACCGAGGGCGGAGGCGAGGCTGATATCGGGGTCGAGGCCGGAGCCGGAAGAAGTCGCCATGTCGGGGGGAATCGAAGACGCCGAGGCCGTCCCGCCGATGATGCCGGGGGTCTCCATTGGGCCGCTCGCGACGTCCCAGGCCGCCGCGTTCGCGGCCTCCTCCGTCGCCAAAGCGGGGTTGGTTGCCGCGAGATTTGAGGCGCCGCTCGGCAGCGTTTCCCATTTCGTCGCCGAGGGCCGGGCCAGGAACCAGGCCCCGCCGGAAAAGTCCTGGGCGAGGAGGCGCGAACCGCGCACCTGGCCGTCGAGGACCAGGAGGCTCCCGTTGGCCCGATCGCGGAAGGCCAGCTGGGCCGCGATCGTGACGAGGGCCGGGTACAGGATGCCGGTGAGGACCGTCATCCAAAACAGGAAGGAAAGTGACTGTACCAATACGTTCTTTCTCATTGCGGGCTTCCTACGCTATTCCGATTGCGGAGAGGATGAGATCGATGAGCTTGATGCCGACGAAGGGCGTGACGATGCCCCCGAGGCCGTAGACGAGGAGGTTGCGGGCGAGGAGCCGTGAGGCCCCGTCCTTCGGGGAAAAGGAGCTGCCCTTCAGGGCCAGGGGGATCAGCGCGATGATGACGAGGGCGTTGAAAATGACCGCCGAGAGGATTGCGCTCGAGGGCGAGGAGAGGGCCATGACGTTGAGGGCGCCAAGGGGTCCTGCATGGCCGGACCTGGCCTGGATGCCCGCGAAGACAGCGGGGAGGATGGCGAAGTACTTGGCCACGTCGTTCGCGATCGAGAAGGTGGTGAGGGAGCCCCTGGTGATGAGGAGCTGCTTGCCGACCTCCACGACGTCGATGATCTTGGCGGGGTCGTTGTCGAAGTCGACCATGTTGCCGGCCTCGCGGGCCGTTTGCGAACCCGAGGCCATGGCCACGCCGACATCGGCCTGGGCCAGGGCGGGTGCGTCGTTGGTGCCATCGCCGATCATGCCGACGAGATGCCCCTCCGCCTGCTCCTTTCGGATGGCCTCAAGCTTGGCCTCGGGCCGGGCCTCCGCGATATAATCGGTGACCCCTGCCTCGGCGGCGATGGCGGCGGCCGTCAGCCTGTTGTCGCCCGTTATCATAATTGTGCGAATACCCAGGGCGTGGAGGCCGGCGAAGCGCTCTCGGATACCCTCTTTCACGACGTCCTTCAGATGGATCACGCCGAGCACGCGCTTCCCGACACTTACCGCCAGCGGCGTACCGCCGGAGCGGGCGATCCTTTCGCAGGCCGCCAGGACCTCCTCGGGCATCGAGCCGCCGAGGGCGCAGACAAGTTCGGCTATGGAGTCATGGGCGCCCTTTCGCACGGCGCGAGCCGGGTCGATTTCACCGCCGGCTCCGACCATGTCGATTCCGCTCATCCTCGTCCGCGCGGTGAAGGCTACAAAGGAAGCGCCTTCCGGCAAGGCCCGTTTCGTGGCGCGGCGGTAGGTGGCCCCGATATAGGCGACGATGGACTTGCCTTCCGGCGTATCGTCCGCGAGGGAGGCGAGGAGGGTCGCCTCGATCAGGTCTTCCTCGCGTACGCCCCTGGCGGCGATGAGTTCACTCGCCCGGCGATTGCCGAGGGTGATGGTGCCCGTCTTGTCGAGGAGGAGGGTATCGATGTCGCCGGCGGCTTCGATGGCCTTGCCCGAAAGGGCCATCACGTTCTTCCGCATCAGGCGCGAAACTCCGGAGATGCCGATGGCGGAGAGGAGGCCGCCGATGGTCGTCGGTACAAGGCAGACGAGGAGGGCGGTGAGAGTGACGACATCGAGCAGGTTTGCGGAGGCGGCGGGGCCCGCCACCATCAGGGCCAGGGGCCGGAGGGTAGCCACCGCGAGGAGGAAGATGATCGACAGCGCGGAAAGGAGAATGGTCAGGGCGATCTCGCCCGGCGTCTTCTGCCGGGTCGCGTTCTCGACCATCAGGATCATTCTATCTATGAAGGTCGCGCCCGGACCAGCCGTGACGCGGACGACGATCCGATCCGAGATGACCCGCGTGCCGCCGGTGACCCCGGAACGATCGCCGCCGGACTCGCGTATGACGGGGGCCGATTCGCCGGTGATGGCCGACTCGTCGACGCTCGCGATGCCCTCGACCACCTCACCGTCGCCGGGGATGAGGTCACCCGCCGCGCAGACGATCTCATCGCCCACCACGAGGCCCGAGGCCGGCACATCGACGATCTTTTCACCCCTGCGAAGATGGGCGACCCCGCCCTCGCGCATCTTGCGGAGGGAATCGGCACGCGCCTTGCCCTGGACTTCGGCGATGCTCTCGGCGAAATTGGCGAAGACGAGGGTGAACCAGAGCCAGAGGTCGATCAGGAGCGCGATCGAGACGGGCAGGCCTCCATTGGACGGGCCGACAGGCCCCGTCGCCCTTCCCCCTACAATCTCGGCAATTGTGACGATTGTCGAAAAGAGAGTCCCGACCCACACGAGGAACATCACGGGGTTGCGGAACTCGACGCGGGGGTCGAGCTTGGCGAAGGCAGAGAGGATGGCCTTGCCGAGCATGGCGGCGGTGAAACGCCTTTCGTGTTTACTCATTGCCTCCTCCTTCACCTGGCCGCGCCGACCATGCCGAGGTGGTCGAGGATGGGGCCAAGAGTGAGGGCCGGAAAGTGGGTGAGACCGGCCACGATGAAGATTACGAAGAAAAGGAGGACTCCGAAGATCAGATTGTCCGTGCGGAAGGTACCGGAGCTCTCGGGAACGGCCTTCTTGCCGGCAAGACCGCCCGCCGCAGCGAGGATCGGCAGGATGACCCCATAGCGGCCGATGAACATGCCCGCTCCCAGCATCAGGTTCCAGAAATAGGTGTTGGTAGAAAGCCCCGCGAAGGCCGAGCCGTTGTTGCCGGCCGCCGAGGCGAAGGCGTAGAGGATCTCCGTGAGGCCGTGGGCGCCGGGGTTGCCAAGGCTCGCCAGGGCCTGCGGAACGGAGGCGGCGATGGCCGCGAAAACGAGGATCACGAAGTTGGGTGCGACTATGGCCACCATCGAGAGTTGGACTTCCCTCGCCTCGATCTTCTTGCCGAGGTATTCCGGCCCCCTTCCCACCATCAGGCCTGCGATGAAGACCGCGATGAAGACGAGGGCGAACATGCCGTAGAGGCCCGAGCCGACGCCGCCGAAGATCACCTCGCCGAGCATCAGGTTGATGAGGGGGATCATGCCGGCGAGGGGGGCGAGGGAGTCGTGCATGGCATTCACGGCCCCCGTCGAGGTCATGGTCGTCATCACCGCCCAGAGGGTCGAGTTCGACATGCCGACCCTGAGCTCCTTGCCCTCGAGACTGCCCCAATGGAGCTCGGCGCCGATCGCCGCGATGGCGCAGAGGGCGAAAACCGCGAACATCACGCCGAAGATCGCCCGCCCCTGCCTCTTCCTGCCCGTCATCCTCCCGAAAAGAAGCGGAAGGGCGGCCGGGATGAGAATGAGGGAAAGGAGCTCGACGATGTTGGAGAGGGGCGTCGGGTTTTCGAAGGGATGGGCCGAGTTCTGGCCGAAGAAGCCACCCCCGTTGGTTCCGAGCTGCTTTATGGCTATCTGGCTCGCGGCGGGGCCGAGGGGTATGAGTCCTTCGCGGGCACCGCTCGCCGTTCCGGACCCGCTCCCGGCAGCGGCGAGGGCGTGGAATTTCACGTAGTCGCCGAGACTTTGAACGACCCCCTGGCTTACGAGAATCAGGGCCACGATGATCGAGAGAGGCAGGAGAATATAGAGGACGGTTTTCGTCATATCGACCCAGAAGTTACCAATGCCCGCTTTCTCTCCGAGGCCAGCCTGGCCACGGCTGACGATGCCTCGAATGACCGCCACGGCGACGGAGACACCCACGGCGGCCGAAAGGAAGTTTTGCACAGCGAGGCCGACTGCCTGCGAAAAATAGCTCAGGGTCGATTCGCCCGAATATGACTGCCAGTCCGTGTTCGTCACGAAGCTGATGGCGGTGTTGAGGGCCAGGTCCCAGCGCATGCCGGCAAAATGCCGCGGGTTGAGGGGAAGGAAGGCCTGTCCCATCAGGATAGCGGCAAGGACCGCGATCGAGACGAGACCGAGGGTCAGGACGGAAAATGCGTAGGCTTTCCAGTCCATCTCTTCCGTGTCGAGGCGGGCGAGGCGATAAAAGGCCGCCTCGACGGGGCCGAGGAAGGAGAGCGGATGCCGCTTTCCGCCGAAGACTGCCTCAAAATGGGATGCCAGGGCCGGCGAAAGGACGAGCATGCCCCCGACGACGATGACGATCTCCGCAATATCGTGGTAGTTCATGGCGTATTCCTAAAAGCGCTCGGGCTTGAACATCGCCCAGCCCAAATAGGCCAGGAGGATGAAGGAGAGGACGAGGGCTGCGCCGAAAACGATGGCTGACATGATTGCCTCCGCCCTCGATGGTAGCGGAATGGCCTGCGAAGACAAATAAAGGACGAATTAAGATTTGAGCGAAGGCGTTAAGATGGAATTAAGATCCGGCCGAAGCCCGCTCACCTGGGCCTTCCTGCGCCCTTGCCTGGGTCGGCGAATCGACGTGCCGTTGTCGGGGACGCGGGGGCTATTTCGGGCGAGGGCCGCTACCGGCGAGGGCCGCTACCGGCGAGGGCGCGGAGGGCCCCCTCAATCCGCCTTGAAGCGAAGGGTCCAGACCGTCCGGCCGGGCCTCGAAGCGAGCTCGGCCGAACCTCCAAGCTGGGCGGCCAAGCCATGGACCAGTTGGGTGCCCAGGCCTCCGCCCCCCCTTTCCGCGTTCGCGCTAGCCGCATAGCCGACCCCGGAATCCTCCACCGTGAGAACCTCTTCGGTCCCCTCCAGGTGCAGGCCGATCGAGACGAGCCCGTCGGCGGAGCCGGGAAAGGCATACTTGAGCGCATTCGTGAGGAGTTCGTTCAGGATCAACCCGAGCGGTACGGCCCTCGCGATATCCGCGGAGAGCGGCTCCAGGTCGAGCTCGAGCGACACCTTCGCGTCGAGCCCGATGAAGGCCGCCTTGAAATCCTCGCAGATGGCGCGGAAATAGAGGGCCAGGTCCACCTCCGATCCGGGGTCGGCCTGCCTGTCGAGATGCTCGTGGGCCGTCGCAATTGAACCTATTCGTCGATTGAGTTCCTCCAGCATGGCGCGGGTGCCCTTGTCGCCCCGGCCCTCCGCCTGGATTGAAATGAAGCTCGAGATCATCTGAAGGTTGTTCTTCACGCGGTGATGAAGCTCCCTCATCAGTCGGTCCTTCGCGGCGATGGTCTCCTCGAGTTTCCGAAAGGTGATGGAGTTCTGGATGGCGATCGCGCCATGGTTCGCAAAACCCTGGACGATCCTGATATCCTCTGAAAGGAAGGGATCGACGACGTTCCGGTCGAGGGCGATCATGCCGATCACCTCTCCGGACACCATCATCGGGACTCCGAGCCATGACCGGATGCGCCCCGAACCGAACTCCTCCCTTCGCGAGAGGAAGTGGGGGTACTCCTTCCAGGTGTCCTCGATGCCGATGGGCCTGCGTTCGGTCACAACCCGGAAATTCGGGTAGAGGGGATCCATCGGGAAACGCAGGCCCATCACGATGTCGGGTTCCAGATCGCCGAGAAAGGCGACAATTCTCGCCTCCCGGTTCTGCAGAACCTGGATGGAACCCGAACTGAAGGGCACGGCCCGCGACAGCCGCTCGAGGAGGCTGGCGTAGAGGGCCTTCGTATCCGTCAGCATTGTGTTCAGGTCAGCGGTTGCGTCGAGGAGGGCCGACAGACGTTCCGCGAGCGCCCGCTCCGACGCGCTCTTCGAGGGCGAATCAGCCGACGAAGAAATATGCCTGCCTTGCGACCCAGGGGCGACCACGAAGCAACAATACGAGCATTGGCTCCGGCGCGCAAGCGGCGGGGCTGCTGCGAGGCCATCGGTCTAGTCGGCGATCAGGCAGGGGCATGGCCTCGGCTTGCGCATTTCCGTCCATCCTGCCATCTTCCTCGGAACATGAGCGACCAGCCCTTCGGCGACACCGAACTCCTCCTCCGCCTGGCAAATGCGCGGATGCCCTTCGGCAAATATGCCGGAACACTCCTTATGAATCTGCCCGAGGCCTACGTCGTCTGGTTCGCGAGAAAGGGCTGGCCGACGGGGGAGATCGGCGAACTCCTCGCCGCCCTTTACTCGATCAAGGAAAACGGTCTCGAATACCTCCTGCGGCCCCTCGTGGATGATAGCCCCCCGGGAAAGTGATTCGCCGCATGGACGCGCCCCGAGTCCGGCTTTATCATGAGCGTCGCATCGCCAAAGGGGGAAATCATGAAAACCATTCCGACCCTGGGCCCGGACGCCCACGTCTCCATCGCGGGTCGGATCGATGTCCCAATCGCCCCCTCGGGAGAATGAAAAATGGACAACTTCCGCATAGGTACCTGTTCCTGGAACTACGAATCCTGGGTGGGCCTCATCTATTCTGAACCGAGCCGAACGGCGGCAGGCTACCTTTTCGATTACGCCAAACGCTTCCGCTGCGCCGAAGTGGATTCCTTTTTTTACCGATTGCCCGAAAGCGGGGACGTCTTCGATTACCTCGGCGCCGTCGATGAGGATTTTCGCTTCACCATAAAGGTGACCGAGGACATCACCCTGACCCACCAAAGGAATCGTGGATCGAAGCAACTCGTTCCGAATTCCTTCTTCCTTTCCGCCGAACTCTTCTCCGCCTACCTCGACCGCATCGAACCCATGCTCCCTCGGGTCGACGCCGTCATGCTGGAATTCGAGTACCTCAACAAGGACAAGATGAAGGACCTCGGCGCCTTCATGAAGGCCCTGGAGGGCTTCACGAAGTCGGTGCCCAAGGGAGTCCCCCTCGCCATCGAGACGCGAAACAAGAACTATCTAACCAAGGAATACTTTCAGTTTCTCCGCGAAAAGAAAATCATCCACGTCTTTTCGGAAAAACTCTATCTACCCCATGTCTACGAAGTCTATGAAACCTTCGGGGACCTGCTATCCGGCCTTTCGGTGATCCGACTCCTCGGCGGCGACAGAAAGGAGATCGAGGCGAAGACCGGGGAAAAATGGAACAGCATCGTCGACGAAAAGCCGGACAAGGCCCGGATCGCTGAAATGACGAAGACCATCATCTATCGGGGAGGGAAGGCCGTCATCAACATCAATAATCATTATGAAGGTTCCGCCCCGCTGACGGCGGAGTACTTCGAGAGGGAGCTGGGATCGGCAGGCTGACCCGGGCAAGACCCCCCTCAACAAAGCCTCGGGACAGGGATTACAGGAGTCCGGGCCCGAGGAACTGGGCGATGAACAATACCAGTCCGAAGAGGAAAAGAAGGGCAGCCCCGCCGATCTCCAGGCCGCGGCGAAGGGGAACAGCGAGGTTCGCGTGCCTCGACGAGGAGACCTTCACAACCCCCCTTTTCGCGAGAATGGCCATTGCAGCGACGGTCGAAACGGTCAGGCCCATGCCGAGGGATATCATGGCGACGGAGAGGACGCCGGCGAAGATGAGGCCCAGGGAAATGCACACGAGGAGAATAGCCGAGGCCCCCGGACAGGGCACGAGACCGGCGGCCACGGCAATACCGAACAACTCGCTGTTCCGAACCCGGACAGATAGCCCCTGCTCGCGTTCGTGATCCTCGTGGCCATGATGATGATGCCCTTCGCCCTGCCGATGACCGAAAGGCGAACCATGGCTGTGTTCCTTGCCGCGAATGCGATTGAAGAGCATCCACGCCCCAAGAACCGCTATGACGGCGAAGCTCGCCCCCTGCACGATGCGGCTTGCGTCCTCGAAGGTCGAGGAGAAAAAGCCCCGCACGATGTAATAGATTCCTAGCACCATCGTGATGGCCGAGACAGCGTGCACGAGGGCGATGAGGTAGCCGGCCGCGAGGCTCTGGGAGATCTTCGCGTCCCGGGAGAGGAAATAGGTCGAGACGATGGTCTTTCCGTGCCCCGGTCCGAGAGCGTGAAAAACACCATAGAGCAGAGACACGAGGGCGAGGATGACGAGAATGCCCGGGGACCTCGTGTCATGGATCTCTCGCGCCAGCTCGACGAGCCTGTCGGTCAGCGATCGGAGGTAGGGCGCGAGGGCGACAATGCCGCGAGAAGGCGGCGAAGAGAGGGCCGAAGGACCCCCGCTCGAAGTGAAGGGGTTCGGCGACTCCGCCCAGGCAATGCCTGCGACGAGGGTGAGCAGGAGCAAGGTCGAGAAGAATCGGTGGATCATTTCACTTCCTTTTGAGTCGCAGCACGATCTGATCAGGCATCCATTGGCCCGGCCACGTCGCTTTCGCCTTCGTCTTCTCTATCGAGACTGCCGTGGCAATCGAATCGCTATCGGGCACGGACACATCGCGCGGAACCATCTTGTCGAAGGCCGTGTAGTAGGTGTCGTCGTAGACAGTGACCCGCAGTTCGCGGCCCGAGGGAGGCACGGTAAGCGCGAGAGGCACCGTGAATTCGTAAACCAGTCTCCCGTCATGGATCGAAGGCCGGAAGTCCCGTATCGCGATGGCCTTGTCCGGGATGCCGTCGACGTAAAACGCGAGGAAATAATGATAATTACGAAGGTTGTTGAAAGCGCCTTTGCGGATTTCCTCGGCCTCCGTGGGGCTGAAGGATCCCTTCCCCGCCCTGTCATAGTCGGCGAGGATCATCTGGGAGAACATCTCATCGAAGGTCCATACGAGGTGAAACCCCGCCACCTTGTCGCCGTCGAGAATGAGGGCCGCCCTGCAATCGATGAAAACGTGGGGGTGGGCCGAGATGGCCAAAACCGGTTGCATGGAGAGGAGAACGAGGGCCAAGGCCCTGACCGGGCTTATCTTCACGATCGTTCTTCCACGGCCGCTCCGCCTGCGAGAAGCGAATAATGACTCAGCGGAAAACCCTCGAGGGTCCGCTCCGAGGAGAGGAAGACGGGGGGCGCTTCATCGACGTCGCGGAAATATGCTGCGGCGTAACGGGATGGCTGCTGGAGCAGATAGGCCTGGAACTCGTTTGCGACGAAATAATGGTCGGTCGCGTCGTGGCCGAGAACGCCGGGAAATTTGTTCCAACGATAGAATTCGAAAACCCGCTCCTCGGAAAGCGGGCCGCTCTCGTCCTCTATGGCAGCGAGTGAGGCGGCGCGCGGCCGTGGAACTTCCGCGAGGGAGGGCCAGGTGGCGGAACCCTCCCCGAGGAGACAAACAGAGGCGCCGAAGAGACAGAGAACAAGCGATAAAAGCCTAACTACCTTGATCGGGAATACCGCGGAAAAACAATCGTTGATCACGTAGGAGCAACCTACCTGCAAGAGCCTCGTCGGTCAATATGCCAGGCACCTTGGTCCGCAGGCTATCAAATCTTGCACAAAAGCATTTTGGCCTCGCGAAAACCAAGGCCTTCCGTTATGAAAGCCAAGGACTGCTTCCATTGCCTCATCGGCTTCGTGAGGCTTGCTTTGATGCGAGAGGAGGCAGCCATGCTTGCGGTAAATCCTGCATTCCCGAGCATTTATACCTAGGCAGGTACCTCTATCTCCAATGATGAGTAGAGCGCCTTCTGCTTCTTTGTGATCTCGCAAATTGTGGTTGTTTTTCCTGGACGCTCAAAGCATTCTATTA
>JAJXVS010000331.1 GCA_021782015.1 bacterium | reverse complement strand
GGAAAGCCTGGAAAGCACGACGGGATCGGAATAGTAGGCGATGTATGCCGGCGTCAGGTAGGTCTTCCAAGCGGCAAAATCCTTTGCCTGGATGATGGCATTCAACTTTTCGACGAGGCTTTTGGCATCCTCGAAGGTGGCCTTCTTGACTTCTTGGGTCACGGTGGCGGGATCGAAGGGTTTTGGGGCCGGAGGGGGCGCGACCCTCGCGGGCTGAGCCTCTGCCTTCGGAGGGCTCGCAGGGGCGGGGGCTTCCAGCGGCGGCGAGACAATTGGCGCCGAAGGCTGGACCGGAGCCTTGGTCACGCAGGCCATCATCAGGGGGATGGCGAAAAAGAGACTCAATCTAGTGGCACTTCGAAACATGCAAGCATCATAGTATCGCTTGGGTTTCGCTGTCAAAATGCTTCCGCTCCTTTACCCTCTTTTTCCTTGAAGGGGAAAGGCAGGTAGTGTAGTATGCTCCTAAAGGAAATAGTGAGGAGGAAATCCGCGGCCCGGTCGGACCAGAACAGGATCCACCATCGGAGACCCGGATGAGGCATTCATGAAGGACATTGTCGCCCTGCACCGTGCCGAATTCGAGGAATATCCACAAATCGTCGCCACTGCTCCGGGTCTGATCAAACTCCTTGGCGATCAGACTCCGGCGGCCGAAGGCCTCGTTCTCGCCATGGCGATTTCCTTTGATGTATCCGTCTCGATCTCGGAACGGCGCGATTCGTCATTGCGTTTTTTTGCCGCCGATCTTGGCGAGAGAAAGAGAACAGGCTCGGCTTCGTTGAAGTACAAGAAGGAAGATCGGTGGGCCAATTTCCCCAAAGCCATTCTCGACAAATTCAATCGCTCAGGCTTTGTGACAACCGGTCTCAATGTGACAATCGCCGGCGAGGTTCCCATGGGACTGGGCTTCGCTTCATCTTCGGCCCTGTTGCTCGCCATGACCATGGCCCTCAAATCTCAATTCAAGCTCGTGCTCAAGAACGACGAGGTCGCCGATTTTGCCTGGAAAGCCGAGTCCGAGTTCTTCGGGGCTCCCGGGCGCATCGACGATTTTCTCATCGCCGCCTGCTCGACGCCCCATGCCGCCACGATTGTCGACCTCAGAAACGCCCGGCGCCATTCTCTTCCTTTTTTTGATGGGGATTGGGCCGTCCTCCTGACCGATTCAAAAGTGCCGCGGCTTTCCCTGGCCAACGAAGAGGAACAACGGGGAGTGAGTGTCCGCCAGGCACTCGCCCTTCTCGATCCTACCGGGAAGAAGAACCTGCGAGACTTCGCGCCGGAAGAAATCGAGGAACTCATGGGCCAGCTACCCGAGAGTGTGCGACGCCGAGCACTGCATCTTGCCGAGGAACACCGCAGGGTGAAGGAAGCCGAACAAGCCCTGGTCGACGGAGATCAAGTTGCATTTGGCAAAATACTCGCGAGGTCTCACACATCCTTGAGAAATTTATATGAAGTTTCCTGTCCCGAAGTGGATTGGCTCCAGAAAAGAGCCATGGAGACCGAAGGCATCCTTTGTTCGCGATTGACGGGCCCGGGCTTCGGAGGCTGCACAGTCAGCATCATGAAGCGCGAGTCCATCGGGGACTATCGCCGTCGACTAGAGGAATATGAGAGAATTTTCGGGTTCAGGCCGACCGTATATGAAACCGACCTGGAAGGTTCGATGCGGGTCATCGATTAGCGCAAATTGTGGGAGGCGATGACCTAATCCTGGTCTTATATGAAGATACTTCTGACAAATGATGACGGCATTCATGCCGAAGGCCTGAGGGTCCTCGCGGAAGAACTCGGGAAAGAGCATGAGGTGTGCATTCTTGCACCGGACCAGGAGCGTTCCGGTGTTTCCCATGCGATGAGTCTTAAGGCTCCCGGCAAGATCCGCAAACACGGCAGCAACTCTTGGTCGTGTTCAGGCACGCCGGCCGACTGTGTTATCCTGGCGGGTTTGGGTGCGATACCTTTCGCACCTGAGGTCGTTGTTTCCGGCATCAATCGTGGCCCAAACCTTGGAACGGACATTGTCTATTCGGGCACCTGCGGCGCAGCGCGGCAGGCCAGCATCCATGGAATACCTGCGATAGCCGTTTCGTGCGCGGCCTATCACGATCCGATGCAGTATCTCGGGGCCGCGAGTTTCGTACGCCGCCATTTCACCCGGCTTGTTTCGGCCTGCCGAGGCGACATCTTCATCAATATCAATGCCCCGAATTCCCGTTCCGAAGAATTGGCCGGGCGCTGGGCCTTCCCCAGCAAGCGTCGCTACTTTGACCAGCTCAAATCCTTCGATGCGCCGGACGGTTACTCGTATTGTTTCCTCTCCGATACGAGAATAGAAACCATTGCCGAAATCGGATCCGATCATGACGTGGTCAACAAGGGCGAGGTAGCCATTTCGGCCATACTCGTGCACCCACAGTCCTCCGATATCGGTCCCCTCGGGACCCGCTGGCCCTGATGCCTTCCCTGGAGCCCCTGCGCGATGCCGCCAGGGCCTATGCGGCTGGAAACTGGGATGCATGTCTCGGAATTCTCGACGGCGTCGATTCTACCTTGGTCAATCATCTCGAACTGGCCTATCTCCTGGGCCTCGTCCATGCGCGGCTTGAACATTGGGATACCTCCCTCCTGTATCTTGAACAGGTAGTGACGGGTTCCGATGAGGCTCTGAGGATCTGTCAATGTCGGCTGGTGTTGTCCTGGATCTATCTCAGGACGGGGAGGGCGAGGCTCGCCGAATACGAATTGGAGCGTCTTGCCGGCTCCGGCTTCGAGTCGGTCCAGACCTGCACAGGCTTTGCCTTCGCATCATGGGCGCAGGGACACGGCGATGATGCACTGCGTTGGTATGAAAAGGCGCTTGTCTTTGATGAAGATAACGCGAATGCACTCAACGGGCTTGGCTATGTTTTGGCGATCACCGGAAAGGACTTGCCCAGGGCGCTTGCGTGCTGTCGGCGCGCCGTAACCCTGTCACCCGAGAACCCGGCTTATCTGGATTCGCTCGCCTGGGCTTGCTTTAGGAGCGGCCGCAACGACGAGGGGCGGGAGCTCATTTTGCATGCCCTCGCTCTGAATCCGATGCACGAAGAAATTCGCGGCCACGCCCGGGCGATGGGCGTCGATAGCGGAGGGACCGTATCGTGAGACAGGCTCGCCTGATCATTGGCAGTATCATGGCATTGGTTTTCACCCTGGCGACGAATGCGCAATGGAGGACGGAACTGGCTTCCCCGGGAGCCGCGGAGCAGCTGCGCCTCGGAGTCATCGCCTACAATCAAGGACGCGTCACCGAATCCCTCCTTCTCTTTGAAAAGGCATTGGCCTGGGACCCCGGTGAGCCCGCGATCCTGGACTGGCTTGGGAGAGCCTATTACCGTTCGGGTTTCGAATCTACCGCCCTGGCGACATGGGAGCCCATCCTCGGCCTTCCTGAAGCCCCGGCCTCATTGGCGGCGCGGGTGGAACTCATAAAGGCCCGGCGAGCTCTGGAGACCAGTGTCAGCCTGCCGCGCTATGTTGAGGCGCATCGTTTCGAAGGGCAAAAGGGATCCTCGCCCCAATTCCTCCGGCCTTCTTCGCTGTTGGCCCTCCCTGACGGCAGTTTTTATGTGGTGGCTCAAGGTTCGGACCAAGTGCTCAGGCTCGATGTCAATGGGCTCGTCAAACAGAGAATCACCGGCGGCCTCAATGGACTCGATAGGCCATTTGGCATCGCCAGGCTTGCCGAC
>JAJXVS010000330.1 GCA_021782015.1 bacterium | reverse complement strand
CCTCGAGCTCATCCCGACCCTGCCGGGCGATGTAGCCGTGCCGATCCTCATCGTCCAGCACATGCCACCGCTTTTCACCGCCTCCCTCGCCCACAGCCTCGAAATCAGGGGCAAGCTTCGCTGCAAAGAGGGGGAAAACGGCGAGGTCCTCAGGGGCGGCACCGTGTACATCGCGCCGGGAGGCCGCCACATGCGCATCGACCTCGGCGCCGACGCCATGACGAAGGTGCTCAGGGTGACCGACGACGCCCCGGAGAACCAATGCCGGCCGAGCGTCGACTATCTCTTCCGCTCTGTGGCCCGTCACTATTACGGCCGGGCCCTGGCCCTCGTGATGACGGGCATGGGAGAGGACGGAGCCAGGGCTGCCGGCGACATCAAACGGGCGGGCGGCGAGGTCATCGTCCAGGACGAGGAAAGCTCGGTGGTCTGGGGGATGCCCGGAGCCACGGTGGCCAGGGGTTTCGCCGATGAAATTCTTCCCCTCGGCGGCCTCGCCGAAGCCATCGTCGCGAGGCTGCGCTGACGATGGCCACGCTCAATGCCGAGGAATTCTCGGTCTACGCCAGGCTCATCCGCGACCTCACCGGCATCGCCCTCGACGCGTCGAAGGCCTACCTCGTCGAAACGAGGCTCGACGCCCTCGTCCGGGAGCTCGAACTCAAGGGATTCTCCGATTTGTACTACCGGATAAAATCCGACGCTTCGGGAGCCCTGGCGCGCAAGGTGATCGATCGCATCACCACGCAGGAGACCTCCTTCTTTCGCGACACGGCTCCCTTCGACATGCTCAAGTTCAAAATCCTTCCCGATCTCATCGACGCGCGAAAGCGAAGTCTCCCCAAGGGCGGCCGCATTCCGATCCGGATCTGGAGCGCCGCCTGTTCAACCGGGCAAGAAGTCTATTCGATACTCATTTCCCTAAAGGAAGTGCTTGGAGATTTCAGCCCCTACTCCATCCGCATCCTCGCCACCGACATTTCCGATTCGGCCATCGCCAAGGCGAGCCGCGGCTTCTATCAGGCCGGTGAAATAGTCCGAGGGATGCCGCCCGAACTCCTTTCGCGCCATTTTATCGCCCAAGACGGGGGCTATCGGGTGCGCGACGAACTCCGCGCCTTCGCCACCTTCAAGCGCTGGAATCTCTTCGACGATTTTTCTTCTTTCGGTCGCTTCGATATCGTGTTTTGTCGAAATGTCGCGATCTATTTCACAGAAGAGGACAAGCGCGGGCTTTTCTCCCGCATCGAACGGGTCCTTGAAGGCGACGGATCCTTCATCGTCGGGTCGACGGAATCGCTCCTGTCGTCGGCGCCCGTATTTGAGGCGCATCGCTATCTGCGATCGGTCTACTATCGCAAGAAAGCGGCCTAAATTCGCCGGAAAAGAAAAGGCTGCCATGGAAGAGGAGAACGCAACCACGAGCGATCGAGCGCGCAACGAAGAACTCGCCTTCCTCAATCTGCAGTTCGCCTCGGTGATCGACGCCCTGCCTGATCCCCTGTACCTGATCGATGCCCGAGATGACACGATTCTCCTGCGCAATCAGGCGGCGTCGAACCAAGGCTACCCCGGCACGAGCTGCTACGCCGTCAGCCACGGCCGCGGCAGCCCCTGTGAGGGGCGCGACCACGAATGCCCCTTGGAAAAAGTGCGGCGTACGAATATGCCCTGCGTCGTCGAACACCGGCACCATGGGCCCGACGGGAATGACCAGGATATCGAAATCCACGCCTATCCCCTCTTCGACGAAAGCGGAGAACTTGCGCAGGTCGTCGAATATTCGATGAACGTCACCGAAAGGAAGAGGACCCTGAAGGCTCTCGGTGAAAGCGAGGAGCGCTTCAAATCCCTGGTCAACAACGTCAATGAGTATATTTACTCGGTCAGCTACCGGAATGGCCGGCCCTGCGGTCGGTATGACAGCCCGAAGTGCCTGGCGATCACCGGCTACAGCCCCGAGGAGATGGGTGCCGCGGAAGGTCGCTGGCTCGCCATCGTCCACGAGGACGACCGCGCCAAGGTCCTCGACTACATCGCGTCCATAGAGGCCGGTACCTTCGCCAAGCCCATTCTCCATCGCATCGTGCGCAAGGACGGCTCGACGCTTTGGGTCTTGAACTCCTACACCGTGGAGCGCGACGAAGGTGGTGCGATCCGGAAAGCGGAAGGCTTCATCCTCGACATGGAGGAGCGCGTGGCGATGGAACGCGAGCTTGTCGCCGCCCGCAACGCGGCCGAGGCGGCCAATCGGGCCAAAAGCGATTTCCTCGCGTCCATGAGTCACGAGCTCAGAACGCCGCTCAATTCGATCCTGGGCTTCAGCCAACTCCTCGCGATGAAGGAATCGGGTTCGCTGAGCGAACGACAGCAGAGCTACGTCCAGGATATACGGCTGAGCGGCGAGCACCTTCTCGGCATGATCGGCGACATACTCGACCTGTCCAAGATCGAGGCGGGGAAGGTCGAACTGGAGAAGAAAGCCTTCGACCTCAGGGCGACCATTCTCAAGCTCATCGAGACGATGCGGCCCGACGCCGAGAAAAAGGGGCTTTCGATCGACCTCGATATCGCGTCCGACCTGGGAACCCTGGATGCCGATGAGGTCAGGGTCAGGCAGATTCTCTACAATCTCGTTTCGAACGCCATCAAGTTCACGCCCGAAGGCAAGCGCATCGGTCTTGGGGCGCGGGGCGAGGCGGACTGGGTCGCCCTCGAGGTGTGGGACGAGGGCATCGGCATCGCGGAAGCCGACAAAAAACGCATTTTCGAGCCCTTCGAACAGGTCCGCCACGCCGAAGGAGTCAACCTCGGAACCGGACTCGGCCTGCCCATCACCTCGCGGCTCGTCGCCCTTCATGGGGGCGCCATCTCGCTCGACAGCGCGCCGGGCAGGGGTAGCCGCTTTACGGTCAGAATCGGCGGCCGGACTCCCGAACGCAGGGCTCCCGAATCGCCTGTCAGGTCGGAGGCGGCCAAGGTCAGAGCGGACGAAAGTCCGATCGACATCCTCGTGGTCGAGGACAACCCGGTGAACCGCAAGCTCATGAAGGCGATGCTCGGGGCGGCGGGTCGGAGCGCGACCTTCGCCGAATCGGGAGAGGAAGCCGTCGGCCTCGCCACGGGAAGGCATTTCGATGTGGTATTCATGGATATCAATTTGCCCGGCATCGACGGCATCGAGGCGATGAAGCTGATTCGCGAAGCCCAGGTCGCCGATCGCGGCAGGGGTCGACGGGAGAGCGACCGGCCGACCTATTTTGTGGCTTTGACCGCCCACGCGATGAAGGGCGACACCGAGCGCTTTATCGCCGAAGGCATGAACGAGGTTCTCACCAAGCCCATCGAGATGGACCGACTGGCGGCCCTTCTCTCGAGGATCGCGGGGCCAGATCGGTCGGCTCCGGATGGACAGGCGAGGTCGGCGGGGACGGGTGCTTCGGCCACTCCCGCGGAGAGGCCGTCGAGCCCTGATGGTTCGGAATTCCCCGGAATAGACGAGAAGCGGGCCCTCATGCTCCTCGGGGCCGACAGGGAACTCCTCGCCGAAATGCTCGAAATGTTTGCCGCATCGTACGAAGGTTTCATGGGGAAATTGCGCAAGCTCCTGTCCGAAAGCAACTACGGTGAAGCGCGTCGCATCGTGCACGGCCTCAAGGGCGCCTCGGCCAATATCGGCCTCACCGAGGTGCAGGCCGGGGCCGTCATTCTGGAGGCCCGGCTCGCCGGGCGGGAGCCGACCGACGCCGCCGACCCG
>JAJXVS010000329.1 GCA_021782015.1 bacterium | reverse complement strand
CCGATCTTGGAACCCGTGCCGTGGAGGAGGACGAGGGCCGGTCCCTTTTCATGACCCGAGACAATGACGAAGGTCTCGCCAGCTCGTGTTGAGAGCCGACGAGTCTCGATGAGCCGAGGCCAGGCGGCCACTATCGGCTCATAGCTCCCGAGCACCCGAGCCTTGGCCTCGGGGCTCTTCCAAATAGTGACAGGCTTGGATTGTGCCCTCATGGTCGGGCCTCGGGAAAATTCTTGAGGCCCTCCTCGAGGGATCGAAGCCAGGCGAGCTCGCGCTCGAAGCCCTCGATGCGATTGTCTTCGACGCTCTTCCAGATGAAGCTCTCGCGGGGGCTTCGATTTGGCGTCTCTTCGCTCCCGCGGCGCCGAGTCTCGCGGCACATCAGGACCTGGGCCTCGAGGAGGCGGCCGTAGGCCTCGACGGTTAGTTCGAGTTCGCGGGACCCGAGCAGTTCCGCCCAGGCGAGGCGAATGTGGAAGAGATTGCGCAGTTCAGGGAGTTCCGGCTCGGCCAGGAGCCAGGCCTTGAGTTCCCGCCTTCCGGCCTCGGTGATCGTGTAGATCTTCTGGGCCGGCCGCTTGTCCTGCTGTCGGACCTCGATTGTGACCAGGCCTTCCTCGTGGAGCTTGACGAGACTGCCGTAGATCTGCGCGTTGTTGCCCGACCAGTGGAAGGAAAGGGAATCGGCGAATCGCTTCTTAAGTTCATAACCTGTAAAGGGTTTCCAGCTCAGGAAACCGAGAATGGCGTGCCTGATGGACATAGTCCCTCCTTGTGATAACCTGATATAGACTATGTTACTAATAACCTATGTCGTCAAGAGAATAGTATCGAAAATTTACTGAATACGCTTCTTCGCGAAGGGGCTGGATTGTCCCGCAAGGGTACCCCACCTTGAAAAGGCAGCACCCTCAAGAGCGCAAGGCCGGCCACTGCCGCCCCCGGCACGTCGTGGCTTGCCCGACGCTGATCCTCGGCTGGCCTTACACCCGGCCTCGGCTGGCCTTACACCCGGCCCCGGCTGGCCTTACACCCCGCCTCGGCTGGCCTGGGGCCGACCTCTATGATTACTATCAAATGACGGAGTACGACGATGAAAGACTTTTTTGAAACCGCGGCGCACCGATCCAGCGTCAGGAGTTTTGCGCCCCAGCCGATCGAGCCGGGAGAGTGGGAAAAGCTCCTCCGCGCGGCGATGGCAGCCCCCTCGGCCGTCAATCGACAGCCCTGGGAATTCATCATTATCGAAAATCGCGCCACCCTCGACGCCCTTGCCGAGGCCCTGCCCTATGCCAAAATGGCCAGGCATGCCCCGGGAGCTGTCCTCGTATGCGCCGATCCCCTCCGCGCCCATCAGGGGAAGGTCGAATACGCGGTCCTCGACGCGAGCGCCGCCTGCGAGAATCTCCTCCTCGCGGCCGATGCCCTGGGCCTGGGCGCCGTCTGGACGGCAGTCTACCCCCAGGCCGACAGGCAGGCCGTGGTGAGGAAACTCCTTGGGATTCCCGAAGGGATCATTCCCCTGGCCTTGGTTCCCGTGGGACATCCCAAAGGCGAGCAGCGGCCCCAGGACAAATACAAGCCTGAGCTGATCCATCGGGAGGGCTGGAAGCCACGCGACCGACCCCTCGATATGCCGCCGCCGGACCACGACTGAGTTTGGTACAAGGCGGGAAGAGGCAGAACACTGGGGAAGCGGCCGGACCGCGGGGAGGCGGCCCGATAGCGGGGGAGCGGCCTTGCTGGGTGGCGGCGAGGGCGAGCCCCGCGGGGCCGCTTGCCCATGGCCCGCCTTCGGCGCTACTGTAAGCGCCTTCATGACACAGATCCTTGCACAATTCCTGATCATCCTGGTCGTTGCCTTCGTGGCCGGAACCATCGGTTCCCTCCTCGGCCTCGGGGGAGGGATTATCGTCATCCCTGCCCTCACCCTCTTCCTCCACATCGATTTCCGCCTCGCGGCCGGGGCCTCGATCGTCTCGATCATCGCCACCTCGAGCGGCTCGGCCGCCACCTACGTCAAGGATCGCCTTTCCAACATCCGGGTCGGCATGTTCCTCGAAATACTGACGAGTGTGGGCGCGGTCTGCGGAGCCTTCCTGGCGGGTCTCGTGACGGGTTCGGCCCTCTATGTGGTCTTCGCCCTCGTGCTCATGTACTCCCTCTACCCGATGGGCAAGAAGATCGCACTCGAACTCGGCTGGCGCGTCCAGCCCTTTGGAAGGCACAAGGCCGATAACGCGGCGCCCGATGCCTTCGCCGCCAAACTCGGCTTTTCGAGTTCCTACTACGATCCCGCGGTCAAGCGCGAAATCAGCTACGATCTCCATCACGTGCCGGCTGGAGCCACCATCATGTACTTCGCGGGCCTCGCCTCCGGATTGCTCGGCATCGGGTCGGGCGTCTTCAAGGTGGTGGCCCTCGACACGGCCATGGGCATGCCGATGAAGGCCTCGACGGCGACGAGCAATTTCATGATCGGCGTCACCGCAGCGGCCAGCGCCGGCATCTACTTTCTCCGAGGCGACATCGATCCCCTCATCGCCGCGCCGGTCGCCCTCGGCGTCCTCGGCGGCTCCATGATCGGCACCCGCCTCCTCGCCCGGCTCGCCGGGGTCAGCATCCGCATCATTTTCTTCATAGTTCTGGCGATAATTTCGATCCAGATGATCCTCAAGGGCTTCGGGGTGTCGCTGTGAAAGAAAGGGTAACGAAAGACGGTCGCCGTCCGACGCGTCCTGAGAGCCGCCCCCAGACGGGGCCACAAACAGGGCCGCGAGGCCTGCCGACTGCGACCTCGCCTCAAGTCACCGGCGCGCCTCAAGCCACTGGCGCGCAGGAAAACGATCCCGCGCGCACCACCGAACTCATGGTGAGCATCGTCCTCCGCACGGGGGTCATCGTCAGCGCCGGGGTCATCGTCGTCGGACTCATCCTCCTCGCCTTCAACGGACTGGCCGGCATGACCGGCGGCATCGCGACGGCCATGAACTTCCCGCACACCTTCGGGGCCGTGCTCTCCGGCGTGGTCAAGCTGGACCCCGTCTCGGTGATCACCCTCGGCCTCCTCCTCATGATCATCACGCCCGTGACCCGCGTGGCGGTGTCCATCATCGCCTTCGCCATGGAGCGCGACTGGCGCTATGTCGGCATCACCACCGTGGTCCTGATCGTACTACTTGTCAGTTTCGCCCTCGGCAAGGCCGGTTCCTGAGTCCACGAGGTAGGTAGTCCCCTCCCTGGCCATCTCCACGACGAGGCCGGTCTTGCTGCCGACCTTGTTCTGGTAGAAAAGCTCGAGTTCCTGGAGTTCCGAGTCGCCGCGATTGGGGTCGTGGTGGAAGAGCAGAAGGTGCTTCGCCCGCGCGCGGTGGCAGGCGTTGATCGCGGTCTCGTAGGAAGAATGGCCCCAACCGATCTTGCCGGCCTTGTATTCCCTGGCCGTGTACTGGCTGTCGTGGACCACGAGATCGGCTCCGTGCATGAACCTGAGGATCTTCGCGTTCTCCTCGGCGGCCGCGAGATCGCCCTCCTTGGCGGCCTCCGCGTCGTAGGAAGGGTCGGCGGGGTCCGTGGGAAAGACGTTGCTGAAGGGCTCGTGATCGTAGATCGTGACAATGCTGCGACCCTTATACTCGAAACGGTAGCCGAGGCAGAGGATGGGGTGATTGAGGTATTTCGTCGTGAGAAAGAGCCCGTCGCCCAGGTCGTAGGTCGATTCCTTGATCTGCTCGTATTCGATTTTCGCGGAGAGCTCCTCCTGCCGG
>JAJXVS010000328.1 GCA_021782015.1 bacterium | reverse complement strand
GGCGGAATTGTCATGGCCGGCTCCGCCGGCCGATGGCACATCGATATCCTCTCGACCACCTGCCACGTGTACTTCGGCCTCCGCACGGGAGCGACGCCCGACGGCCGCAAGGCTCACCTGCCGATATCCGACGGGGCGTCGCCCGCCCATGGCGCCGATTGCAACGGGCCGACCGCCGTCATGAAGTCTCTCTCGAAACTCGATATTTCGAAGACGGGAGGGTCCCTCCTCAATCAGCGCTTCCTTCCCTCGACCCTCGAGGGCGAGGAGGGCATCAAGCATCTGTCGCAATTGGTCCGGACCTATTTCCGCCTGGGTGGCCATCACGTTCAATTCAACGTGGTGGATTCCGAGACTCTCCGCGAGGCCCAGCGCAAGCCCGAGGATCATCGGGACCTCCTCGTCAGGGTCGCAGGCTATTCAGACTACTTCGTCGACCTCGATCGCAACCACCAGGAAGAGATCATCGCGCGCACGGCGCAGGAAGGGTTCTAGTCGGCCTGCCCGCCCCCGGCCTTTGCTGGAGGGGCGGGGCTGAGGTCGGCGAGGGCTCCCCTGTGCCGCCAGTCGCGCGACGATGAGCGGCGAGGTATACTCCTCCCGGGAGCCCGGTTCGGGGTTCCGGGAGGATTTTCGTGCAGTATCGCTGGCAATCCATCGTCCTGACCGCGACGGCGGCACTCCTCGTTCTCGTCGGCTGCCAATCGACTCCGCCCAGGCCCGATCCGACCGAGCCGAGTTCGATAAAGGCCCTTTCGGAAGGCTTTTCGCCGACGGGTTCCCCCGAGTCACGAACCATGCGGTTTTCGCTCGTCTTCGGGGACCGGGCTGCCGTCCAGTCCTGGGACGTGAAAATCGCCGTCGGCTCCATCGTGGTCAAGGAATACTCGGGTGTCGGCGGCAGCGATCTTCCCGCCTCCCTCGAATGGGACGGGCGCAACGGGCAGGGAATGATCTGGCCCGAAGGTCAGTATTATGCCCTTCTGAGCGTCCGTTACGGCGATGCGTACAACCCGAGCGCCATTTCATGGGTTCCCTTCAATCTTGTTGCGTCGGCGCCTGTCGTGAAGGCAGAGGCGGTTCCCAAGGGCTTCACGCCGGCGGTCGCCGGCGTGGAGGCGCCCGTCGCGATCCGCGTCGCGGCGACCTCGCCCCTCGCCCCGGTCAAGAGTTTCGCCGTCGATATCCTCGATCCCAGCGGAGCGAAGGTACGCGAGTTCCGATCTGAAGGCGCCCAAGGCAGCGTGGTTTGGGACGGCAAGGCCGATGACGGTTCATGGGTCCAGCCATCCAGCGTCTATTCGGCACGGGTCAGCGCCGTCGACGTCTACGGCAATGTCGGGCTGGCGAGCCTCCCGATCGCGGTCGCTGGTAAGCCCAACGCGCCGGAGCCCAGTTCGATCCGTCCGACTACAGAAGGCTTTTCGCCCACGGGCGATCCATCGCGACGAACGATGGGTTTCGTCCTGACCTGCGGCGACCTATCGGCGATGAAGTCATGGACAATCGAGATCCTCTCGGGGTCGGTCGTCCTCAAAAGGGTCGAAGGCGGCCCTGCGGCGCCACCCACAGCCTTCGCGTGGGACGGCAAGTCCGACAGCGGGGCCCCTTGGCCCGAAGGCACCTACCAGGCGGCCCTCGCCGTCGACTACGGTTCGACCTTCAATCCTGTTCGAGTAATTAGTACCAAATTTCGTCTCGTGAGTTCCCCGCCGATGATCGGCTTCTCGGCCCAGCCTCCTGGCTTCATCCCTCGCGGCGAGGGAATGAAGGAGGCGGTGCAATTCAGGCTCGACGCGAAGGCGCCTCTGGCGGCCATCGTCGGCTGGACAATCGAAATTCGAGACCGGGCCGGAGCTCTTGTCCGCGACTTCCAGGGAAGCGGCTCGTCGGGCAGTCCTTCATGGGACGGCCTCCTTTCCGACGGAACCTGGGCGGCGCCGGGACTGAGTTACAGCGCCGAGGCGAAGGCCATCGACGAGTACGGCAACCGTGGAGAATCCCGACTTGTCGTCGCCGTGGGCGATCTCCTTCCCGCGCCCGAGGCCAGCCTCGTCGAAACCGACGCGAAGGGATTCTCCCCCTCGTCGACCCGGAACGGCGGCGTCATCAAGCTCTCGATGAAGATCGGCAATGGCGCGGATGTGCGGGGGTGGAGGCTCGACATCGTCGGCGCCTCAGGACCGGTCAGGACCTGGACGGGCAGCTCCTCTGAGCTCCCGACCGAGATGGCCTGGGACGGTCTGAACGACGGAAAAACCCTCGCGCCCGAGGGCAGGTATTTCGCGCGACTTTCCGTTGATTACGCGAGGACCTACAGGCCTGAGTCGGTGAGGAGCACCGATTTCATCCTCGCCACCACGGCGCCGGTCGCCAGTCTCGCCGTCGCCCCCGATCACTTCGTGCCGGCTGAAAGCGGGGTGAGCGGGCCCCTTGCCCTCATAATTGACGCCAAACCTGCCCTCGGCGCGATCCAGGGATGGACCCTCGACATCACCGACGCGCAAGGCAGTGTTGTGAAGAGTTTCGCCCGGGCATGGCCTGCGAACCAGGCGATCTGGGACGGTTCCCTCGACGGCGGGGGCACGGTCGCGCCGGCGAGTTCGTATTCGGCCCGGGCCGTTCTCACCGATGAATTCGGCAACAGCGCCGTGGCGACGGCTACGATCGCCGTCAGCGACATACCTTCGGCCACGGAGCCGAGCGTCATCGAACCCCGCGCGGCTGGATTCTCGCCGGCGGCCGTATCCCGTCAAAAGACCATCGACTTCCTGGTGGTGGCCGGTGACCGCGACCGGATGAAGGCGTGGAAGGTCGTCATTTCCCACGCGGAACGCGGGGCGCAGAAGACCTTCGGCGGAGACGCGGCCTCCTTTCCAAAAAGCTTCAATTGGGACGGCATGACGGATGCCGGGACCCTCGCCCCCGACGGCGAGTACTTCGCGACCCTGGCCATCGACTATGGCAAGACCTTCAAGCCGGCCCTCGTGCGAAGCTCGACCTTCGCGCTCCAGTCGGCGGCGCCCGAGGCCGCAATAACGCTTACGCCGACCCTTTTGACCCCCAAGGGGGGCGCCTTCGCGAAACCGATAGACATCGCGCTCAAGGCCGCCTCGCGCTACGCGACCATCGAGGGCTGGACCGTCTCCATCCTCGATCCGGCAGGGAAGACGGTGCGCTTCTATCGGACAGGAGCCTCTCCGAAACTTTCCTGGGACGGCATGAGCGCCGCTGGAACGCCGGCCGATCCCTCGACCACCTACACCGTCCTGGCGGAGGTCTCCGACAGCTACGGGAACCTGGGGTCGGTGCGGGCCTATCTGCCCGTGGGCGACCTTCCGCCTGCCCCCGGCCAGAACGCCATCATTCCCTCGGCCGCGGGGCTTTCGCCCAACGGTGACGGCGTGATGGACAGCATCGATCTGGCCCTCGCCGTGACCAACGAAAAGGCCGTCAAAGCGTGGAAGATCGTCATAGCACAGATGGACAAGGGGGTGCAAAAGACCTTTTCGGGAGACGCGGCTTCCCTGCCCGCGAAGGTCACCTGGCAGGGACGCGACGATTCCGGGGCCCCCGCGCCCGAAGGTCTCTATGTCGCGACGATGACCATAGACTACGGCGCGACCTACAAGGCTTCCACGGTCGCGAGCCGGCGATTCGCCCTGAGTCTGACCCCGCCCGCCGGCGCGATGTCCATCGATCCGCGGACGGTGGTGCCGGATGAAAAGGGACTCGTCGCGCCCGCCCTCATCGGGCTTGACGCCAAACCGGGCCTG
>JAJXVS010000327.1 GCA_021782015.1 bacterium | reverse complement strand
TTTCATCTGGGCCTGGAACAATTTCTTCTGGCCATTCATCATCATCAACGACACCATGAAGATGACGATTCCGGTGGGAATTACACAAGTGCAATCATGGTACGGAATCGCCTACCCGCGACAGCTCGCGTCGGCAGTCCTCGCAGCCCTGCCGACCGCCATACTCTACCTCATTTTCCAGAGACGGGTGGCCCAAGGTGTAGCGATCACCTCCGGGATCAAATGAGGCCAGCTTCGATGCGACGGCCTCGATAAGACGATTTTTCCGACGGCGAGAATTCCTTCGAGTTCCCGCCCCTTGGAATTTACAATTAATCGAATGGAGGAAGACATGAAAGGCAAGTTCTATATCGACAATGCGTACAGGATCGCGGAAACCGATGACCGTCTGTTCGGATCCTTCATCGAGCACCTCGGCAGGGCGGTCTACGGCGGCATCTACGAACCCGGCCACCCGGCGGCAGATGCCCGTGGATTCAGAAAGGACGTATTGGACCTGGTCAGGGAACTCGACGTCCCGGTCGTGAGGTACCCCGGCGGCAACTACGTTTCGGGTTTCAATTGGGAAGATTCGGTCGGCCCGCAGGAAAAGCGACCCCGCCGCCTCGACCTGGCGTGGCGCAGTCTGGAACCCAATACCTTCGGTCTGGATGAATTCATGAAATGGACAAAGGCAGCCGGAACCTCCCCCATGCTGGCCATAAACCTCGGCACCAGGGGCATAGACGCCGCGCGGAACCTCGTCGAGTATTGCAACCATCCGGGCGGATCGTACTGGAGCGACCTGCGCCAGAGCCACGGGGTCGAGTCGCCCTACGGAATCAAGCTTTGGTGCCTGGGAAACGAGATGGACGGCCCCTGGCAGATCGGTCACAAGACGGCCGATGAATATGGAAAGCTCGCCAACGAGGCCGCGAAGGTACTCAAGTATTTCGACCCATCGCTCGAGCTCGTGGTCAGCGGCAGTTCCAACAACCAGATGCCCACCTTCCCCGCCTGGGAGGCCACCGTGCTCGAAGAGAGCTACGATGCCGTGGACTACCTGTCTCTTCATAGCTATTACGGCAATCGCGACAACGATCTGGGAAATTTCCTCGGATGCTCACAAGGCATGGATGATTTCATCAAATCCGTCGTTTCGACCTGCGATTTCGTAAAGGCGAAGAAGCGTAGCAAGAAGACCATCAATCTCTCATTCGACGAATGGAATGTCTGGTTCCGGTCGACCTTCCCTGATCCGGCCATCGAAGCCTGGAAAGTCGGTCCGGCCCTCATCGAGGACACCTACACCTTCGAAGACGCCCTGGTGGTGGGAAGCCTCCTGATCACCCTTCTCAAGAACGCCGACCGCGTCAAGATCGCCTGCCTCGCCCAGCTCGTGAATGTGATAGCGCCAATTATGACGGAAAATGGCGGTCCGGCCTGGCGACAGACGATTTTCTATCCCTTTTTGCACGCCTCGAAGTACGGCAGGGGGACGGTATTGGACGTTCGATCGGAATCGCCGCTTTACCCGACGAAGCAGTTCGGCGAGGTGCCCTATCTCGATGCAGTCGCCGTCGCGTCGCAAAGAACCGGTGGGGTGAGCCTGTTCGCTGTGAACAGATCCCAGGATGAAAGGCTGGAACTCGAAGGCAGACTCGGCGGCTTCCAGGGTCTGAAGGTCGTGGAGCACCTGGAAATGACCCATCGGAACGTCAAGGCGGTCAATAGCGCGAGCAAGCCCAATGAAGTCATGCCGGTGACCGCGAGCGGAAAGGCCAGGGTAGATGGCGACAGACTTACCGCGACGCTGGAGCCCCTGTCGTGGAACGTCATCCGGCTGGCTCCTTAAGGGACCTCGATCCGACTTTTCGATAACCCATGCCTTTCAGGCATCACGATTTCACCGCGGCAAAGGGGAGTGGCGCCATGCAAACCGGACCTGAGAATCGCCGGTATCTTCACGCCAGGATCGAAGCTGGTTTTCTCCATGACTTTCAGGAGCTGATCCGGACAAAGACCGTGCCGCAGCAATGGAAGGCGATGAACGATGAAATCCCTGACGCGCCGCCAAGCCACTCGATCCAGAACCTCAGGATAGCGGCGGGCCTCGCGGAGGGCCGGCATGAGGGCATGGTTTTCCAGGACAGCGATGTCGCGAAGTGGCTGGAGGCGGCCGGGTACCTCCTTGCTGAGAAAAGACCTGATGACGCGCAATTGCGGGCATGGGTGAACGAATCGATCGACATCCTCGAGCGAGCACAGCAACCGGACGGTTATCTTGATAGTTATTTCATTGTCAAGGATCCCCCGGGCAAGTGGAAGAACCTGAGGGAGGCCCACGAACTGTATTGCGCCGGCCACCTTATCGAGGCGGCCGTCGCCCTTCACCGCAGCACGGGGGACACGCGAATCTTGAAGGTGGCCACGCGTCTCGCCGATCATCTCGATTCGAAATTCGGCAGGGAAAAGGGCAAAATCCGGGGGTATTGCGGCCACGAAGAGGTGGAGCTCGCCCTCGTGAAGCTGGCCAGGTTGACGGGCGAGGCCAGGTACCTCGACCTCGCCCTTTATTTTATCGAAGAAAGAGGGACGGACCCCAAGTTCTTTGAGCTTGAGGCCAAGGCTCCGGGCTTCGCCCCGATATGGGGAGCGGGCCAGCCGCTGGAGTACTTCCAGGCCCACATCCCCGTCAGACAGCAGCGTGAAGCGGTGGGGCACGCGGTCAGGGCCATGTATCTCTATATCGCCATGGCCGACATCGCGAGCGAAAAGGGCGATGAGGACCTCGCCAAGGCCTGCGACCGGCTGTGGGAGAGCGCGACCGCGAGGAAAATGTACGTGACCGGAGGCATCGGCGCCTCAGCGACGCTGGAGTCCTTCGCCTCCGACTTCGACCTCCCCAACGACACCGCATATGCCGAGACCTGCGCATCCATCGGGCTCTTTCTTTTCTCATCGCGGATGACAAGGCTCAATGAAAGTACCAAATACGTCGATGTCATGGAACGAATCCTCTACAATGGATTGTTGAGCGGGATCGGACTCGACGGCGAAAGCTATTTCTACGTCAATCCGCTGGAGGTGGAGCCCAGGCGCTGCGATGGAAATCCCAGTCTGCAGCATGTGAAATACCGTCGGCAAAAATGGTACGGGTGCGCATGTTGCCCTCCCAATATCGCGCGAACCGTCGCGTCGCTGGGAGAACACCTGTACCACCTATCAGGGGATTGCCTGTTCGTCGATCTCTACCACGAAGGGGTCCTTGAATTTGAGCTCGGGGGCCACAAAATCTGCATGCGTCAGGTCACTCGATATCCATGGGATGGCAGGGTCACCCTGGCCTTTCCAGAACAGACTGAAATGCAATTCACCATCGCCCTTCGCGTGCCAAAGTGGTGTTCAGCCTTCACTGTTAAGATAAACGGAAGGACCGAGGGAGCAGCGAAGGGAGCCGACGGATATTGCCGCGTGACAAGGCTCTGGTCAGGCGGCGACAGGCTCGAGCTCGAAATGGAGATGAGGCCCCAGAGGATTTATGCGGACCGTAGAATCGAAGCGGACAGGGAAAAGGTCGCCCTCCGGCGCGGCCCGATTGTCTATTGCCTCGAAGAAGTAGACAACGGGCCCGATCTGTCCTCCATGAGGCTCCCCATCGACGCACAACTCGCTTGGCGGTGGGAGGAGGACCTTCTGGGCGGCATCGGCACGATTTGCACGAAGGGGTCACTGGAAAGGGCCGATATCGGCGCCGATCGGGATGTCCGGAACGGGGACCCCTATCCGGAGCGGATT
>JAJXVS010000326.1 GCA_021782015.1 bacterium | reverse complement strand
ACGACGGCTCCGGCGACGATCATCACGACCTTGAGGGGCGAGATGCCTCCGGCCGCCTGGAGGCCGAGTTTCGGGGTGCCGCCGCCAAGGAGGGCCCCCCCTCCGGCGAAAAGGACACCGAGGACGGCGAAGACTATGGTAAAGCCCAGGACGAAGGCGAGGGTCCGGACCATGACCCGGCCTCGCCCGTTGCCGCTTCGAATGTCGGCCAGGCCATAGCCGGAAATGAAGGAGAGATAGGCGGGGATCAGGGGCAGGACGCAGGGCGAGAGAAAGGAAAGGAGCCCTGCGCCGAAGGCCGCGAATATGCCCGGATCGCTCATTTCGCCATGAGTTCGTCGAAGGCGGCGAGAACGGCCGCGCTGTCGTATTCGCGCCCGCCCTGGGTTCCCGCAATTACCTTGCCGGTCTTGTCGATGATGTAGGTCGTCGGGATCGACGAGGCATTGAAGGCCGTCCCGAGCTGGCCTGTCGGGTCTATGAAAATGGGATAACTATAATGATTGTCCGCGACGAATTTCGTCACCGTGTCCTTCTGCTCGCCGACGCTCACCGCGATGATGGTGAAGTTCTTGTCCTTGCGCTTGTCCCAGAGTTTCTGGATCGAAGGCATCTCTGCGCGGCAGGGCGGGCACCAGGTCGCCCAGAAGTTAAGGAGGACGAGCTTGCCCTTGGCCTTCGAGAGGCTCATCGAAGCGCCATTGGGCGATTGCACCGTGAAATCGCCGACATCGACGGGGTTGGGGAAGACATAGAAACCGAGTTTTTCGAGGCTATCGGCGTACCAGGGCTTGGGTGCTGCGGAAACCGACGCTGCCGGTACCTGATTCGAAGCGGCGCCGGGGGCGCTCGCCCCTCCGGTCTGGCCGTTCGCACTTGAGCTTGTGACTGCCGAGGCTGTCTGGGCTATGGCTTGGTCGCCTGACTGGGTGGCCTGGCCGCCGCCCTGGGCAGCCGTCGCCGCCTGGCTGGTTGCGGTCGGTGTGGACTCTGGCGCTGCCGAAGCGGCCGCGGCCGGCTTTGAACAAGCGGCGAAAGAAAGGAAGGCAATACCTGCCGCGATGGCCACGGCGGCACGATTAACTCTCATACAACCCCCTGAGGTTCAATATCGGGAAAATACTATATTAGGCCCTTTGGAACAAGGGGCATGCAGCCCTGTCCATTGAGGCGAATGGGTGGCGCGACCCCGTTCTGGACATGAGGGCGACCCAGTCTCGCCTTGGTTCCGACTCAGTCTTGCCTTGGTCTCGACTCTGGGCTTGGCCGATTCCGACTCCGTCGGTATATTGAACGAAATCGTCGGCTAAGCCAAGGAGGCGCCGGACTTGGCATTCTGTGCTGTGCGCGATGCAAAGTCCGACAGGCTCTCGGCCCGCCGACCCCTTCCAAGGAGATCCCGATGAAGTTCGATATGCCCCGTGGCCCCCTCGCCGACGGTGAAGAGGAAGAGAAGGAAGAAAAACAGCGCAAGCCCGACGACGCCCTCGCGGAAAAATTCCTCAAGACAAGGACCATCCTTCTTACGGGCGAGATCGACAAGGATCAGGGCGAAAAGATCATCCGCCAACTCCTCCTCCTCGAAAGCCTGGGCGACGATCCGATCAATCTCTTCGTCGATTCGCCCGGAGGAGACGTCGACGCGGGCTTCGCGATTTTCGACATGATCAGCTTTGTGAAGGCGCCCGTCCGCATCCTCGGCATGGGACTCGTCGCGTCGGCGGCGGCCCTCATCCTCCTCGCCGTGCCCAGGGAAAGGCGTTTTGGTCTTCCCAATTCCCACTACCTCATCCACCAGCCCCTCTCGGGCATTCGGGGCGTGGCGACGGACATCGAGATCCACGCCCGCGAACTCGAGAAGGCCCGCGACCGGATCAACCGCATCATTGCGGAGGAGACGGGCCAGACCCTCGAACGGGTGGTCAAGGACACCGACCGCGATTACTGGATGAACGCCGACGAGGCCCTCGCCTACGGCCTGATCTCCAAAATAGGAAAAACAAGAATCGATCTGGGACTTTGAAGCGTTCGCGGCAGGCGATGACGTTGGAGATGCATGAAGCAGCTCCAGTCCATCGCCGCCGCCTGCGTCGCGGCCGGTCTCTCGCTCCTCGTTTCCTGTTGCTCTCCCACTGAATCCTCGGCTCGGGCCAGGGCTGAGTCGACCCTTCTCGTCATGAGCTGGAATGTCCTTTCGCTTTTCGATGCCGTCGACGACGGGACCGAATACTCTGAGTATTCCATCGAAAGAGGGAGCTGGAGCGAGGCCAGATACAGGGCCCGCCTCGAAGCCCTTGCGGGAGTCATCCTCCGCGCCCGCGAGGCGGGCATGCCAGGCCAGCCTGCCCAGCCAGGACCTCCCGGCCCCGACATTCTCTGCCTCGTCGAGGTCGAGAAGAAGTCGATTCTCGACGACCTCGCCAAGGGCCCATTATCGAAATGCGGCTACCGGTACAGCGCCTACGCGAAGGCCCCCGGAGCGGCGATAGGTCTCGGACTTCTCGCCCGCCTGCCCATCGAGAATGCCCGCGCCTGGGGGCTCGACCTTGGCACGGGCCGCGAACGCCCCATTCTCGAGGCCCGCTTCTCCCAATCGGGATTTCCCTTCGCCATCCTGGTCAATCACTGGAAGTCGAAACTCGAGGGGGCGGAACAAACCGAGGGCTCGCGCATCGAGTCGGCCCGACTCCTCGCGAGAATTGCGGCCGAGGCGGCGGCGGCGACGCCAGGACTCGCCGTCATCGCCTGCGGGGACTTCAACGAGAGCCCCGACGAGCACGCGCGGGTGGGCGGTCGCTACCCGACGGCCTTCATGCCCGCCAGGGCTGCCGACGCCGCGCCCGGCTCGATTGCCCTGGCGGGGCGCGCCTCACTTGCTGCAGGGGGAGCGCTAGCGGGCCGGGGTGCGATGGCGGGCGGGGGTGCGATGGCGGGCGGGGGTGCGATGGCAGGTGGGGGTGCGATGGCGGGCGGGGGTGCGCTGGCAGGTGGGGGTGCGATGGCAGGTGGGGGTGCGCCAGCGGGCGAGGCCCCGCAGGAAGGCGCGATGAAAGAACCAATTGAATCTTTTGTGGCCTTCAGTCCCTGGGACGATTCAAAAGGCTATAGTTATATGCATCGGGGCCTTCGCGAGAGGATCGACGGCTTCATCCTGTCGCCCGGCCTGCTTGACGGCAGGGGCCTCGATTACCGTGGCTTTGGCGTGCTTTCGGAGGGTCTGGTCGACGATAAGGGCGCGCCGATAGCCTGGTCGAACGCGAAGGCTTCGGGCTGGTCCGACCACTTGCCGATTGTGCTCGAGGTGATCGCGCGCGGGACTGGCGAATAGATCAGTCGGGGCCGGGCGCGGCGAGGGGGCCGGGTGGGGGGCTTGGGGCTGCGGGAGTTCAGGCGGGGAGCCGGGAGGGGCTTGGGGCTGTCGGAGTTCAGGCGGGGAGTTGGGCTCGGTGAGGGGGCCGGGAGCTCCAGCGGCGAATGAAAAAGAGCCAGAAGAAGGCGGTGCCGAGGGTATAGAGGATGGCTGTCAGGGTGAAGGAGGGGCCGAAGCCGCCCTTCCAGATGAACCAGCCCGACAAGCGGGCCGCGATGGTCCACGAGGCGTTCCAGACGAGGGTCCTAATGGCATTGAGGAAAATCATCCGCGAGGCGGGCACGAGTTCGAGGAGGAAGATGTCCTGGATCGGTGTCGCGAGATTCATCAGGGCCTGGCGGAACAGGTAGGCGAAGATGGCGAGTGGAAGCGAATGGATCCATGCAAGGACAAGGATGAGTGGCACCGAG
>JAJXVS010000325.1 GCA_021782015.1 bacterium | reverse complement strand
GCGAACATGCCTGTCACCGCTTCGCGGACCTCGCGCGCGCCCAGGCCCGAGCGATGGTACCTGAGCGACTCGGCTACCTGCTTTCCTATCGTATAGACGGGATTGAGGGAGGTCATCGGCTCCTGGAAAATCATCGCGATGTCCCGGCCCCGGATTTCGCGGATACCGCGTTCGGAGAGGGAGAGAAGGTCCTCGCCGCAAAACCGGGCGCTCCCCCCGACGATCCGGCCGGGGGGCGAGATGAGGCGAAGGAGCGAAAGAAGGGTGACGCTCTTTCCGCAGCCCGATTCGCCCACGATGCCGACCGATTCTCCCTTGCCGACCCTGATGCTCACCTCGTCCACGGCCGGAATCACGCCGCGCTTGGTAGTGAACTGGGTCCGCAATCCTCGCAGGTCGAGGAGGGGTTCCGTCATGGTCGCCCCGTTCATGATTTGAGCCAGGGATCGAGGGCGTCGCGGAGGCCGTCGCCCATGAAGTTGAAGGCCAACACCGTCACGAGGATCGCCACCCCCGGCGCGATCGCGACCCAGGGCGCGTTGAACAGATATTCGCGGCCGATCGACACCATCAGGCCCCAACTCGCGGCCGGCGGCTGGGCGCCGACGCCGAGAAAGCTCAGGCTCGCCTCGGAGAGGATCGAGGAGGGAATGTTGAGGGTAAACAGGACGAGCAACTGGGGCAGGCAGTTCGGCAGGATCTGCTTCAGCATGATGGCCAGGCTTCCGGTGCCGATGGCCCGCGAGGCCTCGACGAACTCCTTGTGCTTGATCGAGAGCGTCTGCGACCGAACGACCCGCGCCGTGCCCGCCCAGCCTACGGCGCTCAGTGCTATGAAGATGTTGAGGAGGCTGGCGCCAAGGGTGTACATGACGATCATCGCGAGGAGAAGGGAGGGGAAGGACAGGACCATGTCGGCGAGCATCATGATCGCGAAATCGACGCGCTTGCCGAAATAGCCGGAGACGAGGCCCATGACGATGCCGATCAGCATCGAGATGCTGGTCGGCACGAGTCCGACGAGGAGGGAGATCCTCGCGCCGTAGATGATGCGGGACAGGACGTCGCGGCCGAACATGTCGGTGCCGACCGGGTGGGCCAGGCTCTGCGCGAGAAACTGGGCATCGAGGTCGACCTTGTAGGGATCGTAGGGGGCGACCAGGGGCGCCGCCAGGGCGATGCAGACAATTGCGATGACCAAGACCGCGCCGATCACCGCGAGCCGGTTCTCGGCGAAGGATGAAAGAATCTCAAGGAGGGCGGGCCGCGAGGAGGGGAGGGCGAGGTCCTCGTCCGCGAGGCCTGCGTCGATCGCTCCACCTTCGCCGACCCTCCCCCTCGCGGCCGTGTTCCCGGCGGCCTTGGCACTTCTGTCAGCCCTCATTTTCCAGCCTCCTGTGCGCCATACCTGATGCGAGGATCGAGGTACGAGTAGATGATATCGGCGGCCAGGTTGCCGAAGACCACGAGAAATGTCGTGAGCACGACCGAGCCCTGGAGCAGGGGCATGTCGCGGCTCGAAATCGCGTTCACGGCGATGCGGCCGATGCCGGGGATGCCGAAGACGCTCTCGGTTATCACGGCGCCCGAAAGAAGGCCCGAAACCTGAAGGGCCATCACCGTGACGACGGGCAGCATCGCGTTCTTGAGGGCGTGGGCCGTCACCACCTTGCCCTCGGTGAGTCCCTTGGCCCTAGCCGTGCGGATGTAATCGTGTCGCAGGATTTCGAGGAGGCTCGATCGGGTGAGGCGGGCGATGGTCCCCGCCGAGCTCCAGCCGAGCACGATCGCCGGCATTATGAGGTACTCCGGCCCCTTGAAGCCGGCGACCGGGAGGAGATGGAGCTTGAGCGAGAAGAGGTATTGAAAGAGGAGTCCCGTCCAGAACACGGGCATCGAAACGCCCAATACCGAGAATCCCATCAGCGAGTTGTCGAGGGCCGATCCGCGCCTGGCCGCCGAGACGATGCCCGCGGGAATGCCGATGATCCAGGAGACGAGGGCCGCGGCGAGGGCCAGGATCAGGGTGTTAGGAAAGGCCGAGGCGAGGAGGTAGGAAACGGGCCGGTTGAGCTTGTAGGACACGCCGAAGTCGCCCGTCAGGGCTCCGCCCAGGAAGTGCAGGAAGCGGATCGCGATCGGGTCGTCGAGATGCATCTGGGCCCGCACGCGCGCCACGACATCGACGCTGATGTGTTCCTTCATCATCAGCGTCACCGGGTCGCCCGGCAGGACATTGAGGAGGAGGAAGGTTATCAGCATCATCCCGAAGAGGACGGGAATGGCGAGAAGGATCTTCTTGATCAGGTAGGCGGTCATGGCGGGATGTCGCACGACGCCGGCGCGGGGCCCATCGATGCCGTCGGGGGCCATCGATGGGGTTTTGCGCCGAATCGTACTACTTGGAAAGGCTTATTCCGTAATAGGGCATGTCGCTCCAGCCGTTCCAGGAAACCTTGAAGTTCTTGACGCGGGGTTGGAGGACGAAAAGGTGATCGAGGGAAAAGAGCGGGATCCAGGCGGCGTCCTTCTGGACGATCGTCTTCTCGAGCTCCTGGTAGATCTTGATGCGTTCCTTTTGGTCGGTCATCGTCCGCGTCGCCTCGAGCTTGGCGAAGGCGTCTTTGTTGTCATAATTGAAGGAACGGGCGACCGTGTTCTTCTCGGAAAAGAAGGTGTAGATGAAATTGTCCGGATCGTTGTAGTCGGCCGACCAGTTGGCCTCGTAGCTGGGCAGCTGGCCCTGCTTGCGGGTGGCGAACCAGCTCGCCGAGTCCATCTGCGTGATCTTCACCCGCACGCCGATCTCGCCGAGCATGGCCTGCACCGCCTCGTTGAGCTTGAGGGTCGAGGGGCTGTCGGTGACCTGGGAAATTTCCATGTCGAAACCGTCGGGGTAACCGGCCTTGGCGAGGAGGGCCTTCGCCTTGGCGGGGTCGTAGGCGATGGCGGGGAGGGCCGGATTGTGGCCGAGGAGGCCCTTGGGGAATATGCCGTTTTCGAGGGAGCCCTTGCCGTCGTAGAGCTTGTCGAGGAGGGTCTTGCGGTCGATGCCCATCTGCAGGGCCTTGCGCACCTCTACCTTGTCGAGGGGTTTGATGCTCTCGTTGAGGGCATAGTAGTAAATGCCGACGCGGGGGCCGCTCGCGATGGAGCCCTTCCATTTATCGGAGCCGAGGAAGTAGGGGACCTGGGATCGGGCGTTGTCCAGGTCGAGTACATCGAGTTCGCCGGTTTCGAACATGAGGCGCTCGGTATTGGCGTCGGGCACTACCTTGATTTCGATGCCCGCGAGGCCGGGCTTGCCGCGGAAATAGGAGGGATTGGCCTTGAGTCTGACCGAGTCGTTGACCGTCCAGGACTCCATGATGAAGGCGCCCGTTCCGACGGTCTTGGCGGGATCGAGGCCGAATTGGTCACCGGCCGCCACGGTCGCCTTGCGGTTGTAGATCGAACCGGCCGGCGTCGCGAGGTTGGCGAGGAAGGGAGCGAAGGGTTTGCCGAGAGTGATCTGGATCGTGTTGTCGTCGATGACCTTGAGGCCGCTCGTCGAATCGGCCTTGCCGGCCATCCTGTCCGAGGCGCCGGCGATCATGTCGAGGAAGTCCGTGTTGAGGGCCTTGGTGGCCGGATTGAGCATGCGATCGAAGGTGAAGAGCACATCGTCGGCCTTGAAGGTTTCTCCGTTTGAGAATTTCACGCCCTTGCGAAGATGGAAGGTGTAGACGAGGCCGTCTTTCGAAACGTCCCAGCTCGTCGCGAGGCCGGGTACGAGTTCCGAC
>JAJXVS010000324.1 GCA_021782015.1 bacterium | reverse complement strand
GAGGAGGAAGACGAAGGGCACGGGGATGAGGCTCGCGAAGGTGAGCAGGGGATTGATTATAAGCATTACGACGAGAGTGACGACGATGGTGAGGCCGCTCGAGACGAGCTGGATCGAGGACTGGGTTAGGGTGACGCTCACCGCGTCGACGTCGTTGGCCACCCGACTCATGAGGTCGCCGTGGCTCCGCCGGTCGAAGAAGGCCAGTGGCAGGGCGAGGAAGGAGGAGAACAGGGACCTGCGCAGGCCGCGGACGAGGCGCTGGGAGAGCCCGGCCATGATCCAGCCCGAAATCGTCGAGGAGAGGGCTCCCGCGACGACGGCGAAAAGGAGGAGGACGGTGGGGCGCATAAAATCGCCGCCGACGGCTCCGGGAGCCTTCGACATCGCATCGACTGCCCGCCCCGTGAACCATGGAGAGGCCACGTTCGTCGCGAGTTCCGTGAGGGTGAAGACGAGGATGACAGACAGGGGACGGAATTCGGGGCGGAACAGCTTTACGAGGCGGGCGATCGTGGCGCGGGCCGAGCCGGGACGCTGATGGTTGGCGAAGCGGGCCGCCCCGCCGCCGGGCATGCCCCGATGGCCGAGGCCGCCCTGCAGGCCGGACTTCGGGCCCTCCTCGGCCCTGACGCCGTTCGGGGCGCGGATTTCAGGCGAGGGCATCGAGGGCCTCCCTGCCGAGCTGGGCGAGGATCATGTCGCGGAAGACGCCCTCCCCGCGGGCCAGGTCGGTCGGACGGCCGGCGCCTGCTACCCTGCCGCCCTCCAGGACCACGATGCTGTCGGCCTGGCGGGCCGCCGCGACGCGCTGGGTGACGAAGATGATCGTAGTACTGCCCTTTAGTCGCGCAAGGGAGGCGAGGATGGCCGCCTCCGTGACCGCGTCGACCGCGCTCGTCGTATCGTCGAGGACGAGAATCTCCGGCGCGCGGAGGAGGGCCCGGGCGAGGGCGAGGCGCTGCCGCTGTCCCCCCGAGAGATTGACGCCGCCCTGCCCGAGATGGGTGCCGTAGCCCTTTTCCAAGGCCGCAACGAACTCGTGGGCCCCCGCCATCCTCGCGGCCGCCTCGACTTCGGCGTCGCTCGCCCCCGCCCTCCCGTGCCTGAGGTTTTCGGCTATCGTGCCGGCGAAGAGGACGCTCCTCTGCGGCACGAGGGCGAGACGCGAACGAAGTGCCGAGAAATCCATCGCGGCGATATCCTGCCCATCGAAGAGAATCCTGCCGGAGGAGGGCTCGTGGAAGCGAGGGAAGAGGCTCACGAGGCTCGATTTACCCGAGCCCGTGGGGCCGACGATGGCCGTCATGGCCCCGCCCTCAAAGCGTGCATCGATGCGGTCGAGAACCGGACGCTCGCTCGCCCCCGAATAATGGAATGAAAGATTCTCGAGGCTGACAGAGGGCCCGCGCCGCCTTCCTTCGCCTCGCCGCTTTCTGTCGCTGTGGACCTTCGCGGCGCCTTCGCCGCGGACCTCCGCCGCGCCGTCACCGAGGGCCTCCGCTTCGCCCCTCGGCGCCTCGAGCACCTCGGCGACACGCATCCAAGACACGCGGGCCCGGACGAAGGAGGTGAAGACGGCGGTAATCATCGTAATTGCGAATAAAAATCGCGAGAGATAGGTGGCGAAGGCGATGACATGGCCGACGGGAATCGAACCGGCCCTGACGCCGTACCCGCCCATCCATAGTATGGCGACGAGGCCGAGGTTGACGGTGAGGGCGGCGGCCGGGTTGAGGAGGGCCATCACGCGGAGCGCGGCCGTCGTCGCCCCGGCGAGTTCGCCGTTGGCCTCCGCGAAAAGCGATGCTTCGCGCCCCTCGCGGCCCCAGGCCTTGACGAGGCGAACCCCCGAAAGGAACTCGCGCACGCGGCCGGACACCCGGTCGAGGGCGCTCTGGACGCGATTGAAACGACCGTAGCCCGTCCTGAGGTTGATCCAGATCACCAGGGAAGCCAGGGGCACGACGACGAGGAAGATCGGGGCGAGCCTGGGTTCGAGGATGGCGGCCATGATCACGGAGCCGACGCCGATGATGGGAGCCTTCGCGAAAATTCGCATCATGCCGTTGACGAAGGCCTGGACCTGCGTCACATCGTTTGTCTGTCGCGTGACGAGCGAAGCCTCGTCGAAGGCCTCCCGGTCGCGAAAGCCCATCGACAGGGTGGCCTTGAAGAGGTCGAGGCGGAGCCGGGAGGCGAACTGCCAGGAAACCCGGCTCGCGATGATGTTGCGCCCCACGGATCCCACCGCGCCGAGGGCGGTGACGGCCAGCATGAGGAGCCCATAGCGGAGCACGAGACCCAAGTCGCGGCCGGCGATGCCGCGATCGACGATCCAGGCCATAATGGTCGGCTGGAAGAGGTCGGAGGCCGATTCGATCGTGAGAAAGGCGAGGGCTCCCAGAAATGGGAGGGCGAAGGCGTGGACATAAACGCTCGAAGTCGATCGGGCCGTGGTGAAACTCCTTCGTGCCCGGCTTGCGGCCATGCCATCGGGGCATCGGCGCGTCGGCGCGGTGGCTCGTCGGGGCGATGGCGCGTCGGGGCAGGTCAGCCTACTTTTCCCCGAATGCTCTGGTGAAGGGGCGACGCGATTCTTTTACATCGTTAACCTCGGGGCATGCAGAAGTACGGAAGAGAAGGCGGCGGCGGCAGTCGCAGCCATGGAGGCGGCCCCATGGAGGGCGGCCGCGGCAGTCGCAGCCATGGTGGCGGCCCCATGGAGGGCGGCGACGGCGGCCGCGGTCAAAGGGGCAGGCGCGGCGACGATGAGGGGCGGCGGCCCGGCCTACCCCTGGTCATCTACGAGGACGAGAACATCGTCGTTCTCGACAAGCCCGTGGGGCTTCCGGTAATCGCTCCGGAGGGCGGAAGGGGACGCACGGTCCTCGACTTCGTCACCGAAAGGCTCAGGCGCCGCAATCCCCGGGCGAGGGCCGCCGTCGTGCACCGCCTCGATCGAGACACCTCGGGAGTGATGGTCGTGGCCTGCAACGCGCGGGCCAAAAAGGTCCTAATGGACGAATGGGCCGAGAGGGCCCGCGATCGACTCTACGTCGCCCTCGTCGAAGGCGACATGGGCGCCGCCGAGGGCAGCCTCGATTCCTGGCTCGTCGAGGCCGGGCCCTCGCGAATGCGCGTCGCAAGACCGGGGGAGCAGGGGGCCCAGCACGCGCTGGGTTCCTGGACCCTGATCGGAGGCGGTTCAGGCTATTCGCTTGTTGAGGTCAGGCTGGAAACGGGGAAGCGCCATCAAATTCGCGTGCAACTCGCCTCGATCGGCCACCCCGTGGCAGGAGATGAGCGCTATGGCTCGCGGAGGGACCCCGGCGGGAGGCTGATGCTTCACGCGACCCTCCTCGAACTCGTTCACCCCTCTTCAGGAGAGGCGATGCGATTCGAAAGTCCACCGCCACGAGCCTTCTCGGCGGCCCTGAAAAGCGGCTCCAGTCGGGGCGAGCCCGCTCGCCACCCCGGCGAGCCCGCTCGGCACCCCGGCGAGCCCGCTCGCCACCCCGGCGAGCCCACTCGCCACCCCGGCGAGCCCACTCGCCACCCCGGCGAGCCCCCCCGCCATCCCGGCGAGCCCCCCCGCCACCCCGGCGAGCCCGCTAGGATTTCGCGCAGACCGCCACTTCGAAAGGGCCCACCGAAGAAGAAAAAGTCATCGAAATGACAGGCCCGATCGCCGGCCAATCGATGCGATGATTCGGGCCGCGGACGACGACGGGCGGGGCAATCTCGAACTCCAGACCTTCGGCGGACGAGGCGGCGCCGCCGGCGATGATATT